>NZ_JACJOT010000009.1:0-300000 GCF_014695715.1 Microcoleus sp. FACHB-68
AGCTCACAAATATTCTTTTTTTCCACTTTTGCCTACTTGTGCCACGCCTAAACTTGGGATTCTCAGTCTCTTCGTTGCTTTTCTCTTGGGTTTTCGGCTGCTTGAACTATTAATACCAAATCCGTTTATGATAAGGTACTTATAATTCAGTCCGGCAAAAAAGTAAAAAGCAATGCCCAGAAAAGCGCATCTAGCCAATCATCTCAAAGAAGATGAACTGAAACAAAAGTATATAACAAGTCAAGACCCAGTGGAAGCAAGGAGATGGCACGTCATCTGGCTCGTAGCTATAGGATGGACAATCAAAAACAGTGCCCTAGCCGTAGGACTAGATTACCAATACGCCAAAAAGATGATTAAAAGATATAACGAGCTAGGAGCCGAAGGAGTTAAAAATCAGCGGAAAAAAGCCCAGAAACATCTGCGAGGAAAAGCGCCATTATTAAATGAGCAACAACTGCAAAAGTTAGTCGCCCAACTGCGCTCAAGACCCGCAGATGGAGGAATTTGGACTGGGCCAAAAGTAGCGAGGTGGATAGAAAAAGAAACCAGGCGGCCAAAAGTTGCCAATCAAAGAGGGTGGGATTATCTAAAAAAGTGCAATCACTCCTGGCAAAGGCCAAGACCGAAGCATCGACAGGGGGATGAACAAGCCCAGGAGGAATTTAAACAACAGTTGCCCCTCAAAGTTAAACAACTGCAACAGAAACATCCCCAAGCCCAAATAGAAGTCTGGTTTTTTGATGAGCATAGGGTGGGTCTCAAGCCCATACTGAGAAAGGTGTGGTCGCCCAGAGGAGAAAGACCCATAGCCCTAGTACAGCCTCGGTATGAATGGCTATATGTTTATGGATTTGTGGAGCCAAAAACAGGCCGAACTTTTTGGTATTTGATTCCCAGAGTCAATACCAAGTGGTTCAACCTTGTCTTGAAGACATTTGCCGTCGAAGCTGGGGCCTCAAACGAAAAAATTATTCTCTTAGTTGAAGATAGAGCCGGATGGCATACCAGTCCAAAAGTTCAGTTACCAACTGGTCTTATTGGAGAATTTCTGCCTCCCTATTCTCCGGAATTGCAAAGAGCCGAAAGATTATGGTCTTTAGTAGATGAACCTTTAGTGAATCAGCATTTTGAAAGTCTTGAGCAGTTAGAAGATGTATTAGCTACCAGATGTTGTGTGCTTCAACAAATGACTGAGGAAATCAAACATCTGACCCATTATCATTGGTTGAATTATAGTGACGCTATTAGTAGTCCAACATAACCGGATTTGGTATAAGTGGCTTAATCCCAAAGTGGCTAAACTTGAGCCGGCAAATTCTCAGAAATAACGATGTTTCATTATCTTTCTTCCTTCTTTTATTTTAAAATCGTCAGGAAACACCCTTGCGTTTGCCCTCTTCATCTTACGTTCAATTAATCGGCTTCTCCTATTAAGGTAAAAGCCGCCCAAGCTCTGGGGTTATTTGGGTATTTTTCTATCATTTTGAGCATGGCTTGACGTAAAGCTTGGGCTTTATCGAGTTGCTTTTGATTGAGATTGATATAAAATTCGCTCATTAATTCAGCCGTGGGTGCATCGGGAACTGCCCAGAGGGAGACAATGACACTAGGGATGCCGGCAGTAATAAATGAGCGAGATAAACCGATGACACCATCGCCCGTGATGCGCCCACTTCCGGTGTTGCAAGCACTCAGGACAACTAATGAGGCATTGAGCTTGAGTTCAAGAATTTCTTGTGCCGTGAGCAATCCGTTATCAGTGTCGGTGGGAGCAAGCGCGATCGCACTTTTCAATCCTTGGACGTTATCGAGTATTCCATGCGTTGCCAGGTGGATAATTCGGGCAGAAGGGAGCTTGGGCAAAATCGCAGCTTTTGTGGCGCTAGAGCCTGTCAGCGCTTGAGTGTTCAACAGAGTTGCTATGGCTTTTGCTTCCTTTTCTGCACCTTGTAAAGGCGGTAATTGTTGCGGTAGTTCCCCAATGGTAAGCGCCGCCTTGGGCATCGTTGGATTGCCCACCACTAATGCATCGTTGCCTCGTGTCGCTACCTGTTGGCGTTGCTGGTGGGTTAGTTGCAATACCTGAATGGAGGGGGCAGTAACAATAGTGTGTTTCTCAATCAAGTATTTGCCTGATTCATCTTGCAGTGCAGCAAAGGGAACCAGGAACAGTTCTTGATGCGGGATGAAGATAACGCGATCGTTCGCGTCGGTGGGCAGAAGATCGGCGATGGGTTTGATAACTAGGTTGTGGAGTTGCTGCAAGCGTTGAGTTTGGTCGGGTTCTGGCTTGGCAACTACTTTCATCTCAATTATGCTACTACCCCTGCTAACACCAATGGCTTCACGGCTAATGGTAACGAACTCTGTAAGCGTTAGATTCTCTTTCTGCCATAGGGGTTTAAGGTCGCTGCGACGAAATGTTATTTCACCTGTTGGTTTGATGACCCAGATATAGAGTTCTGATTCTTTGGTTTGTTCTTTACCTTGAACTTTGAAAGTATCGGAAATAATCGAATATTCAACGAGAGTAGCCTTTTGGTCTTTGGCAATTTGTTTAAGAAGCTCAATATTGGGTGGAGTAATGGGTTGCTCTTTTTGGTCAGGAGATATTCGAGAATTTAGTAATTCCACAAAAGCTCGCGCCCTTCCTCGTTCGGCAATTTCCAGAGCTTCTTTGGGTTTATTTTGAGCAATCAAAATTTCTTGCAGCAGGCGGTAAGTCCGAGCTTGCTTTTCAAAGATTGATACTTTATTGGCATCATCTAATTTAGTTCGCAGATTTTCCCAAATCTCAATGGCCCTGCGTAGGTGTTGTTCGGCTTCTGGGAGATTGCCAGCTTGACGCAGAGCATTAGCAAGATTATTTAAAGCATTGGCTTCGCCTTCTTTGTCTTCCTGTTGCCGTGCTTTTTCTAAGCTCTGCTGGTGTAATTCGATTGCCTTTGCCGTGTCGCCAAGAGCTAGGTAAGTATTTCCTAAACCTGCCAGGGCTTCAATTGGGCTAAATTCTTCAGTCTCTTTGTAGTATTGAAGGGCTTTGTTATAGTCACCCAAGGACTGGTAAATTCTGGCCAAATTTACTTTATTTTCTGTTATGCCGGAACCGTTTTTCTGGGATTCGTCAATGGCTAATGCTTGCAAGTAGTCTTTAATTGCTTCGTTAGATTTGCCTTGGGCATTGTAAGCATTGCCTCGACCTCGAAGAACCTCTGCTTGGCTTTTTGTGTCTGGGTTCTGCTCTAAGATTTTTAAGGCGTCGTTGTAGTACTGAATGGCTTTGTCATAGTCAGCTAAGGTATTGTAAACACTTCCCAGATTTGAGAGATTCTTTACCTGCCTTTCGGGGTAATTGAATTCTTTAGCGACTTGCAAAGCTTTGGAGTAGGAGTCAATGGCATTGGTATAGTCGCCGAGGCAATAGTAAGCATTACCCAGTTTTTGCAGAATATAAGCTTCGTTTTCCTTGTCGGCGATTTCTCGGTAGATTTTTAATGCTTGTTGCCAAGGTGATAATGCTGTAGAACAATTGGGGGCGTAAAATTCTAAATCTCGCAGTTTGTCTGCTTCCACTTGTGGGGAGGTAAGGGATTGTGTAACTAACTCTAGGCTGGCTATTTGCTTGCCAGATAAGTTCCACACACGGGCAGTGCCATCATCAGATGCAGTGACAATACGCTGTCCATCTGAGCTAAAACTGACACTGTTGACCCTGTCCTGATGCCCTTTGAGTTCTAGTATCAAGTTGCCAGACAAATCCCATACACGGGCTATGCCGTCATCAGATGCACTGACAAGGCGTTGTCCATCCGGGCTAAAACTAGCGACAGTCTGCTGTCTATCCGGCTCAAAAGGGGGAATGTCGATATAGGTATTACGCCCAGTAAGTGTTGTTTTGCCCGAAATATCCCAAATACGGGCGCTGCCGTCATCAGATGCAGTGACAATGTGCTTGCCATCTGGGCTAAAACTCGCACTGAAGACATGTAACTGATGCCCTCTGAGTTCCGCTAGCAACTTGCCGGAAGTATCCCACACATAGGCATTGTCATCCCAGGAAGCAGTGACAATCAGCTTGCCATCCGGGCTAAAACTCGCACTGTTGAAATCACTTCCATGCCCTTTAAGTTCCCTTAGCAGTTTACCGGAGGTATCCCACACACGGGCGGTTTTGTCCTTGGATGCAGTGACAATCAGCTTGCCATCTGGGCTAAAACTCGCGCTTCTGACAGGATCAGTATGCCCTTTGAGTTCGGAGAGCAGCTTGCCCGAAGTATCCCACACACGAGCGGTGTTGTCCCAGGATGCAGTGACAATCAGCTTGCTATCCGGGCTAAAACTGGCACTTTCGACACCGTGCTGATGCCCCTTGAGTTCGGAGAGCAACTTACCGGAAGTATCCCACACATGGGCAATTAAGCCAGAGGCGGTGACAATCAGCTTACTATCCGGGCTAAAACTGGCACTTGTGACATTGGGCGGCACCTCCTTGAATTCTGCCAGCAGTTTGCCGGAAGTATCCCACACACGAATGATGCCACCAGTGTCTGTGGTGAGAATCCGTTGTCCATCCGAACTAAAACTGGCATTGATGACACTCTCATTACCCTTGAGTTCCACCAGCAGCTTGCCGGAAGTATCCCAGATACGGGCAGTACGAGATGCAATGAGAATCCGCTGTTCATCTGGACTAAAACTGACACTCAGAACAGCGCCAGTATGCCCCTTGAATTCTGCAAGTAGCTTGCCATAGGTGTTCCACATACGAGCAGTGCCGCTGCTCCTCTTTGCGCCATTGTCTGCGGTGAGAATCCGTTGTCCATCCCGACTAAAACTGACTCTGATTACACTGCCGTCATGTCCCTTGAGTTCGGAGAGCAGCTTACCGGAAGTATCCCATACACGGGCGATTTTCCAGGAGCCAGTGACAATGCGCTGTCCATCCGGGCTAAAACTGGCACTGTTGACACGATACTGATGCCCTTTAAGTTCTGCAAGTAGCTTGCCGTTTATATCCCACACACGGGCAGTACCATCAGAGGATGCAGTGACAATCCGCTTACCATCCGGGCTGAAACTAGAACTGTCGAAGTCCAATTGCCCGTTGAGTTTTGCCAAGAGCTTGCCGGAAGTATCCCACACATAAGTAGCACCGTCAGCAGATGAGGTGGCAATATGTTGTCCATCTGGGCTAAAAGTAGCTCTCCAAACCCTATTCTGATGCCCTTTAAGTTCTGCTAGCAGCTTGCCGGAAGTATCCCACACACGAGCGGTGCCATCATCAGATGCAGTGACAATTCGCTTGCCATCCGGGCTGAAATTAGCACTATTGACACTGCTAGTATGCCCTTTGAGTTCCGCCAACATTTTGCCGTTTGTATCCCACACACGGGCTATGCCATCATCAGATGCAGTGACAATCCGTTGTCCATCTGGGCTAAAACTGGCACTGTTGACACTGTCAGTATGCTCTCTTAGCTCGACCAATACCTTGCCGTTTGTATCCCACACACGGGCTATACAATCAGAGGATGTAGTGAGAATTCGTTGTCCATCTGGGCTAAAGCTCGCTCTTTGGATAGTGCTATTCCTGTTTGTCTGAGATCGCTTTTCTTTTGTTATGGGGGAAGAAGGGGTTTCAATCGGTCTGAATTGAGCTAACAGCTCGTCTGAAACATACCACACACGGGCAGTTTTGTCAGATGATGTGGTAACAATCCGTTGTCCATCTGGGCTAAAACTGACACTTTCGACAATTCCTTGATGCCCTTTGAGTTCCGCCAGCAGCTTGCCCGAAGTATTCCACACACGGGCAGTGCCATCATAAGATGCAGTAACAATCCGTTGTCCATCTGGGCTAAAACTAGCACTTTCGCCAAGTCCCTGATTCCCAGTAAGTTTTGCTAGCAGCCTGCCTGAACTATCCCACACACGGGCTGTACCATCAGAGGATGCAGAGGATGTGGTGACAATCCGTTGTCCATCCGGACTAAAACTGGCACGGTCAACACTTCCCTGATGCCCAGTAAGTTCTGCTAGCAGCTTGCCCGAAATATCCCACACACGGGCGGTTTTGTCATAGGAGGCGGTGACAATCTGTTGTCCATCCGGGCTAAAACTGGCACTCACGACAAAGTCCTGATGTCCTTTAAGTTCTGCTAGCAGTTTTCCCGAAATATCCCATATGCGGGCGGTGCCGTCATAGGATGAGGTGACAATCCGCTTGCCATCTGGGCTAAATCTGGCAGTTGTGACGTTGTCAGTATGCCCTTTGAGTTCAAAGAGCAGCTTGCCCGAAATATCCCACACACGGGCGGTTCTGTCATAGGATGAAGTGACAATCCGCTTACCATCCGGGCTAAAACTGGCACTGTTGAGGTCTCCCTGATGTCCTTTGAGGACAGCTACCAGCTTGCCCGAAATATCCCACACACGAGCTGTGGTATCCCAGGAAGCAGTGACAACTAGCTTGCCATCTGGGCTAAAACTGACATTACTAATAAACTCCTTATGCCCAGTAAATTCTGCTAGCAAGTTACCCGAAGTGTTCCACACACGGGTTTTGTCAGCAGATGTGGTAACAATCCGCTTGCCATCCGGGCTAAAGCTAGCCCTGGATACAGAAACTTGATGCCCATGAACTTCAGTTACCAGCTTGCTTGACAAATTCCACACACGGGCTGTGCTGTCATTAGATACGGTAACAATCCGCTTGCCATCCGGGCTAAAACTGGCACTGTTAACACCGTCCTCATGCTGTTGGAGTTTGGCTAGCAGCTTGCCCGAAACGCTCCACATCAGAGCTATTCTGTCAACGGATGCAGTGACGATTCGTTGCCCATCCGCGCTAAAACTAGCACTCAAAACACTGTCAGTATGCCCCTTAAGTTTCACCAACTGCTTACCCGACAAATTCCAGACACGGGCAGTTTTATCATCCGATGCCGTAACAATCCGCTGCCCATCCGGACTAAAACTCGCACTCCAGACGGTATCAGTATGCCCAGTCAGTTCCGCTAATGGCTTGCCAGATAAGTCCCACACGCGAGCAGTTTTGTCAGCCGATGCCGTGACTATCCGCAAGCCATCTGGACTAAAACTCGCACTGTAGACACTCCCCTCATGTCCTTTGATTTCCACCAACTGCTTGCCCGAAGCATCCCATATCCGCACAATTTGGTCAGCACCGGCAGTGACAATACGCTCTCCATCGGGACTAAAACAGGCACTATATACATTACCTTGATGCCCAGTCAGTTCCAGAAGCTGTTTGCCCAACAAATCCCACACACGGGCAGTCCCGTCAAACGATGCAGTGACAATGCGCTGTCCATCCGGACTAAAACCGGCACTCCTGACACTCGCTGAATGCCCTCGTAGTTCGGCTATTGGCTTGCCTGAGATATCCCACACACGGGCTGTACCATCCGTGCCGGCGGTGACAACCAGCTTGCCATCCGGGCTAAAACTGGCGCTGTTGACACTGCCCTCATGCCCAGTCAGTTGAGCTTCCTCTGCGATGTAATCAACAAAGCTACCTGACACAGCAGAATTGGTGGCAGGATTTTGGTCTACATTCTGGTCATTGGGGGTTTGCGCGATCGCCTTTTGTGTAGTCAATAGTGTTAGCGAATTGACAGGCACAGGGATTGAGACACTTAAGGCGAACAAGGGGAGAAACAATAGACTAATTTTCTGTAGACGCATGAATCTCAACTTGGGAGAGTGTGGGCGGGATTATCTTCTGGAAACCTATATCTTCACAGCCTTGAACTTATGCACTCTTCAAGCCTACAGTTAGCACTCTGCTCCCTCAGCTCACCTCAAAAGTAATTGACAAAGTAGCCATATCAGAAGCACTCACGGGTTTTGCTGCTACTGCACCGAGGCCGCGATCGCGACTCAAATCATTGAGCAAATCGCCAATCACATCAACTGGCTCTCTCAGTTCCATCGGTCCCTCACTTCGCTTCAGTTCAGCCGCTAGAGATGCTAATGTTTTGGCAGCATTTTTTAGGGGCGAACGGCTGGCAATGACCAGTGCTTCCCCAGTTCCTTTTTGTATCGCTTTCAACTGAAGTTGTTCTGGGTCACCAATCAGCAGCGTTTGATTTGGCTCCAATCGCATCGACTCTTCAGAAGCCGGCCACTGATAGGGAAATACCACCACTAACCCTCCAGTGGAATCAATCAGTAGCGTGGTGAAGTAGAGAGCGCTATTCTCGCGGTTGGTAACCCGAAATTGAAATAGTTGGTTGAGTGGTAACTTTTTAGAATAACTTTGTCCTGACTCTCGACGATCATTCCTCGCTCGCCCTGTAGAAGTCCTGGCAAGGGGTTGATTCGGTTGCCCCACCAAGTTCATCGAAACTTCCATATCCAGTTCGGAGGCACCGGCATTGAGAGTCATCTTGATAATGCGAGCAGCCAAGAGAGCTTTGAGTTTGGATTCGAGACGCTCAACCGCCTTTGTTACGGTTTCCCCCGGTTCGCCAAAGGATTCCGGCACGGGTTCGAGTCCTTCTGTAAATAAACCGATACTGTCTGTTGCCGGCAGGTTGGCTACTTGTTGCTGCTGCAATTTTCGCTCGTAAGGAACCGTCATGCGACTGAAGATATATTGCACCCCTCCCGGATAAGGTACGTTTCCCGGTTCTGCGGGTATGGCTTCCAAGCGATTGATGCTCAAGAGCGCCTGTTTAGCGGTATTCGTCTCGCCTGCCAGGGAAGGGTCGAGTCCGATGCTTAATTTCAAAGAAGCTGGTATGATTCGACTTGCTTCTTGTAAGAGCATTCCTGGTTGTAGAGATGCGATCGCACCCTTCTCCACTAGCTTGGCTTCCCCCCTTAAGCCGGTACGGGGAGACACCAATTCCAATTGTCCCGATGGTTGCCCTTTGTCATTGATGATCGCAAACGTAGCACCAGGTTGGAAAGCTTCCAGACTTTCTTTATCTACTCCCCCCAACCACAAGGTTGCCTTATCGCCTTCTACTTTAGTAATTACGGCATCGGTGGGTGGAACGGGTTTGTTGATAAAGTAGACTGGCTGATTGAGACTGCCATCGGCTTGAGGGGCTTGAGGGGAAAGCGATTTTATGCTGTTAGTTAGCTGAGCGATTGCACTCTCCACATTATCCGTTTGCTGCCAGAGATACTGCGTCATTAGGTAGGTAAACGCACCGGCAGAAAAGTCACCCAAATTGGCATCCAAAGCTTCTTCATCGCGTTGAGCAGAAGCAAAGACAACTCCTTTAGCTACCCCCGCACAGCGCCGACGGGCGAGTTCTTCAGGAGAAAGTTGCAACTGTTCCATCCAGCGTTTTTGATAGGCAATTTCTTCAGGACTGGGTTTGAGTCCATCGCCAGGTATAGAGCGAACTCGAAAGTTACCACGAGTGCCGCCGCCAGAGTAACAACTATCCAACACTGCCGTGACATTTTCTGTTTTTAAAGCGGACATCAACAGAAACAGCGTGCGTCCCATAATATCCTGTGCGACGCCATTTTTTCCGTCATTGGCTGGCACTAAGGTGCTGTTAAAATTATCATTTCTGCACGTTTGGATGGGGTCGGGTTCGGGGAGTCGGGAACCGTGACCGGAAAAATGGAAAACAACTACATCTCCCGGTTTTGCCTGCTCAATTAAGTGTTTTTCAAAGGTAGTTAAAATGTTTTGGCGAGTAGGCTGCTTGTCTGGGGTTTCATTGCTGGTTAATTTGAGAATATCGTTGGGTTTGAAGCCAAAACAGTGAATAAGAAGTTCTTGCTGTAAGTCCACATCAGTGACGCACCCCTGTAGATTGGCGAATCTCTGGCTGTTTGGATACTGATTAATTCCTACCAAGAGTGCCAGCTTGCGAGGAGTGTTTTGTGCGAGAACTTTAGCGTAGCGATTTCCTTTGTTGATAATATCCAATTGGCTGAAACCGAGGGTCGCTAAGGTTGAGCCAGCAAATTGTAAGAAATGACGGCGAGAAATGCGGGACATAATTAACTTCTCCTCTAATGGCCAAATGCTTACTCGGCTTCACCGATGAGGGTAAAAGCTGCCCAAGCTCTAGGGTTGTTGCGGTGTTTTTCCATCATTTTGAGCATGGCTTGGCGCAAGGCTTGGGCTTTATCGAGTTTCTTTTGGTAGAGATTAGTATAAAACTCGGTCATTAACTCGGCAGTGGGAGCATCGGGAACTGCCCAGAGGGAGACAATGACGCTGGGGATGCCGGCAGTAATAAATGAACGAGATAAACCGATGACTCCATCGCCGGTGATTTTTCCTCTGCCGGTGTTACAAGCACTTAGAACTAATAATTCAGCATTGAGCCGGCGATCTAGATTGAAGATTTCTTCAGCAGTGAGCAGTCCGTTGTTTTGGCTATTATTACCGGCTGCTGCTAAGGCAATAGCACCTTCTAATGGCTGCTGTTCGTTAAAAATACCGTGGGTGGCTAGATGAATGATTCGTGCGTTCGATAGCTGTTGCAAAACAGCAGGCTCGGTAGCTCCAGAGCCAATGAGCGGTTGAGTATTCAGCAGTTGAGCAACTTGTTTTGCTTCTTTTTCTGCACCGAATAGAGGTGAAAATCCAGCCGGCATGGGACTAGGATTGCCCACGACTAGCGCTCCTTGTCCTGAACGGGAAACGTTTTGCCGTTGCTGGTGGGTTAACTCCAGCATTTGAATTGAAGGTGCGGTGAGAATTGTATGTTTTTCGACTAAATACTTGCCCTCTGAGTCCATCAGCGCTGGAAAGGGAACGCGGAACAGCTCTTGATGAGGAATAAAGATGACGTGCGAGTTGGGTTCAGTGGGCAACACGTCGGCAATCGGCTGAATTAAGAGTTGATGTAGTTCTTTTAAGGATTTAATTTGACGTTGAGGATCGGCTGTTGGATTGGCGACAGTGACTTCAAAAATGCCGTTGCGATCTTCGCCGACTCCCAAAGATTCGAGGGTTTGGGCAACGAGTTTTTGTAGTTGTGTACTCCCTCCTGTTGCTTCTAGAGATTTGAGGTCAAGCTGACGAAATGTTACTTTGCCGTTAGGCGAGATGACCCAAATATAGAGTTCTGATTTTTCTTCGTCTGTGAAATTAAAAATCGAATATTCAACGAGTGTGGTGTTTTGCTGTTGGGCATTTTTTTTAAGGTGATCAAGGCTAGGAGGCTTGATAATGGTTGGTGTATCTGGTTGCGGAGATAACCTCTTAGTTAATAATTCCACAAAGGCACGGGCGCGTCCCCGCTCGGAAATTTCCAGAGCTTTATCAGTTTTAGTCTGGGAGATGAGGACTTTTTGCAACCAGAGGTAGGTGTTACGTTGCGTCTCAAAAAACGACACTTTATTTCTATCGTCTAAATCGCGGCTTCGTTGAGATTCCTTCACATTCATTGCTGCAATTAGAGTTTGCTCTGCCGCAGCAACATTGCCTTGTTTGAAGTAAGCAATCCCTAAATTGTTCAGCGCATGGCCCTCAATTCGACGGTCATCAATTACCCGCACGATTGCCAAACTCTGCTGATAATACTCAATCGCTTTGGCATAGTCTCCCAGGAACTCGTAAGCAATACCCAGATTGCCCAGCGCTGCTCCCTGACTTTGAGAGTCTCTAATCTCATTTGCGATCACCAACAGTTGCTGATAATACTCAATCGCTCTGGTGTAATCTCCCAGGTTGTTGTAAACAAGACCTAGGTTACCCAGGACCGCGCCCTCAGTTTCACGGTCACCAATTGCTCGTGCGATGGTCAAACTCTGCTGATAATGCTTAATTGCTTGGGCATAGTCTCCCAGGGAATCGTAAGCAACACCTAGCATATTCAGCGCCTTGCCCTCAGTTTGACGGTCACGAATCGCCCGTGCGATGGTCAAACTCTGCTGATAATACTCAATCGCTTTCGGGTAGTCTCCCAGGTTATTGTAAGCAATACCCAGATTGCCTAGCGGCCCTACCTCTCTGTTACGGTCAGGAATCGCCCGCGCAATGATCAAACTCTGCTGGAGATACTCAATCGCTTTCGGGTAGTCTCCTAGGTTGTTGTAAGCAAAACCCAGAATGTTCAGCGCCCATGCCTCAGTTTGACGGTCACGAATCGCCCGCACGATGGTCAAACTTTGCTGGAGATACTCAATTGCTTTGGCGTTGTCTCTTAGCTTTAGGTAACCAAGACCCAGATTGACCAGCGCTGCCGCCTCGCCTTGACGGTTTTTGATTCCCCGGTAGATACTCAACGCCTGTTGCCATGACTGTAGTGCAGCTTCAAATTCACTTGCATTTAACTGCTCACCACCTTGGTCTAACAGGTTGTCAGCTTGCGCCTTCCGTGCCTCCGACGTTTGAGCTACTACAGGAGACGTCGCGAATCGCTCCGGAAAACCGAGTCGCAAAGTTTGTGAGGCAAGGAGAAATACAGTGGTAGAGGCACTCAGTAAAAATTTTTTCAATCGCATAGCTTTTAGGGTTCAATTGCACCGTGGAATACAATTACCGACATATATCTTTGAGCAGGGGGAACTTATGCAAAAACTCAAGCAGTCGCCTATCAAGATGCAGAGTCATTTGGCTCATTTTTTGGACAGAAGTTCTGAGATTGAATTTGCTTGATCGCTGCGGTTAGTGCCGGCGAAGGATTGGAGACTGAATAGAGTTCCTGTAGTGCATCTGCCCAAAGTTCTTGCTTTGCAAAGTAGTTAGCTTTCTCTAAGGCAATGGTTTCCTCTGAGGCACCTTGAAGTTGCTCTTGGAGTTGGGTTAACTCGGCTGAGATGCGATCGCGCTTTTGCGGTTCCATGATTTGAAATGCCGGCTGTTTAATGGGAAACGGAGCAGTTAATCGCCATTCATAGGTTTGTCCGGGTTGCAACGGTTCCCCATCATAAAGAAGGCCGGTGGCTTCTTCTGGAATGTCGCGACTCCACAATGACTCGGTACTTCCCTCAACAAATAGCTCAATTTGTTTTGGTGTTCCTCCTTGCCAGAGAAACAGGGGACGATCAGTCCAAATCTTTGGAGTTTCTTGACTTTCCTCCTGATTAGCATCAAAATTAACTAATTTTATAGGAGCAAACACACAAATTTCTCCCTCATTTCCCCGTGAACCTTTGCCCCTTCTTTTTGGTCGGATTTCGTCCACAATGTCTCCTACTGATGTAGCCAAAACATTTCTTTTGATTGCTGTGACGGATGGGTGAGGTTGTGGAATAGCAGCTTGAAGCGGTAAAGCCGGCAAACTTAGCAAAACAAGGAAGGTTTTTAAAAGAGTAAATTGGATCGAATTCAATTGATTCATGATGCTTTCTCCTGTTGGTTAGCTTTAATATACTTCCAAAATAATATCGTGGGTAAAAACCAAGGCAATAAAATTCCTGCTGAGATATAAATTTGCAAGGAAGCGATAAAATAAATGAGTGTAGCTCCTCTTAACTTCCACAACCACTGCTGCCGTTGTTGGGGACGATCTTGTAAGATTAAGGTTGTCCATTTTCCGAATAATGCTAATAGTAAAATTATCCAACTATCCGGAATCGGAATCACTAATCTTTTTGTGAGAAAATGATGCAGCATATAAGCATGGGCTTCCCCGCCGGCAAATCTTTCTTCTTGCCAGCCTCGCCAAAATCCAATCGCTAAAGGAATGGCATAATTATCTTCATTTTTTCCTTCTAAACCCGCACCTTTATATCCGCCAGGAATAATCAGAACAATTTGATTCTTAAAGGTTTCAGGAACGGTTCCTTTTCCTTCACAATCTCCTAGTAATTTACAGGCGGAAACTCTTTGATAGGCAGCAGTAGGGGGAATTGAAAAATCTAGAATTGGATAGAACCATAATTGCAGAAAATTGTGCGAAAACTCAGCCAACGGATGCAAGCGTAGTTGCTGTAAAAATTTAACGGATTGATTATTAAGATTTTTGCGCTCAAGATAGTTCATAAGGGAAGCATGAAAGAGCGTTTGATTTTTTAAACTAGGTGCCGGCATCCCAGGAGGGGGTTCTTGATTTAAACGATAAGTTAAGGCTAAAAGATAAGCAAACGGATAAATATGATTACTCTCAACGTTTGCCGGCAACAGTTCCATGTACCAATTGAATGACGAGATATCTCCTTCTAAACTCCAATTAAGGCTGGCAATCTCTCGACTGACTCGGCTTCTCCTTGTATACTCACCTTCTCCTGAAGCAAAGACAAACCAAGTCTTTTGCTTAACCGCATTTTCAATCGTTTTTTTTAATTTAAAATGATTGTTCTGTTGTTTTTTATCATCTAAAATATAATCAATTCCAATAACTTGAGCTTCTAACTGAGTGAGCCGTTCTAATAGGGCTGCTAAATAACTATAATCAAGAGGATAAACTTGATCGCTTGGATAGGTATTTGCCTGAAGCGATTCCTCATCGATTTGAATCACTTGGATAGGAGAGTTGCCTGTTGCCGGCACTTGCCAGGTAACTTGGCGATAGACAGCCTGAAGCCAAATGCGCGACTCTAATAGTAAGCTTTGAACAGGCGGTAATAAACTCAAAAACATGATGGCAGCTAGCCAGCGGGCTTCTTTTGGCGTTGGCAACCAGCGTTTTAGAGAATCAAAAAGACCAAAAGGTTTAATACAAAATAGCTCGGCTTCTGGATGAAGGAATAGGGAGGGAACGAGGTAAGCGGAAGGATAAGAAAGACGCTTTTCTTCTTTCTTTAAAAATTGACAAGCATCTCCTAAAGCTTCATGAACATCTTTGTATTCAGCCAAGCTTTTGAGAAACTGCATCAAAAATTCTTGCGCCACCTGATTGTGGATGGGTTCTCGCATCACAGCCACTTGACTTAACCCTAAGTTAATTAGGGATTCGGCAATATTAATGCCACTACAGGAGTTAAAAATTGCAAACTGAAGCCCTCGTTTTTTCGCCTGTTTGAGAGAGTCTTCAATTTCAGTTATCGAAATAGAGGTGTGAGGTGCAATGCCTAATTCTCCACCCGTTAGGGCCGTTTCATTACTGTGGCCGGCAAAAAATAAGATATCCCAACCTCGCTCATCTGTAATCGCACGAGCTATTTCATTCTTGAGTAAATTAGCCTCAAAAAATTCAGTTTCTATACGATGGATATTAAATTCAGTGTTCTCTTCATTCTTTTTCCAACCAATAATCTTTATCTCTGCAACATTATAGAGAGATCGCAGTGCTTCTTTGTCCTGTTCAAAATTTAAGCCGGTATCATCTCCTAAAATCGCTAAAATTCTGGCTTTACGGCGAATCGGACGGACAGTTTCGCTGAGAATATTGGCGGGAGTGCGAGCAATACGGATTCTTTGAGACGCACCCAAATCTGTACCAATTTTCCAAGTTTCCCACGGCAACCGCGCCAATTCTAGGGGAGTACAAGTTAGGAATATTTCAACCCAGTGAGGTGCCGGTTTATGCGTTGCTTTAGCAATTTCACCGCGAATGCTAACCAATTCAGGACTTAGCAACCAACCTTGAAATTCCTCCACCAACTGAGCTTCTGCTTCCACCAGTTCCTGACGCCAATCAATAGGGCTAGAACCCTTGCCGCTGATGACTTTTCGCCCGCGCAGCCGCTTATAATAGTTGAGGTAGGCGTTTTGCCACTTTTCGTAACTTCTCATCAATGAGGAAGGATAATTCAGGGTTACAGAGATAATCTTCCCTTTACCCCAAGACAACTCAAAGTCGCAAATTGTACCGGCTTGCCTCACCCTGATCTTAAAAACTGTTTTATCCATTATCGAATTTTGGATTTTAGATTTAAGAGCGTCCCTTTATTTCTATCTCTGTTACTCTCTGGAAAATTCAAACGGGGGCAAGGTTTGCATTTCCCCAATTTCCGAAGTGATAGTTGCTATAAATTTATCTTCATAACTCCCCACCACTTGCGTAAAAATATAATCCTGATTCCCGTCAGGTTCCAGCAATTCTTCTGCCAAAATTTCTGTCTGATCACTCACTTGCAACGTAATGCTATGGTGTGGTTGAGTGCCGGCAATTACTTTTAATATTAGTAACAACGTCCACTCATCCTCTGGAAGAGACCAAACAACAGCAAAAAGTCGCAACCGGCATCCGAAGGTTAAGTCTCTATAAGCGCGACCGGCACTTGCTGGAATTTCTAACTGATGACTACGACTAATTTCTATGAGAATTGCTTCTAAATCTTGGGCGGGGATTTCTTCAGTTCTGCTAAGAGAAACTGAGATTGACTCACTTCCGCGCAAGGGTGAGGCTGCCGGCAACACTTGCCAATACAAATTTTGCATCACTTCATTCACCCGATTGCCTAACCACTCTCTTACATTTACAGCTTGCTGAGTTAAATTTTGCAATAATTCTGATAAATGCTCGGTAACATTTATTGTATTTTCTGTTAAAAATTGGTAAAGCCAATGAAGTAAAGCCGGCGTTGTTAGCACTGCTACTCCTTGTTCCCACGTCAAAACGTCCCATAAAGGCCGGTTACGCATTTGGGGTAATAATGTTAATAGTGTTGCCTGCATCTGAGCTAAAGTAGCTTGACGATTCGCTGGCATTTCAGGTAAAGGAATTGCAGTTGGATCTAAACATTGCAAATAAAGCAACAGTTCATCAGATTCCCGATTAAACCAAGCTAAGGGAAGTTGATAAGTCCAGTCGGCTTCCGGTTGTAATTGAGATTGATAATTTATTAGTTGATCATATCTTAAGAAACCTAAAATTGAAGCCAATTCTAATTTCTCTTCAACTCCAATAATCACATAAAAATGGGAAATAAATTCCGGTAAATCTACGATGACTCTGGAAACCGTTACTTCTTCGTCAGCAAAAGAAATAGTTGGAATCAGGCAAACTTTAAATTTAGCAACTTTTAAATTGCAAATAGCATCAATCACTTGTGTGTATTGAGGTTGCCAAACTGAAGCTTGTTCGCTCTCTATGGCAATTCCTGGCTCTCTTTTCTGTAGCCATTCTTCAAAACTAAACAGAGACAAGGCTTGCAGGTAAATCGACCACTTTCTGCTGTCATTAATTGCCTGTTCGCTCAGTTCTAAAGCTTGCTCATATTGCGCCGGCTCTAGAGAAATTGTCTCAGTCAATCCTTCAAATTCCACCCAATCATCTGTTAAATCGCTCAAGTCGTTCATCATTTTTCTTCATTCCTGGTTTCAAGATATTGGCAAATTTTTTGAGCCAAGGGACTATTAATAATTCGATTTTGTCCCCTGTAGGCTTCTTTTTGAGCGCTCTCAATGATTGTGAAAACCTCTTCACCCAAAGCTGCTTGCACTTTTGAGTCTAAGTCTTGAAGTTGCATTGGGGTGGCGTAGAATTTAGCTAGCTCTAAAACGCAGTCTCGCAAACACAATAACGTTCTACGTCCGACATCGGTACGCAAGTTTTTAAGTTCTAGCAACCGGCTCACTTGCGGTTGATCTTTCAAACCCAATCTGGGAGCAATTTCTTTCATAGCAACTCCCTGACAGTGAAACAAGTGGAGTGCTAACAAGAAGTTTTGCGCTTTCTGGTCTTTTTTGCGTTGCCAATAGGTAAAGCGAGCTTGAATTACCTGTTTGACAGATTGAGCTAAACAGTTGTTAAATTGCTGACGATAGCCGGCTAAAAATTCCGACTGCTCATCAGAAGAATCATCTCTACTATTAGCCGCGCTTTGCAGAGAATTCTCAGATATTTTAAAAGATTCTGCCGGCACGCTTCCCCCCCTAGCGCGAACGCGATCAGCTCGGATTAGCTGAGCCAGATTTTGCAATTCTTCCAGAACCTTTTCAGGAGATATTGTTCGACTAGCTGATAACTGCTCAGCCATTTGATGCAATTGCGAAGCCGTTGGATCTGGATACCGGCTCTTATCTCCAGACTTGCGCTGAGAAAGAACTTGGGTGCGATAAACATTGTGATAGCTATGGAGTAATTGGAGTGCTTGGCTAATTTCCGTGGGAGTCCGGTCAAATTCCGATAAAATTCGCTTTAACCGTCCGGGGTTCATGTAGTTTAAAACCATCCAGTTCGTGAGCTGTTCAATTCCGTGTTCCAGCAGGAATCTTTTAAGCATCGAATCGCTTTTTACCATCCTGACTGTCCAAGTTGATAAGTTGCTTTTTTCTGGATCAAAAGAGTGCAACGTTCGATTAGTGACAGATGAATCGGTTGTTTGATTTTCGTCTATTTCCTGACGCGTTGAAATAAGGGTAGATTGAGCAATTTTATCTAAGCTAGGTAGAGACGATACGGATAAAGCCGTGCCTGCATCTAGTACCAATGGCAACAAATCCGCGCTGGTGAAGTCATGGTTTTCGCCAAATTTTTGTTCGAGTTGCAGGCAAAATTCCTTAATTTGATGAGAGATAAAGCAGCGCAAACAAACACCTGCCATTTGACGACGAGGATCATCACTGCGGAACCATTCTATGAGTTGGCGTTGGAGTTGCCGGTGTGGCACATCTTCTCGTTCAGCTAGGCTGGGAAATTGCTCGTGAAAAAAAGCTTTTGCCTCCTCAACTTCTTCAGTTCGGCACTTGCCGAGACGATCAATCCTCACCAAGAGCCAATATTTCGATGCCGTACCCATCGCTATTTCACCCAACTGTGCTTTGCTGACCTGAAATTTTTCCTAATTCTCTCACCGGCTGGGTTGTTATTGGCTGACTCGCTCTGCAGTTGGTTCACATACAGCAGTTAGGCTAGATCAGGCCCGATGTGAGTGGGAAACAGAACCTCTCAAATAAAGAAGTGATCTGCGCTGCGGCGGTTGGTACTGGGCAATTTGAGCTGATAAATTGGCATTTGAATGAGGGTTAGCGGCAACTTGGTTGAGACTGACTTGATTAGCAACAGTTGCAACAATGATGCCAATCCTCAGCATCCTCAGGCGCACAGAGCAGAGTGGTTAGAAATCTTTTCATTTTAATAGCCTTCCTGTGTGTTCTACTGGGCTATATCTTCAGTCAGGCTGAGGATATGTATTTTTTAATCCACAATGGGGTATCTCATATCTTGCGACAGACTGAAGTCATGTCTGTGTCAGTCATGATATGACAGAGTTATCGAGCGTATTGATCAATTTTTGAATTCGTGTCTCACCGGCAAGGAAACTTTTGATGAAGGAACTGGAGCGGCAAACAGCCTCACAAACAGCGGAGGAGGCAGCAGTTGAGCGAGGCATTGCTGAAGCCCGCGAACACTTCCTTGAGCTTGTGCGGGGACTCGATGCCATTGTGTGGGAGATGGATGCTGCTACATGGAAGTTCACCTTCGTCAGTGATCGTGCCGAAGCAATTCTTGGCTACCCTATCAGTCAGTGGGATGAGGAACCCAATTTCTGGCAACACCGGCTCCTCCATCCAGAAGATCGCAACGGGTGCGTTGAGTTGTTTATGTGCGCCATCAGTGAAGGGCTAGATCGCCAATTTCAATACCGGGCAATTGCCGCTGATGGACGCACTGTCTGGCTCAAAGATTGCCTGCAAGTTGTGCGCGACAAAAGCGGCTGCGTCAAGCTGTTGCGCGGTGTGGCAGTCGATATTACCCAAGAAAAACTCACTGAAGAAGAAAATCAGCAACTTTTGCAAGAACGCGCCGCACGAGTTGAAGTTGAGAAAGTTCAAGAAGCCCTTTGCAAAAGTGAAGAACGCTATCGCCGCCTTGTTGAAGCGATCTGTCAAATCATTTGGGACACCAAAGCTGAGGGTGAATTCGTTAACCCTCAGCCCGGTTGGAGTGCTTTCACCGGCCAAAGTTTTGACGAGTTGAAAGGCTGGGGCTGGCTCAATGCGATTCACCCTGATGATCAAGCGCACACTGCCGCCGTGTGGGGTGCTGCCCTTGCCAACCGCACCCTCTACGAGGTTGAACACCGGCTGTTGCGTTACGATGGCGAATACCGAGATATGAGCGTGCGGGCAGTGCCGGTGTTAGAAGCCGACGGCAGCGTTCGAGAGTGGGTTGGCGTTCACACCGATATTACCGACCGCAAACGCGCTGAAAATGCCCTCAAGGAAAGTGAACACCGCTACGCACAGATCCTTGATTCATTGCAAGATATGGTGTTTTGTAAAGCTGCCAACTCAGTCGTCGTCTACGCCAATAAAGCCGCTTGTAACTACTATGGAAAAACTCAGGAGGAGCTTCGCGGCATCACAGACGTACCTTTCAATGAACTCGATTATACCCAACAGTACCTTAAAGACGACTTGCAAGTTTTCACCACCGGCCAGCCGGTTGAAATATTAGAAGAACCCAACGTTCGCGCAGACGGTCAAACGCGTTTCTTTCACACAATTAAATGCCCCATCTTTGATACAAACGGCAATGTTGTTGAAATTGTAGGTGTTTCTCGCGACATCACCGACCGTAAGCAAGAGGGGGAGGTGCGAGAGCGAGCTTTAGCTGAAGCCGAAGCAGCACGTGCTGAACTGCAACGGGTATTTATGCAAGCGCCGGCAGCCATTGCAACCACGCGTGGGCCAAGCCATATTACAGAAACGTTGAACCCGCTATATATGCAGATTTTGGGTAATCGCAATATCATCGGCAAGCCGGTTCGTGAGGCATTTCCAGACTTGGAAGGGCAAGGTTTCTTTGAGTTATTAGATCAAGTTTATGCCACTGGAATCGCCTTTGTCGGCAACGAAATGCCGTCAGTTTTCGACCGTAAAGGGGATGGCGTTTTAGAAGAAAGCTTTTGGAATTTTGTCTACCAACCGTTATTCGATGTTGACAATCAAGTTTATGGCATTATGACCCACGCAGTCGAAGTCACTGACCAAGTACGAGCCAGACAAGAAATTGAGAAAAAAGCCGAGGAACTTGCTCGTTTAAGTGAAGCCTTGGAGCGCAGCAATCAAGAATTAGAGCAGTTTGCTTATGTCACTTCTCATGATTTAAAAGCACCCTTGCGAGGCATTGCAAGTTTATCGGAATGGATAGAAGAAGACATGGGAGAACACCTCACTAGAGAATCCCGCAAACACATGATTTTGCTGCGTGGGCGAGTTCACCGCATGGAAGCTTTGATTGAGGGAATTTTGCAATATTCTCGTGCCGGTCGCCTGCAAGTTACCGAGACGGTGAATGTTAAAACTTTGTTATCTGAATCAATCGATTTGCTCGCACCGCCCCCTGAAGCAAAGATTATCGTTGAGCCGGAAATGCCCATCCTAAAGACTGAGCGGGTGCCATTGCAGCAAGTATTTATGAACTTAATTAACAATGCGATCAAGCACGCACAAAAATCTGATATTTGTGTGCGAGTGGGAGGACGCAAAGTTGGAAAATATTATGAGTTCTGTGTCTCTGATAATGGCCCTGGAATTGCGCCTGAGTATCATCAAAAAATTTGGGTAATCTTTCAAAGGTTAGAATCACGAGATAAGCACGAAGGCACCGGCATTGGTCTTTCAGTGGTGAAGAAAATTATTGAAAGCCGAGGCGGCAAGGTTTGGATTGAGTCTGAAGTGGGTGCCGGCGCAGCTTTCTATTTTACATGGCCCAAAGACTTATCCGGGAAATTATAATTTATTGATATAGCAATCCTAAATTGGTTGTAATTTTTATAGCGAGCAAGATGCCGGCACTCCAGCTTTTTCGGGTGATGAGCCTTAACCAATCACAGAGAATTGCTATAGTTTATTAAAAGTAAAATACGCTTAAATTATTAGACAGAGTCTTGCTGAGGGTTATCTTTAATCATTTGCCGAATATCATCTAGCGGTGATTCGGGTTCATCTGGATAAAATTCTAAAACTAATTTAACTTTTAATCTGCCTTTCCGCCATTTTGAAGAACCTAATTTTAATAACTCGCAGGGAATCCCTTCATTTAGAAAAATTTCTCGTGAATTTAACGCACTAAGCAAATATTTATGCAAAATCTCTGAGATACTAGAAAGTTTAACTATAGGATATGGCCAGCAAGCGGTAGTATCATTCTTATTTACTAAATTCAAAAGATCTTCAGCTTTATCATTTAATACTTCAAATTCATCTGTCATGTTAACCTCCAACAGTTTTAGTTAGAATTGATAAAAATATTCTACTATAAAAGCATGAACTTCTTTATTGGGTGCGCGGTTTGGGCTTATAAAGGCTGGGTGGGAGAACTTTATCCACCGGCATCTAAACCAAAAGACTTTTTGCAACTATATAGCCGGCGATTTACAACTGTTGAAGGCAACACCACATTTTACGCGATTCCAGATAAAGAAACCGTTGCACGATGGAAAGCAGAAACACCGAAAGGTTTTGAATTTTGTCTCAAATTGCCGCGAGATTTAACCCATAACGGTTTGCTGCAATCTTCCATACCGGCAGCTTTAAAATTTTTAGAACAAATGCAAGAATTGGGCAATCGTCTCGGCCCGATCTTCGCCCAACTTCCCCCCAGCTACAGCCCAGAATTACTCGACGATCTCACCGGCTTTCTTGAAGCTTGGCCGCGAAATGCCCCCTTAGCCTTAGAAGTGCGTCATGCTGACTGGTTCAAAGAACCTCACATCGGCAAATTAAATGCAGTTTTGCAAGACTTAGGCATTGGGCGAGTATTGCTAGATACTAGACCTGTTTATAGCAGTCCAGAGGACGCCCAGTTGCATTTATACCGGCGCAAACCCCAACTGCCGGTGCAACCCACGATCACAGCACCCTTTAGCCTGATCCGCTTTATCAGCCATCCCAGCCGGCAGTACAACCAAGAATTTTTAGAGGAATGGGTTTCCTTAGTTGATGGATACTTGCGTCAAGGCATCCGGGTTTATTTCTTTGTCCACTGCCCAGTTGATGAAAAATCACCCGGAACCGCCCGTTATTTCCAACAGTTACTTGAACAGCAGAATGCGCCGGTGCCGGCACTTCCTTGGGACACGATTGAGCAGACACCGACTCAGTTAAATTTGTTTTGAAGTTGTAATAGAGGGGGATTGGGCATGGGGGATTGGGCATGGGGCATGGGGCATGGGGCATGGGGGATTGGGCAAGGCTTCGCCAACAAGAACGGTAGGGGCATGGTGCATGGGGCATGGGGGATTGGGCATGGGGCATTGAAAACTCAGAACTCCATATCCCCACTCATTCCTCAAAACTTCTCTTCCCAACTCAAAACTCACTCCTCAACCTGAGTTCGGGATAAGGAAGGGACAAGCAAGTAAGCTAGAAGTCATCACACAACAGCAATACTTGCTCGTCCCATGCCCCGTCTAGAAGAACTATTTTGCGCTGTCGATGATTTCTGTCTTCTTTTTGAACCTATGTGGCATAAACAACTGATGGGGGATGGACTCAAACACCGTCACCGCCCTCGTCGGCTATGCCTAAGTGAAATCATGACCATCATGATTGCATTTCATCAATCCCATTACCGGAACTTCAAAGCGTTTTACCTCCATCAAGTCATGGGACAGTGGCATCAAGCCTTTCCCGGCGTTGGTCAGTTATCAACGCTTTGTAGAATGGATGCCCTCCACAAGTCATGCCTTTGAGTATCTATCTCCACACTTGTTTTGGTGAGTGGAAAGGGGTGTCTGTAATGGACTCTACCAAGATTGGGGTGTGTCACAACCGACGGATTAAAAAGCACAAAGTCTTCAAGGATATCGGCAGGCGGGGCAAGACTTCTGTGGATTGGTTCAAAGGTTTTAAGCGACATCTGGTTTGTAATGACCTTGGGGAACTACTGAATATCGCTGTGACTCCTGGGAATTGCATTTGACCGTCAACCTGTCCTCAATCTGCTCAAAGGGTTATCTGGTAAGGTGGTGGCTGAGCGAGGCTATATATCTCAGAAGTTGTTTGAGCAACTGTTAACCAATGTGGGGATTCAACTGATTACCAAGCCGAAACGCAATATGAAAAATAAGCTGATCACACTGATGGATAAGCTGCTCACTCGTAAACGCTCGATGATTGAGACAATTACCCTTCCAACTGAAAAACATTTCTCAGATTGAGCATTCCAGGCATCGCAGTCCGGTCAACTTCTTGGTCAATTTGGTCTGTGGATTGATTGCCTATTGCCATCAGCCCAAGAAGCCCTCTCTCAATATCAATGCGTTTTTCCTCCCTTCGGCTTAACCCGAACTCAGGTTAAAAATAAACAGGGTTGTTTTTTAACAGAATAATGAGCAAAAAAAAACAGAATCATGCTGAAATCTTTGCTATGTAATTTTTAACCTGTCACGAATCAACTCACACCGCTGGACTAGCCCAATGGTGTGTAGATATCTTCCGAGTTAGGATTGAGATAGGGACGCTCTGGGTCAAGCCCCAAGCGCTCAAAGTGTTGGATGATATATTTCATCCGAGCTTCTTTTGATTCATCACCGTTTTGATGAGCTTCAAGCATTGCATTGGCAACAATTTCGCAGCGGTTTTCTCCAAACTGTTGTTGCAGTCCGAACTGTAGTTCAGAAGCAGGATGCTCGGCTAACCCAATACCAGGCGCGAGTGCTTTGGTAAATATGGGAACCTGCTTCTGAAAATGGCATTTATTTTCTGCATAAATCGCTTGTAAGACTGGTAAAAGAATTTCTTTGTATTGGTAAGACTCGTCTGGGTTAAAAGGAAACTTGAGGAATCCTGAGTTATACAATCTGTAGTTCAAAGGGTTGTGTAATACCTCGAAGGCGAAGGGGATTTTTACTTCATTCAATTTTGTAGTTACGCACTTCATAGCCCAAACAGCAGCTTCAGGGCTGAAGTTGAAATAAACAACTATTCCGTCACTGTAAAACTTTAGAGGGGGTACACCACCTATGCCATCGCCATTTGCTCTATACCTATTTCCATTAATAAAGCTAGAAGGTAACGATATTGCTACTGGCTCGCTTACAGTAGCTGATTGCAAGGCTAAAGGAAGATGACGCTCTCGCTGGATGTGTAGCATCACACCATCGAATTCTACGGCAAGGCTACCATCAACTTCCTGTCTTATGATGCGGTATCCTGGATGAAACCAACCTCTCCCTTTATTGTTCTTGTCCAGTTGTTCATAAAATTCCCAGTCTATTTCTCGGGAATCTATTTCTTGTATAATTTGTTCGTTCGTCTTAATTCCTGGGCTTACTTCTCTGATACGCGAACCTTCAAAGTAAATGCTATGTATAAATTTTAATAACTCCGAGTTTAAATACTTATCCTGAATTTCCCTCGGCATTTTTTGCAGTTGTGCCACAGTAGCAGCAGGAGTTTCTATAGGAAGATAGTAAGAATGACTGATGCGGAATTCGGAGGATTCTATTTGAATATTGTCAGCAATATCATGTAAAGTCTCCTGTAAAGTGGGTGGGAATTGCATGATAGATACTCCTACATCCTGTTGTAACAGGATATTGAATCAAAAATTATAAAATTTAAATTGACAGGAATTTTTCTGGTTTGCATAGTAATTGTGCAGCAATGAAAAAATAGAGGTTCTGGTGATTTAAAGCAATCTGTGGCTGAAGTTGAAACTCTGTTAAGAGTTGATAAATTAAACCAAGCCCAGCAAACTGAATAACCCGTTTGATAAATTCCGGATAATCTTCTAAAACTTTTGGGTAAGTATTGATATAAGCTTTGGTCATGGCTACAATTGAAGGACGAACGACTTCTAGAGGGATTGTGGCTAGCTGTATAGATTTTTTTATTTCAATAGCAGGATGCACAATCATACTATCTATCCATAAGAGAAAATAGCCAAGAATTGCTTTTCCTAAATCGCAAGCCGGATCGCCCCAACTATATGCTTCCCAATCACTAAGCTTAATTATGCTCTTATCAGAATGCTGAATTTCCGATACACAATTCTCCCAATTCTGGGGTATGAAAATTTTATGAAATTGAATATTATTGTGTGTTAAGCAGCAGTGGCGATGATTCAACACCAGCTCTGTAACTACTTCCCTCACAGCTTCAGATTTTTGAAAAATACCAAGAAATCTCCAACAAACAGCTTGAGTCTTCTTTAAACTCTCAGGTTCAATCCGGCTGACAAGATAGTCAGAAAGATAATCAGGATAAGGAAGTTGGTAGTGAAGTTGGCTTTCTGAAACCTCAGACACAAAAGTGTGGCACTGCTGAGAATTTATTGTTTCAGAATGGAGTTTTGCTAAAGTAGTTCCAACTAATTCGGCTAGAAAATTTGGCAAAGATTCCTGATTTTTGTAGTATTTTTTTAGCGAAATATAATCAAATGGAAATTTGTATATTAGTATCAAATTGCTTTCATCAAAATAAAGTAATTCTGGAGTTAGTGACGAGACGTAATCTAAACTCTTATCAGACTGCAAAAAGTTATAAATGTGCCACTCTTTCCAAATTCTAATATCCTTATAAAGCCCGCTATAATGAGGAGTCTGTTTAACAAATAGCTTTCCTAGATTTCTCGGCAGCTCAATGACCCAATTAGAAGCTTTGCTACTAAGGTCAATTGTTAGATACTCTAAATCATCTTTCTGACATATAGCAGCATCTACTAAGTAATGGAATAAGTTTTTATAGTTTAGATTGATAGTCACGAAAAGCTTTTTTGTGCTGAGCGGGCGAGTATACTTTATAACTTCTTAATTTCCCAAAACAAGTATAGAGCGAGTATTAACCCGCCCTATATTTATTCAGACCAAATTCAATTTATATAACAAATGTCAAGTTTTGAACAGGAAATTGAATTAACCACACAATAGTAAGCTAAGGTTGCTTGGTTGAGGAGCCGGCCCACCACAATTTCTTTGAACTCCACCTCTTACTTGCTGTAATTCATCATCGGTCAGTTCATTCAAGAAGCTTTCGGAATCGGCAAAGAAGTCAGTTCCGGCGATTGTCACGTCATTATTTTCGTCATTATTTTTGGGATTAATCATTTGAGTTTCCTTTCAATGTGTAGTTGATTGCTATTATACGGTACAGTATTCTCCCGTAGGAAGTTCTTCTGCCATAAGAGCTAATCTTCATCAAAACTTCATATTCGTAGTATATATATCAAGAGAATTAGCATTCAGGTAGGGACGCAGCAATTCAACTCCCAAAAGTGAAAATTGCTGGAGGATAGAGGTCATCCGCGCCTCTGGGGAGTCATCAAGCGAGTGCCAAGCCTCGAGCAAGCCATTGGCAACTATTTGGCAGCGGTTCATCCCAAAGCTTTCTTGGTCGGCAAATTTGTGGTCTGGTTCCTCAGCTAGACCAACGCCTGGTGCCAGGAACTTGGTGAATAAGGGGACATCTGTGTTAAAGTGCGCTTTTGTTTGTGCATAAACACTCTCAAGAACCTGCCCGATGGCTTCATAGTGACTCTTCTCGAAATAGAGGACGCCTGAGTCATAGCGCTGATAGTCACCTGGGTTGTATAGCGTCTTAAAATGAAAGGGAATCGAGATGTTGTTTAACTGCTGCGTCAGACTGTCCATGACTGCTACAGCACCTTCTGGGTTGAAATTGAAGTAAATTCGCACAATTTCTGGTTCGCGCGTAGGATGACTCTCACTCCGCAGTCCTGCATTGCCAACTGCCACGTAGAACCCGTTTTGCACTAAATTACGAGGCATCCGGATCGCTACCAAGTCACCGATAGCGGCATTTTCGGCGAGTTGCAGATGCTTCTGTGGGTTAATGTGTAAAGTCAAACCGCCCTTAGTCACAGCAAGAGTACGGTCACTTGCTTGCCTCACTACAGACCAACCTGGGTCGAAATAGCCAGTACCCCGATTGCACTCGTGCAACCGATCGTAAAATGCTATGTCTACTCCTAAGCGGGTGTTGTTTTCTAAATCCTGGTGCAGTGGCAAACGATCTGAATCGGTATCGAGTGCGAAAAGCGAGCGCATAGAGCCGTTGTAATAGATACCGTAGAGAAACGATCGCAGTTGCAGGCTCAAATACTTATTCTGAATATCCGCAGGCATTCGCTGGAACCGGACGACCACTTCATCTGGTAATTCTAAGGGTTTGTAATTGGGATGGCGAATACAGAAGTTGGAGTGGATTTGCACATTGTTAACAATGTCTTGCAAACTCTCCAGTAGCTGTTGTGAAGCAAAATCTGGCTCTTGAGTTTGTGAAAAATTTTGTAGTTGCATGATAGTTTTGTCGTGGCTAAAAATTAATAGCAGTAGGTCTAAAATTGAGTTAATTCTGTAGCTGCGGTTCCGAAAACAGTTGCTAAGGATTGTTCCGGGCGACATAACAAACTCTTGGCAACCTGAAGCATACAAATCCCCTGATTTCCAAATGATTTTTGGTACTGAATCATTGCCTGAATTCGTTGAATTAAGGCTAAACCAGCAAATTGCACGACTTGCAGCAAGAAATTGGGGCGATGCTCTAAAATATCCGGGAAGTTACAGAAATAAGCGCTAGTCAGAGCAGCAATGGAAGGTTGAAGCTGTTCCAGGGGTGTCATTGCCAGACGCAGAGATTCTTCGATAGTCAAAGACTTACTGATGACTAAGCTACTCAGCCAGATTTGCAGGTAGCTCGCAATAAGCGTTCCCAAATCAAAGGCAGGGTCTCCCCAAGCGGAACTCTCCCAATCTATCAACCGCACGATATTAAGATTTTCTTGCTCCCAATTAGTGTGTAAAAGGATGTTGTTGAGCTTGAGGTCATTGTGAGTCAGGCAACAGGGGTGGAAAGCATCGGCAAGTTCTCTCATTGCTTGCCCCAAGCTTTCGTATCGCTGATAGAGCTTAAAGAATTTCAGCCCATCGGCGGGAACGATACCAAAAATTTCAGGCCCTATCTGTTCTATACTGCGAATCCAGTTAGGCACATGAGCAGGGCTGAGATTATCATGTTTGGCTGAAAAGAATTCTTGATAGTCTTGGCGGTTAAAAGTGGAGTGATGGATGGTGGCAAGGATGGTGGTGATCGCTATAGCGATTTCACTGTTAAAACGATTTTCCTTTTGGTAAAAATCCGCTAAATTCTGATATTCATCTAAATATTTATGGACAATAATAGAATTCTCTCGATCAAAATGCAGTACATCAGGGAAAAATTGGCATAGGTAATTTAGTTCTGAAAATTCCTGTAAGAAGTCTTTGATCCGCCACTCTCCAAAAAGCTCTCCTGCTGCTTGCCCCGAATAATTATGCCGCTCTTGCTTAATTAATAGCTTACGACTATCAGGGAAAGTCACTAATAAGTTAAAGTTTTTAGCGGCAACTAGCTCTATCTTAATTAGTGCTGGTTCCAAATTATTGCCTAAGTTATGCTCGACTAAATAATTGAAAACATTATGAGAATTTAACAGAAATGGCATAAGCAACTCTTTTTAAAGATGAATTAAGCTATGTTTGCGGGGGTTATTTGCCAGACAAAGTAGCATCAAAAAATCCTCAATACATAAATCATGTCATCGTAATTTTCTGGCGACACCTCATAGTCGCGACCGGAAATACGAACACTTTACCGTCCACGAAAAGTATATTTGCATAAGTGAGATACTCCCATTTAATACTCTGCAATGGCCTTTTTTATCAATTATGCAATTTGTCTTGATTCGGAAAATTTTACAGCACACTAAATCCAATTGCCCTCGCACTCCTACAATGCAAATGGAAGCTGTAGAATATGCTGCATATGCTTTGGGAATTATTCTCAGCTATTATAACTGCATACATAAATCATCGACACAGCAAAATAGTTCTTCTAAACTAAGCATGGGACGAGCCTGTAAAGCTATGGTGTGATGACTTTTAGCTTACTCGCTTGTCCCTTCCTTATCCCGAACTCAGGTTCCTCAACACTCAAAACTCCTCATTCCTCAACACTCATTCCTCACTCAGAACTCAGCACTCAGGACTTAGGACTTAATCGCGCCGGCAGCAAAAACAAAAAAACGCCCCCAAAAGAGTGGGCGTTCCAGTTTTTTTTGTCACAATCAGGATGCATGAGATTAAATTACCATGCTGGGGGGTTAGACCCCTCACTGTTTTACAAAGTGTGACATTTCGCCATAGTCTGAAATAAAAAAAATACATTTCTAGCAGTATTTTTCTGGCCGGCAGCCCGAAAAAGCTGGTTTAAAGCAGTTCAACCAGACCCGTAGATCCGTCAATTCGCACCGGCTGCCCGTCATGCAACAGATGGGTTGCATTGTGAATATCCATCACCGCAGGAATACCATATTCACGGGCAACAATCGCACCGTGAGAAAGACGCCCCCCCACTTCAGCAATCAAGCCGCCGGCACGCGCCAAAACAGGTGCCCAACCAGAATCGGTGTAAGGCACGACTAAAATTGTCTGCCGGTTAATCTCTGGAATTGCCTGCAAACCACGCAAAACCTTGACCCTGCCCTCAATTTGCCCAGGACTAGCACCAATGCCTTGCAGCTTAGATTTAGGCTTTTGCGCGGTAAATTGTGGCTGGAGGCGGGGCGCGTTGCCATAAACCACTCGCGCCACAGTTAGTTGCCGGTGTTGTTCAAGTTGCGATCGCCGGTGGCTAATTAACTGAGACAGCCGGTTAATGATTTGCGGATTGCCGGCAATGATCTGGCGAACCTCATCAAACTCCAAAAAGAAAATATCCCCAGCTTCAGAAAGTAACCCCGACTGCAACCACAGCGCCTCCAACGCCACAAAACTCCATCGCAACTGTGCCAATAGCTGACTGTAAACTTCAGTTACCCGTCCCTTCAAATTAACGCGACGCTGTAGCGAGTTTTGAGCTTTGAGTTTTGAGTTCTGAGTTTTGAGTTCTGAATTTTGAGTTAAGAATTGGGTAAATAGTTCGCGCACCGGCACAGGGTTTTCCTGCCATCGCGGCACTGCAATATCCGTCGCCACCTCGCTTAAATAGCCGTAGCGGTTGAGTAACTGGTCAAACTCTGCCAAAATTGTCTGACCTTCGGGAATTTCTGCCAGCCTTGCCAAGAAATCTGGACTTTGAGGATTTAATTCCTCAAGATTGGGCAGTTGCCGGCGCGTCTTATCGGCTAATTCTTGAAGTGCTCGCAACGCCGCAACTTCTGGCAAATAGCTATTATCCAAATCTGTCTCACTCACCTTAAACACAGCCTGCCGCACCGCTAAACTCAGGGGTGCCAGGATGCTGTAATAAGTTGCTCGCTTCAGCGCTTCTAAAATTGAGTCTATTTGCTGTAATAAGGCTGAGGGGGAAAGCGCAACAGAGGAAGCAGGCGAAAGAGGGAGATTGGCTAAAGTTGGGGCAAAATAACGCCGGCTATCCTGCTGGAAATCTTCTTCCAATCGCCACTCACGGCCTAGCAAACGCGCTAAACCGGGTAATTGCTTCAAAGTTGAGGTAATCGGCGGTTTACTGAATTTAGCGCCCCGCGTCAAAAATTCTAAACTTTCGGGAGGAAGACCCATGCGGAGGAAAATTTCACCGAGTAGGGAAGCATTGAAATAGGCGTGAGAATAGTGAAGTGTGGCGGTTTCGTTGAAATCTAAACCGGCAGCACCGGCACCCAAAACAACGGTAAAAATCTCTCCCCAAACGCCGCAGGTAAGAGGGCGATTAATCGACCAAGTCAAGGGGCGAATTAGTCCGGGAATCACTTCAGCGGCAATTTTGCGCGTCCAAATTGGGAGTAACGTGGTAACGGGACGGGATTGTAATAGCCACAGGGTTTGGCCGTCGTAAGTCCATTCAATATCTTGCGGGATGCTGTGGAATCGGGCTTCTAGATGCCGCGCTAAGAAAGCCACTTGCCGGATTAGTTGTGGCGGCAGATCGCCGGTTTCCCCTTCAATTTCTAACTCTAAACCGGCAGGCATTACCCAGTCGGGGGCATTACTCACCTCGGCATCTGGGACAAAAACGCGATATTGTTCTGGGGTAACTTGCCCGGAAACTACCCGCGAAGCGTTTCCCGGTAAGGCTTCAATGACAACAGCATCGCCTTGTCGATCAATGGGATCGCGGCTGAAGGCAACGCCGGAGAAAACGCCCTGAATTTGCTGCTGAACGAGTACCGCCATTGACGCTTCCGGGAGGTTGCGATCTTGGCGGTAAGTTTGCGCTGCCGGCCGGTTATAGGATTCCTGACATTGGGCAATCGCATCGTACAATTGCTCTCGGCTTCTGACGTTCAAAATGCTTTGATATTGACCGGCAGCGGAGGCTTGTTCCGAGTCTTCCCCAACCGCTGAGGAACGCACCACAAGCGGCTGATTTTCGGAGGGTTGCAGGAAGTCTACCAAGATTTGAGGGTCATCGCCTGCCGGCAGCACCCACCCCACCGGCACAGGATAACCCCAGCGCTTTAATTGAGAGAGGGTTGCGGCTTTTTGACCGACTTTACCAGACTCTAGCTTTTGCTCTAGGGAAACAATCGCGCGATCTCCTCGAAAAAAGCGAAACACTTTTTGAGAATCCTCCTGTGCAGATGCCGGTGTTAAGTCTAAATCATCGGGAATTTTTTCATAGATCCAGCCTAGCAGCCCACTGAGGGTAATCGCTGCCAGGATTCGCGCCCCATTGTAGGGGTGCAGCAGTGCCAGGGTGAAGGGAAATAGCACCAAAAATGCCAGCCGTCCCAACTTGCGCTCTCGCAGGATTGTAAAGCTAATGCCGCCAATTAAAAATACGAAGCCGGCGACTCGCGGATCATGGACAACGACACCCCAAACTAAATTCGTGGTGCCGGCACCTTTGGCGATCCAGAACCTGCCGAGAATCAGGGCGATGAGGGCAATTAACTCCCACTCTGGGTTTGAGGGAAAGAAGTATCTCGCCAGTAAAACCGCTGCAATGCCTTTACCGGCTTCTGAGAGTACCGCCAGAATGCCGACTACGTTGCCCCCGTGATAGAAAGCGGCAGAGACTCCCACATTGCCGGTGCCAATTCTGGCCAATTGCCTGCCGGTGAGGGCGCGGGTAATCCAGGCAATCAAAGGCAATCCGCCTAAAAGCGGGCAAAGCGTGAAAATAAGTAGAGCTCCCAAAACCTGCGTCAGCGTCATATTAAATTTTGATGGGTGAATTTTGGATGCAATACCAATCTAGAATTTAAACTCACTTTGCCTGGTGAAAAACTGATAATTTTAATGGCTGCCCTTCAAGATGCTTCACCGGCGCAAACGGTAACACAGCGCTTTGTCGAAGTACACCGGCTCAAACGAATTATCAAGCGTGATCGTTGTCTCACTGGCACCTAGGAACAGATAGCCATCGGGACTAAGTACCTGCCGCAGTTTTGCCAAAATGGCTTTTTTGGTTGCCACGTCAAAATAAATTAAAACGTTACGCATAAAGATGATATCCATCAGAGGTAAGGTCGGCCAACCGGCAGCTAGGTTGATTTGGCGAAATTCAACCATCTGGCGGATCTGTTGTTTGAGTTGCCACTCATTATCCTGTTGCTGAAAATATCTCAGTTGTTGTGCCGCTGTGAGTCCGCGATGGATTTCTAATTGAGTGTAACGACCTTCGCGAGCGCGGGTTAAGATTTCTCCTGAGATATCACTGGCAATGAACCGCACATTCCAGCCTGCAAAAATTGGAAAATACTGGTGCAGCAGCATCGCTATACTATAAGGTTCTTGGCCGGTGGAGCAGGCGGCACTCCAAATATTGAGGCTTCGCTCGCTCAAACGCTGTTTCAAAAATTGGGGCAGTAAGACTTTTTTCAGAGCTTCAAAGGGATAATTATCGCGAAAAAACGAGGTTTCACTTAACAGCATCGCCTCGATCACTTGGATATGAAGTTCGTTAGGCTGCTGAGTTCGTAGCAGCGCCACCAATTCTTCTATTGAACTGAAACCGGCTTGCTGAGCAATTGGGGCTAACTGTCTCTCTACGCGGATCGCCTTATCCGCCTCTAGCGAAATTGCAGTTTGATCGCGAAGCAACTGGCAAATATAATTAAAATCATCACTGCTAATAGACATTTTACAATATTTTTGCGGTAAATTCTGTTACACTTAAGAAACTTTTAAAGCCTAATTTTTTAAAGGATTGGCTAATTATTCTAAAACTTATCAATGATAAAATTTTGAAAAGTCAGTATTAAATTTAGATTTAATTTAAACTGGGGTTCACTTTTTTTGCTGGCTGAGCAAATAATTGAGCCGGCTATGCGATTAAATTACAGTTAAATATCAGACATCAGCGCGAAATGCTCTTGCAACAACTTGTGGGTAAATCGATAACGTTTGCCGGCACGCTGCAAAAATAGTTGCTTTGTCGCGTAGTCGAGAAAACGAGCGTAATTCCAAGGAATATATCCATGCCTCCAAAGAATAAAACGCAGCACAAACTGCCGTACCCCAGAAAAACCTGGAATAAACCCACCCATCAGTCCCGCCCCAATTTTATAGAGTCGCTGCTGATCAGCAGTTTTTAACCAATTTGGCTGCATTTTTTCTAAGGAAAATTCTGTCTGATTTTCTTCTTCCAACCTTTTTGCCAGCCACATTAGCCAATACCGGCTTTGTTCCGGGGTGGGTTGTTTTCGCAGGTTAATGTCGCGTCCGAGTTGCTGGCGAATATAGGCATTAAACAAATACTGACGCCGTTCTTTATTGGATGTCAGGCGTTTCCAAGAATGAATGAGAATTTCTTCATAGGCTAAAGCCATCATATTCAAAAATAAAGGCGTTTTTGCCAATGCCATCAAGGGCGGATCGGTTTCAATGTTGTACCATAGCTCTCGACTTCTGGCAGCCATTAAATAATTACGGATTTGAGATGAATTAAAAGGTCGTAAAAAAATTGCTCCTTTAAGTCTCAGTCGGCAATTACACTTTTTGTAATCTTCAAAGCGCGTGCAAACAATAAATTGTGATAGGGTTGAGTTTTTTTCTACCAGTTGATTGATTGCCCTAATACAATCTTCTTGCTGGCTTAATTCTAGTTCATTTAACCCATCAAATAGCAATAATAACTGACCGATTTCTAGCCAATTTTGAGCAATTTCAACTCGAACGCCATACTTAGATTTCAGTTCGCTAACCAGCCAGCCGGCAAGGGGTTGTTGGTTATTGTTCCAACCGGATAAATTGAACAACACCGGCACCTTCGCAGCGCTATCTTGTTCAGCGAGATCGCACAATTCCTTGGCTAACTGTAGTTGAGTGGTGGTTTTGCCCGATCCAGGTGCGCCTAAAATCAGCAGTTTGCCGCCGGCTTGATCGAAGGCTGTCAGGATGCTGTCAGAAGGCTGTAGCCGGAAACGAGGCTGTTTAGCAATTTTTACATCCACATCTGGGCGAACTGGCTGGGGTTGTTGATCTTCGCCCAGGTTAACCAAAACTGCGTTGTGCAAGGACTGCTGCAGCCGCGCTGTGACTTCATTCTTAACAGCCGTCAACAACTGCTGCCGGTTCCGAAAGCTTTGCTTGTCGGCAGCAGGTGCCGGTGGGGTAGATGCCAATTCACTGTTAGATTGCATGGAACGCAGGGGAGAGGGAGAGGTAGCGAAAAGGGAAGCGTGGGAGAAGCCCAACAAGCATCAGTAATTTTGTCTTAAAAAGCAAGTCTTCTGAAAAACCCAGACCCGAACGCAGCCATAATACCAGTGCAAGGGCAAGTTTTAGCATGAAAGATGCTTGCAAGTCAGCAGAGGCTAGTTTGCCAATATACAGGTGGATTGCAACGCTGTGTAATCGTTGCCGCAATTGTCAGCAGGGACGTATTGCATTTTTTGAAGAAAACTTGACGACCGTAAAACTCCTGCCAAACTTGTAGATATTTATAGAATCTTGTTGCAGGAGTTTGGTCAGTGAAACATGAAATTCGCTACAAGCCATCGTTTGCTGCGATTTTTATTACTCTGAATCCCGGCGATAGCATTACCGCTGAAGCCGGCGCGATGACGAGTATGGATGCTCGCATTACGATGAAAACTCAATTTTCTGGGGGGTTCTTCTCCGGCTTCTTGAAAGCAATATTTGGCGGGGAATCTTGGTTTGTTAATACTTTTACAAATGAAACTCAGCAGCCTTTGCAGTTGGTTTTGACACAATCTACCATTGGCGATATTGCTTGTATTGATTTGAGAGGAAATGGGATTTGTTTTGAACCGGGTGCTTATATTGCCCACACGCCTGGGATTGGTATGGGAGTACAGTGGGCTGGGTTTTCTAGCTTTTTTGCCGGCGAGGGGCTATTTAAACTGAAATTAACCGGCACGGGTCAAGTATTTTTTGGTGCTTATGGTGGCATTACAGAAAAACGCATCAGTGGTGAATTTGTGGTTGATAGCGGTCATTTAGTGGCTTACGATCCAGGAATTCAAATGAAGGTGGGTTTAGCCGGCGGTTTAATTGGATCGGTTACATCTGGGGAAGGATTAATTAACCGGCTTTCTGGCCAAGGAGTAATTTATTTGCAGTCTCGGAGTGTTGACGGATTAGTTCGATTTTTAAGTTCAAAGGTTTTTTAAAGAGTGAGTGATATCTGTTAATCAGATATTTTAACGTTTAATTTAGGAGATTTTGAGCAGATGGATTTCAAAATTTTGCAGCAACCAGATAGTGCAGTTGCCCACATTCGTTTGAATGCCGGTGAAGAGTTAATTGCAGAAGCCGGTGCGATGATTGCAATGAGCGGTTATATTAACACCAGCACGACTTTGAGACAAGGCAAAGGCGGCGGCATTATGGGCGGACTAAAACGGATGTTAGCGGGAGAATCGCTATTTTTAAGTGTGTTTCGTTCTCCTACGGACGGCGGAGAGGTGTTTTTATCTCCGAAATTGCTAGGCGATATTTTGCATTATCAAGTATCCGATCCAGGCTTAGTTGTGCAAGCGACTTCTTACTTAGCGAGTGAGTCAGATGTTGAGATTAATTTAGGCTGGCAAGGCTTCAAGTCTATGTTTTCTGGAGAAAATATTTTTTGGGTCGATATTACCGGAAATGGTTCTTTGTTATTGAGTTCATTCGGGGCAATTTATGAAATTTCAGTGGATGGTGAATATATTGTAGATACCGGCCATATTGTTGCCTTTGAAAAAAGCCTGACCTTTGAGATAAAGAAAGCCGGTTCTAGTTGGATCGGCGCTTTTTTAGGCGGCGAGGGATTAGTGTGCCGGTTTAAAGGACGAGGCCGGATTTTTTGCCAAACTCATAATGCCAACGCTTTCGGTCAGTTGGTTGGGAGTCAGATGCCGGCGAAATAAGCATAGTTTCCGTTTCCTACCAAGGCTAATGATCAATTATTTTTAAGGAGTTAGAATCATGGATAATGAATTTGCCTACGAAATTGAACATTCTCCTTCTTACGCTTCATTGCGGTTAAATCTTCAGGCGAATCAAACCGTTTTTGTTGAATCGGGCGCAATGGCAGCGATGGACGCTTGCATCAAAATGAAATCTAAAATGCAAGGGGGTTTCATGAAAGGAATTGGTCGCATGGTTAGCGGTGAGTCGCTGTTTATTAGTGAGTTTACGGCTGAAGGAAGACCGGGAGAATTATATATTTCGCCGGCAGTCCCTGGAGAGATTACCCATTATCATCTGGCCGGCAATGGATTAATGGTTCAATCTTCCGGGTTTGTTGCCTGCAGTCCTACGGTGCAAATTGATACAAAATTTCAAGGATTTAAAGGATTTTTTAGTGGTGAATCTCTATTCTTGATCCGGGCAACAGGTCAAGGTGATTTGTGGTTCAGTTCTTATGGCGCAATTTTAGAAATTCCGGTTGCCGGTGATTATGTAGTAGATACCGGCTACATCGTTGCCTTTGAAGATACGCTCAATTACAAGGTAGAAATGTTGGGTGGCTTGTCATTTAAAGGACTCAAAACCGGCATTCTCGGCGGAGAAGGTTTAGTTTGTCGTTTTAGTGGAACAGGCCGGCTGTGGGTGCAGTCGCGCAATCTCTATCCCCTGCTGAATTTCTTAGATGCTTTTCGTCCAGTTAAGAGTAGTAATAATTAAGCCGGCTGCTTGAGTCGTACGGGCATCTTGCAGGCTGGCTGTCATCAAAATAATTGCAATTAAACCCTCGCCCATAGAAAAATTTCTCTGTTGGTACAATATTGCCCATGAACGAAGAATTTAGTTCTAGAAATCCTCCTCCAAGCAACCGGCAACTACTGATTCTCCTGGCTATTTTTGTCGGATTTATCACCGCTATTATTTACATAATTTGGCTATTGGTGAGTAATTTAGTTTGGTTAATTCCGCCACAAGTTGAACAACAACTCGCTGCCGTTGTCACACCGGCTTATGAACAACTCGCCCAACCATCGCCGGCACAAGATAGCCTCAATCAACTGCTAGATCGGCTGGAAACCAAACTGCCGGTGGCAAATAACACAAAACGGAATTACAGAGTTTTGTATATCCCACAAAATACCGTGAATGCATTAGCGCTACCCGGCGATCTCATCGTGGTTTATGCCGGCTTAATTTCCCACGTCAAGTCTGAAAATGAACTGATGATGATTTTAGGACATGAACTTGGCCATTTTACCAATCGAGATCACTTACGGGGCATCGGACAAGCGTTGCTGCTCAAATTCACCCTTGCGACTATTTTTGGGGAAAATGGCAGATTGTCAGGAATTATAGCATCAGCCGTTGAATCAGTATCTAGTGCCCAATATTCTCAAGCGCAGGAACGCAAAGCCGATGATTTTGGCTTAATGTTATTGCAGGCAACCTATGAACACGTAGCCGGCGCAACAGACTTTTTTGCGCGAATTGATCGCCAGCCTGGAATGGATTTTGCTTTTTTAGCCTCCCATCCTTCTCCCCGAAATCGTGTAGATAGATTAAACCGGCTGATTAAAGAACACCGATATCAAATGGGCAAAACTAATCCCCTGCCGGCAGCCTTAACTAACTTAGACAGTCTCACGCGTTAAAAATTTCCCCCCGCCAAAATAAGTTTATTCTCTAGTTTTATTTGGGTTAAATTGAAATCTCATAACTCCAGCTAAGTTCTAATCTTAATCTATATCAACACGAGGTAAAAATGAAAAACTCACAATGGATTGTCGTCGGCCTAACTGGAATCGCCACCGCAGTTGGAGTCGCTTATGCAGCCGTTCAAATAAAAACAGCAGCACCCGATATCGACACCTCAAATAATATCTCAAATCCCACACAACCACAACCGATTCAACCTGCCACTTCTCCCTCTCCTAAACCAACGGTTACCCCTGCACAAATACCCAACTCAGTTAATACGGCAAAACCCGATCCAATCGTTATCACCCCAGCAAAAGATGGATGCAAAATTAGCACAGCAGTTGTTGCAGATCCCAATCCGCCCTTAAACGTCCGATCCAGTCCCCAGATAACCGACGGTAATATAATTGGCCAACTTAAAAATGGCGCATTTGTTGGTGTAATTGAAGAAAAAGACGGCTGGCTTAAGATTAGTGAACCCGAAGGCTGGATCTCTAAAAATCGGACAAAAAGCACTTGTCCCGTTGTCACTGAGCAAATTAGTTTTCCGCCAAAAGGCGACTCTGCAATTGTGAAAGGCGAGATTATCGGCGGCGGCAGCCACTCTTACAAGCTTAAAGCAGCTAAGGGTCAAACAATGACCGTTAGGAAATTAAATTCTGCCGGAGTTTTCCCCACAATTATTGACCCCACAGGACAACTTTTAGCCGGCAATCCTTACACAGACGGCAACCGAACTGAGTGGACGGGGCAACTTCCCCTTGCCGGTGACTACTCCCTAGAAATGGACTCAAATTTTAAGGGATTTGTCTATGAATTTTTAGTGGAAGTGAAGTAATCAGTCGATTCGTTTGTATAGCTGCGTTAGCGTTGCGCCAGCAATTTTCAATCGCCTGGGAGTGATGGGTTGAGCGAAAGCGAAACCCATCCTACTATAATTTCTGATGGGTTTCGGTCTCGCTCTACACGTCCTACTGTAAAGGATAGTTATATTTTGGTTTAGAAATTGCGCCGAAACCAACATCGAGAATCGCAAAATTTTGCCAATCTGTTGCATCGAAATGCCACCATTCGCTAGAGATGGGAGCAAAGCCATGTTTTCGCATCACATCCTCAAGCAGTTGGCTGTTTTTCTGCGCTTGTTCACTAACATCTGTACCTTGATAATCTCTACCGGCTCGTTCTGTAAAATCATCAAAGGCAGTCGGCATTTCTAGTTCTTTTCCATCGCGATCCACTAAAGTGACATCAACAGCCGCCCCGCGATTATGACGGGAACCTCTAGCAGGATTCGCCACATAACGTGCATCAGGCAACACTTCCCACATTTGTTTTGTCACCGCTAAAGGGCGATAGCAATCAAAGACTTTCAACCCTAGTCCTCTTGCTTGCAAATCTTCTTGAACCCGCGATAGTTTTTGTGCCACACCGGCTCTCAAAATACATCTAGCTTCCGGATACAGCTTTCGCTTTAAGAAATTATTAGTTGTGGCATAGCGAATATCCAGCTTAATATTGCGATTCACGGACTGAAGATCAACCAACCGCGCCCGATTCGGCAGTTGATAAGCAACCACGTTCTGGGAGGAAATAGAGTTAGGTTCAGGGAGTGAGGATGACATAGCAACGGCGGCTGGTTGAGAAAATGTAAAATTTTGCCATATCACCGCTAGGAATACCAGCAGCATGACCGTCAAAAAATTTCTCGGACGACTTATCTTCATGAAGTTAAATTTTGGCGACAACTGAATTATTCCGCTTAATTGTCTTGCGATCAGGCTGGCGAAATAATTATATTTGGGAAAAGATGTGGTAAGCGCAAATCCGGACTAAAATCGATGCGTCCTCAGCATCTGTCATTAATAATGAAAAATAGGATGATTTTGCTATGAAAGACAATAGACGGCAGAAAATTTCATTTCAAGCTTCCTGGCTGAAGAATGTCGGCTTGGCGTGTTTCGCCGGCTTGCTGGCTGCTGCCTGCACATCCCCAACCGATTCACCACCACCCTCAACTTCTGAGGTGCCGGCGCAGACACCCGCGCAGACATCCACCCAGCCGGCTCAAACAACACCCGTAAAAGCTGCTCCTGCCAATGTACCACCGGCTGCCGGTCAACGCCCAGCCTCAACCCCAAAGTGCGAAATCTCCTACGCGAAAATTAACGATCCCAACCCACCCACAAATATCCGATCTAGTCCGGAAGTCAAACCAAACAACATTGTGGGGAAAGTTGAAAACGGCAGAGTCGTGTTTGTTCAAAGTGAGAAAAACGGCTGGTTGCAAATTGAAGAACCGATTAAAGGTTGGGTTTCTAAAACAGTTACTGAAACCGAATGTAGCGAAAAAACTCAATCAATTACCATTCCTGCCAATCGCAATTCAACCACAATTTCAGGTCGTTTTATCGGCACCGGCACCCATAAATACACCCTCAAAGCCAATCAGGGTCAAACCCTCACTGTCACCAGCCTTAAAGGTGCTTTTCCCACAATTTATGGCCCAGATGGTAAACGCCTCGGTGGCGATCCGAATATCGCAAATAGCCCTCCTTGGACAGGCAAATTGCCGGCTACTGGCGAGTACAGCCTCGTCGTAGAGTCGAATTTCAAAGGATATGACTATCAGTTTTCAGTGCAGTTAAAGTAGAGAGTTTGGTGGGTGGGCGAGTATTGCGTCCACCCAGATCAAACTCAAATACCCAGCCGTTGGTAAACTTGGTCAAGGTGCCGCAATTGGTGCTGCGGATCGAAACAAGCTTCAATTGCTTCAGGCGACAGTTGTGCCGTTACCCGCGCATCTTTGGCAATTAAATCGTGGAAATTCCCATCAGGTTGGTTCCAAGCTTGATGTGCACACGACTGAACAATTGCATAAGCTTCTTCGCGACTTAACCCCTTTTCCACCAAGGTCAGCATCACCCGCTGGCTGAAAACTACGCCCCCGTAAAGATTCATGTTCCGTTCCATGTTTTGGGGGTAGACGAGCAGGTGTTTCACCAAATCGGTGATTTCCGCCAGCATAAAATGGGTTAAAGTGCAACTATCTGGGAAAATCATCCGCTCAACGGAACTATGCGAGATGTCTCGCTCGTGCCAGAGGGCAACGTTTTCCAAGGCAGCAACGGCATGACCCCGCACAATTCTCGCCATGCCGGTTAACCGTTCCGAGCGAATCGGGTTACGCTTATGGGGCATTGCGGAAGAACCTTTTTGCCCTTTCGAGAAAAATTCTTCAACTTCTAGAACATCTGTGCGCTGCAAGTTACGGATCTCGACGGCAAACCGCTCGATGGAAGCCGCCAAGAGTGCCAGATGTTGCGCGTAATTCGCGTGGCGATCGCGTGATATCACCTGAGTTGAGGCGGTATCGGGTTCGAGTCCGAGTTTCTGACAAGCGAGCGCTTCCACACGCGGGTCAATATTGGCGTACGTGCCAACCGCGCCGGAAATCTTGCCGGTGGCAATTTCTTGACGAAGATTGCATAGGCGTTCGCGGTGCCGCAATACTTCCGCTAACCAGCCAGCAAGTTTAAAGCCAAAGGTGATCGGTTCGGCGTGAATGCCGTGAGAGCGACCGATCATGACGGTGTGCCGGTGTTGCTGAGCCTGATAGCGAATCGCCTGAATTAAATCCTCCAGGCGTTCCATCAGCACATCCAAACTCGCCACCAGTTGCAGTGCTAAAGCTGTATCCAGCACATCCGAACTCGTCAGCCCCAAGTGAATGTAGCGACCGGCTTCCCCCACATACTCGTTGACATTTGTCAAGAATGCGATCATGTCGTGGCGAACTTCAGCCTCAATTTCTAGCACCCGCTTTGGGTCAAAATTCGCCTTTGCCTTAATTTCTTCAACCGCCTCAGATGGGATATAACCCAATTCAGCCTGAGCTTCACAGACTGCGATTTCTACTTGGAGCCAGGTCTTCAGCTTATAAGTATCTGTCCACAGTTCGCCCATTTCGGGCAGAGTATACCGCTCGATCACAGTCGGCCACAAACTACAACTGTCCTATTGTACAACCGCTCGGCATCCACACCTTAAGCGATTGGGCAGATTGCAGTGCCGGCAATCCCCCTTGTTTTGAATATTTCGCTTGTTTCGGATATTTCGTTTAATCCAAAAAGCGTGTTATATTTTTATTAGTAGTTAACATAAACATCCATTTCTTAAAAAGAAATGGACATAAAAGTAAAATGTCCAAACAAAGAGCGCAACTTGAGTCAGTTGTCGTGCCACAACAAGATGCCGAAACGATCCAGCAATTGGAGCAGCTACTCAGTAAAGAAACTGCACAAGCAAAATTAGTGGGAAGCGATGGAGAAGAAGTTTTAATTCCTGAGCCGGTTTACCATCTGCTACGCGATATCGTTCACATGATGGCATCAGGTCAAGCTATACACTTGATTCCCCAAAATCACGAACTAAGCACCCAGGAAGCCGCTGATATTTTGAATGTATCACGGCCTTTTCTGGTCAAGTTATTGGAGCAAGGCGAAATTCCTCATACTAAAGTTGGAAAGCACCGGCGTATTCGTTTGGAAGATTTAATGGCTTACAAAGAACAGCGAGACATTAAGCGCCGGCAAGGACTGAAAGAACTCACCCAATTTCTTCAAGATGAGGGGTTTTACGAAGAAAAAGTATCCGAAATTGAGCAGTAGTATGGCAATTTATCCTATTATTCTAGACTCCTGTGTAATCTTCCCGATGCCTTTATGCGATACGCTGTTGCGTGCTGCTGAAGCTAACCTTTATCGTGTTTACTTTTCACAGGAAATTTTAGATGGTGCGACGCGAAATCTTGTCAAGAAGGGAAGAATGACAAAGGAGAAGGAAAAACGTTTTCAAGCCATGCTCAAAAATACCTTTCCTGAAGCAATGGTCGAAGTGCCGGCCAGGCTGGTTGAGTCCATGACAAATCATCTTGGAGATCGCCATGTTTTGGCCGCTGCAATTGTTGCAAAAGCTGAAGTCATCGTCACTTATAATCTCAAACATTTCACGGCAGATGCTTTAGCGCCTTATGGCATTGAGGTACAGCATCCTGATGTTTTTCTGACTCAGCTTTTCGATAATGACCCAGACTCAATGGTTGAGGTAATTCGGAAGCAATTCGAGGATCTAAAGCCACCCCCTCATACTGTTGACGAACTTCTTGAAAACTTAGATAAAAATAATAAAGTGCCAGAATTCGCTAGTAGAGTTCGCTTTTATAAGTCGTAAAAGCCTTGAGTAAGTGCGGAACAACGGCACCAGAAAAAAGCCAATTTCTTGAGAGAGAAAAGTATCGCCAGCTTTGCTTTAGGTTTAGATTAAATGCTGGAAACAGCCGGCTTATCTAAATCTAGTTTATAGACTATTTTTTAATCCATTCCGCAATATCATTAATAACCGGCTCCGCTACATAACCGGCACTTTGATATTCAGCCGGCACACTCTTACCCGTTCCTTCAATGAAAAGATGATTAAGTTGCGGATAACTTTTAAAGGTCACATTTTGCCGCGAAGACAAGGCTTGTTGCCAACCTTGAAAATCTTCCATCGTAACTTGATAATCTCGCTCGCCTTGCAAAATTAACATTCGCTGTGTTAATTGTTGAGCAACCGTGGGTGGATGATAACCGCGTAAATCCAGCCAGTATGAGGCCGGAATGCCAAAGAGTAATTCAGCAGCCGGCACCTTTTTGGATAGCTGCGGATCTTTCACTCTGGCAGCTTGTTGGGTTAGCGCCTCAATTTCTGCTTGTTCCTCTGGAGATATTACACCATCCAAAGCGGCAATATAATTGACTTGATCGAGAACCGTATCTTCTAAAAATCGGGTTAAACCGGCCATGACAATAAACCCAGCAATCTTAGCATCCGCTTTGCCAATTCTGGGAATTAACATTCCCCCCAAACTGTGGCCCAAAACATAAATTTTTTGCGCCTCAATTTTATCAATTTGACGTAGCAGAGAAACTGCCGCTAACGCATCATCCGTGGTTTCTTCCCTAACTGTAAAGCTGCCGGCAAATTGATTTGGATAAACTCTTGTCCGCTTTTCATAGCGCAGCACCGCAATACCCCTAGAAGCCAGCCCCCAAGCCAGATCGCGGAACGGTTTATTTGGGCCAACACTTTCATCCCGGTCATTCGGGCCAGATCCATGCACCAGCACAATGGCAGGAAAAGGACCATCACCCACCGGCAGCGTTAAAGTAGCCGGCAACGCTATTTCCCCGCTTCCCACCACCACGGCTTGCTCTTGAAAAGTATTGACATTAACATAAGCCGGTGGCTGGTATTCAGCAGCCGGTTGAGTGGGGGTCACAAATAAGCCGGCGATCTGCTGGTTACTATTAAAAATAATTTTGATATCTAAGGTTGCCTTTTCAAATTCACTCGTCACGAAGACAATGTCATACTCCCCATCTTTTTCACTACGGATGCCGGCTGTTTTCTCAAATTTTCCGACTTGGCCGGTGATGGCAGTCCAAGTTTCTCGTAACTTATCTGGAGGGAAACTGGCTTGCATCTGGCTGTCAAAATTTCCTGTAGCGCCGGCAAAATCTTCTTGAACTAATAATTCAACAAATTGCAGGGCCAATGTTTGTAAATTACTCATATCTGAAACTTCTTGATTTGATAAGGTTGAGACAACTACATAGGCATCTCTGTTAGGGGCTTGTGCGCCGAAAGCAATTGTGTCAGCTAATCCCTGATGCACAGCTAATTTAACAGAGATCCAGAAAAAAATAATTAATAACCAACTTATAGAAAAGTACATAATTACATCCTTCGTCAAGGCTTGCTGACTAGATGTTTAAGCCGTTTTCTTAAAGATTTTTTCCTAAATTCATAAATATTAACGATTTGACCAATACTGATAAAATTTATTTGAGCCGTCAGTTTGTGTTATAGTTATCACAATTTCCCCTCAATTTCAGCCATTAATCACAAAGCAAAAAATTGAAGGGAAAATAAATGATTAGCACATATCAGCCTTAGTGACCGTTAGGGCGAGAAGGTTTATGACTAGCTGTTAAGATCATATAAGCTTTGTAAAAATCGAGAGAAATGCCAACAAAGCCAGCAAACAGGTAAATACACTCGCGGAGAAATCTGTATTTCATTAGATTTTTTGCGGTCTGGCTTTGGAGAAAATCAACTTTGTGACTCAAATTAGTCATGGCCTTTGGGCCTCCAGCAAAACCCCAATCAACTGCCTTTAATTTCATTGTCGCTCTTATTATTAGCTCCAGCCATCCTGCTATCAGGTGAATCAATTGGAGGAGCGCTTAAAGCAAGACTTGTTCCAGATACCGACTTAGCCAACGATCCCTTGTGTGTTGCCGGCAGGTAAACGCATCCCTTCGTTCTCCTTGAACAAGACAAAAGCGTGCTGCACGGGGGAACCAGGCGGTGATTTTATAGGCGATAATCAAATTTAGGCCATCAAGCAATAGCGGTAGAGAGATGCCACACCCTCAAGCCGTTGAGAGGAATAGAGAACGGAATATGTTCAGAGTAACTCGCCCCCAGATTCGGCACTACACAGTAGCCGGTTTGAGTGTTGCTAGCATTACGCTACTAACCCAGCTGCTATTGCCGCTAATCAAGCCAAACATTGTCATCTTGTTTCTTGCTGCCGTGGCGTTTAGCGTCTGGTATGGGGGCTTTGAGGCAGGATTGTTGGCTACTCTCTTATCGACTTTAGCCATCGCCTACTTTTTTATCTCGCCCAACTATTCCCTCACCATTACTTGGGAAGTCATGCTGCGGCTAGGCATCTTCTGGCTAGTGGCACTACTGATCTGCTCGCTTAGTGCCGAACTGCGAACCGCCAAACAGCGAACTGAGGAAAATCTCGCCAAACTAAAAGCAAGCGAAGAACAGTACCGTCGGATTGTCGAAACAGCCAACGAAGCTATCTGGTTAGTTAACGCAGAATGGCGCACAGAATACGTCAACCAGCGCATGGCAGAGATGTTTGGTTACAGCATTGAAGAAATGCTGGGGCGCTCCATTTTCGACTTTATGGATACTTCCGCTCGCCTGGAAGCTCAGCAGCAGATTGATCGCCGGCAGGAAGGCATTAAAGAGCGATTTCACTTTTGTTACCGCCGCAAAGATGGTTCGGATCTTTGGGCATTCGTTTCTGCTAACCCAATTTTAGATGAACGCGGCAATTTTACAGGCAGACTCGCCATGCTTGTCGATGTCACAGAACACCAGCAAGCACAGAAGGAACTGCAAGAATCAGAGAAGCGCCACCGCGCTTTTGTGGAGCAAAGTTCAGAAGGAATCTGGTGTTTTGAACTCGAACAGCCGATTTCAATCGAGTCTTCGGCAGATGAGCAAATACAACTTTTTTACCAATACGGATATCTTGCAGAGTGCAACGATATCATGGCACAGATGTATGGGTTTTCTGTAGCCCAAGACATTATCGGCTTAAGACTCAACGACTTCATTCCTCGTTCAGACGACCATAATATCGAGTATTTGCGTGCTTTTATTGGTTCGGGCTATCGGCTTATTGATGCCGAATCCCATGAAGTTGACAGCAACGGAAACCCGAAACACTTCTTGAACAATCTTGTGGGAACGGTAGAAAATGGCTTTGTAGTAAGAGCTTGGGGAACTCAACGCGACATCACAGAGCGCAAGCGATTAGTAGAAGAGCTGCAAGAAAGTGAAAACCGATTTCAAATCATGGCAGATACCGCGCCGGTTTTGATTTGGATGTCGGGGCTTGACAAGCTTTATTATTACTTCAATAAAGTCTGGCTAGACTTCACCGGCAGGACAATGGAGGAAGAAGCCGGCAACGGCTGGGCTGAGGGTGTCCATCCTGACGATTTCCAGCACTGTCTCGATACCTACATGACAGCATTTGACGCCCGCCAAAGCTTCCAAATGGAATACCGGCTCAAGCGTTTTGATGGAGAATACCGCTGGCTTTTAGATACCGGCATTCCACGCCTCACACCAGACGGCAGCTTCCTTGGTTATATCGGCTCCTGTGTAGACATTACTGAGCGCAAGCAAGCTGAAGATGCCCTAAGAGAAAGCGAAGAGCAAACCCGATTGATCGCTGACTCTCTGCCGACACTTATAGCCTATATTGATTCACAAGAGCGCTATCTCTTCAATAATAAAACTTATGAAACCTGGTTTAGCAATGAACTCACAGAAATTACTGGAAAGTCAGTGAAAGATGTTTTAGGTGAGGCAGTTTATGGCGAAGTTCGCCCTTACATCGAATTAGCCTTATCCGGTCAAACTGTAAGTTATGAAACCGCGATTCCCTATAAAAATTGGGAGCGTTATGTGCGAGTTAATTACGTTCCTCATTTGGGAGGGCGAGGAGAAGTCCAAGGATTTGTTGCCTTAGTCAGCGATATCAGCGACCACCATCAAAACGAAGAAAAAATTAGAAACCTGAATAAAGAGCTACAGCGACGCATTACCGAGCTAGAAACCTTACTAAGGGTAATTCCCATTGGAATAGGGATGGCCGAAGATGCTCAATGCCAGCGGCTCAAAGTCAATCCCTATTTGGCAAAATGGTTAAGAATTTCCCACGAGACTGCATCTCTGAGCGCTCTTGTCGAACCGAAATCCAGGCAATTTAAAGCCTACAAATCTGGAAGAGAACAGGCTACAGAGCAATTGCCTATGCAGTATTGTGCCGCTAACGGCGTTGAAGTTCTCGATGAAGAAATTGAGGTCTTTCATGAAAATGGGACAATCATCAAGCTGTTAGTGTCTGCGGCTCCGCTGTTTGACGAAGATGGCAACAGCAGAGGATGCGTAGCTGCGTTTTCTGATATTACGGAACGTAAGCGCAATGAAGAGGAATTGCAAAGCTTAATTAAAGATTTATCTGACATTAAATTTGCCATAGATCAAGCAGCACTTGTGGTGGTCACTGACTCCAAGGGCGTGATCAATTATGTTAACGATAAATTTTGTGAGATTTCCCAGTATTCCCAAGAAGAATTAATCGGAAAAACCCATCGTCTGGTGAATTCAGGTTATCATCCCAAAGAATTTTTTCAGCAGCTTTGGTCAACGATTTCTAGCGGCAAGGTTTGGCAAGGAGAAATTAAAAATAAAGCGAAAGATGGGACGTACTACTGGGTCGATACCACGATTGTGCCGTTTCTAAACGATCAAGGTACGCCGTTCCAGTATTTAGCGATCCGATTTGACATCAGCCAGCGCAAACGGGTGGAGGAAGCGCAAAACTTTCTCGCCGGCGCAAGCACTGTACTGGCTTCTTCTCTGGACTACTCCACAACCCTCACCAGCGTGGCACAACTTGCAGTGCCCCACATGGCAGACTGGTGTAGTGTCCATGTCCTGAAGGAGAACGGTTCGATTGAGCCGCTGGCAGTTGCCCATGCCAATCCAGCCAAAGTAGAGTGGGCAAACGAGTTACGCTATCGGTATCCGGTTGATCCCAGCGAAGAACGTGGTGTGGCGCAGGTGCTCCGCACCGGCAAGTCAGAATTATACTCAGACATTCCAGACTATTTGTTAGTCGCATCCGCTCGCACCCCAGAACACCTGGAAATCTTGCGGCAAGTCGGCCTTGCGTCGGTGATGATCGTGCCAATGGTGGCTCGCGATAAGACGCTAGGCACAATCTCTTTTATCGCGGCTGAGTCAGGCCGGCGCTATACCCCATCTGACCTGATCTTTGCTGAGGATCTTGCCTACCGCGCCGCCTTAGCCGTGGATAACGCAAAGCTCTACTCTAGTGCGGTAGAGCATCGCACTCAGGCTGAATTAGCGAACCGGGTTAAGGATGAGTTCCTGGCAACGCTGTCCCACGAACTGCGGACGCCGCTGACTTCTATCCTGGGGTGGGCAAAGTTGTTGCGGTCGCGAACATTTGACCAAACTACCACAGAGCGAGCGCTGGAGACGATTGAGCGCAACGCGAAGTCTCAATCACAACTGATTGAGGATCTGCTGGATGTTTCCCGAATTATTACCGGCCAACTACGCCTGAATGTTCGTCAAGTCGCATTGCATACGGTGGTTGAGGCGGCGCTTGATGCGGTGCGCCCAGCGGCTGAGGCTAAGTCAATTCGACTGCAGCCGGTGCTCGATCCCTCCGCAGGGCCGGTTGCCGGCGATCCGGAGCGCTTGCAGCAGGTGATCTGGAATTTGCTTTCTAATGCGATCAAGTTTACTCCTAAGGAAGGGGTGGTTCAGATATTCCTAGAACGCATTAATTCTCACGTTGAAATTACCGTCAGCGACACCGGCATGGGCATCAAGGCCGAGTTTCTGCCATTCGTCTTTGAGCGTTTCAGTCAAGCGGATGCCTCTAGTTCGAGGGTGCATGGGGGACTAGGTTTAGGGCTGGCGATTGTGCGTCATTTGGTGGAATTACACGGAGGGACGGTATCTGTCACCAGTCCGGGTGAGCAACAGGGTTCAACGTTTACAGTCAAACTGCCGTTGATGATTATTCACAAAAAGTTCACTTCCTCACAACGGTTGCACCCCACCACTGGCGGGGAAACTTCATTGGACTCATCTGGGGTGCTTGCCGACTTGAAGGTGTTGGTGGTGGATGATGCGACAGATGCGCGTGAGTTGATCAAAATGATTTTAGAAGAATACGGGGCAAAAGTGACGGCGGTACCCTCTGCGGCTGAGGGGCTGTTAACCCTGCAACAGCTGAAGCCAGATGTGTTGGTGAGTGATATTGAGATGCCTGGTGAGGATGGTTACACGTTCATTCGCCAGGTGCGGGGGCTGGAAGCTTCGCAAGGGGGGCGCGTTCCGGCAGCTGCACTCACAGCCTATGCGCGGGTGGAAGACCGGCAGCGGGCTTTGTGGGCCGGCTTTCAGATGCACGTCACCAAGCCGGTTGAGCCGGCTGAGTTGGTGGCAGTTGTGGCTAATCTGGCCGGCAGAACTCGTAATGGCTAATTAGACAGTTTGGAGGTATTTGGTTTCCTTCCATAAATCCCCTAGGGGCAAAGCATCTGGGAATAACTGATGGTGATCACGGGCTATTTCCCTTTCCGAATGCTTTGCCTTAAGCGAGTCGATTATTTGCTGTACACAATCTTGTTTTTGTCACTACAAAGTAATCGACTGCCGCTCTAAATATCCAAGAGTTCACCACCCCCAAATGTGCCGGCAAACAAGAACGCTCCTAGGGTTCCACTTCTGGCCACAGCCGTTCCAGTTGATACCGCCAAGCGGCTAGCACGGCATCTCGTGCCTCGGCGCTTTGTTCCATATCGCCCATTAGTCCTTCTTCATAGAACCGATCTAAAGTCTGAAGCGTTGCTTCCAGAGATTGTCCCTGAAGCTTGGCTGCTAAAACAATCTGACGAATTCCCCTTTCTCTCAACTCGTTAAAGCTGTCGGTGACTCCCCGCTCGCGCAACAAAACCAGACGCTGAACCGCAGCGGAAAAGTCGGCAGGAGACAGGCTTTGCCGGCTGTGCTGGAACACGCCCCACAAAACGTTTTCGTGGAGGGCGTAGCGAGTTTCTTGGGTCGTGTCAAAGTTAGCTTCTAGCAGATGCTGGAGAAACGGCTCGGCTTCTTGAAACGGCAGGATCGGCACTAAAACCCGCAGCCAAGAGTGATCATCCGACAGGAGAACTAAAAGTCGGAACTTGTCGGTGTCAACCTGCCATGATGCCGGTGTGGGCATCTCAACGGCTTGAGGGAACTGTTGCTTCAGGATATCGGTAATTTCTTCAGGAGTCATATCAATTTTAGATTTTAGACTTTTGATTTTAGAGAGAGGGTTGCTCTAGAAACATCCACTAATTGGCTGAAAGTTTAACCCAAAAAAAATAAACCCCCGACTGATGCCGGGGGAGAAGCAATGTTAGATTTTCAATTCAACCCAAAATCAAGCCTCTAAAATTAACCAAGCCATTCAAGAACGGCTTCGTCCTTGGTATTGGTATTGCGGCTGGGGGTTTCGCGGTTGAACTTCATGTGGATCGAGCGGGTTTGCTCGCCATCTGAGGCGACTGCCATAATCGGGTAGTCGATCAGGCCATCTTGGAAGGACATCTGGAAGCGGAAGGTGCCATCGGGATTGAGCTTAATTGGACGTCCGCCGATGGTAACGGTGGCATCGGGTTCGGTTGCGCCGTAAACAATCAGCTCAGCATCGGCAATCAGCCAGAACTGGCGAGGGCGATTGGGTGGGGCGGAAGCGGAGAAACCGGCACCGGACATCGTCATCCCGACACCAGACATGGTGAGACCAGATGCGGTCGGAACGGCCCACATCCCAACGCCAGAGGGGAAGACGTAAGAACTGATGGCAGAGAGAGGGATTTGCTGCACGGAGCCGGCAACGTGCTGCATGGAACCGAAAATCGAGCCGGCGACTCTTGCGGCTTCGGCGGTTTGAGCCATGCCGAAGATTTCGTCGTAGATCGGGTTTGCGTAGGTAGGGGCCACGCGCTTGCTGGGAGGAACCAGTTCCACGAAGGTCTTACCGCGCAAGTCTTCTTCCCAGGCGACGGAGATGAATTCATCTTCGATCCAGTCGGAGGGATAAACCGGCGGAACGTGTACCTGGGCGGAACGAGCCAGAACCAACCACCGACCATCGGCGCAGCGATAGCCGATATCAACGACATAGTCACGATCGCTGACTGGGATGGGCAAGTACCACTCGCGGGCCAGCTCATCAGAGGGATATTCTTGAATGCTGTGGGGGCTTTGGTATTCAATATTAACGTCGGTGACGTCGTAGATCCGCAGCGCTAGTTGCTGACCACCTTGCCGGCGCAGCTCTTCTTTGTGGTCGTTGGGAATATCCCAGTAAGTGTAAGCCCATTGTGGATCGCGAGGCATCAGGACAATGCGGCTTTCTCCGTAGCCGGCTGGCAGATCCGCCAGTCCTTCATCTACAGATGACAGTTCACCACCCAAGCGATCTTCTTGACCGAGTTCAAATTTTGCTGCTTCCACTTCTTCTTGCGGCTCCAGTGTGCGAGATGGACTATTAGAAATTTTGGTGCGTTGAATTTCTTGAATTGAAGCCAGCAGTTGCGATTTCCGCATACGGCTGTAGCGAGAGATACCAAATTCGCTAGCAACTTTGCGAAGTTGCCGCAAGGTCATCTCTTCTAAAGGTGGGCGTTCTTTTGCCATGAATAGGTCTCCGATAGGTTAGACGGCAGGTAGGTCGCTCCTGATTTACGAACTCATTTGCTAGGACAACATTTCCCACAGGTGAGCGCTGAAACCTTCTAAGCCTTGTCTGGTGATGGCTTGGCGATCCCTCGTGCGGGGTTTGGACAGCTGGGCTGTAACTCATCCGTGTGCCTCTGAAGGTGAATTTGTCTGGTGAATCCACATTTAGCTTGGCTTTTGGCAGCCGGTGGTTCTGAGCGCGACAGACTTTGGTTGATGGCCCTTTGAGTTAAGTGTGATTGAGTCAGTCAACTTCAACCCGACACGCCGGCATTGCTTTGCCAAACTCTTTAGGCTATTTTCTTTATCCTTCGCGTCCTCGCTTTGCGAGTCGAGTTTGGCCGAGGCTACAGCCACACCACTGTCTGTAGTTCCAAACCTATCTCCGTGATGAATGCTAAAAAATAGCATTTCTTTGGGATCGCGGGGATCGCTTTGTTAACCTATATGTTGCAGAAAAGTCCTAGTCTGGTCAAGGGGCTAGACGGCTGTTTATAAGCACAATTACGGATTTACAGGAAAAATGGGGATCACTTTGTCATGAAACGATGACATTTGGAAAATCCAAGGGCCAGCTTTCAGGTTTTATGTCAAGATTTCATGACAAAGTGAGTCCAAAAAGCTTCAGCAACACGGAAAATGCCTAATAAAAAACAGAAGCGTGAAAAGCCGGCAGATCCCTCTGCTCCCTCTTCACGCTTCTGTTTTCCTTAATCCTAGTCCCTAGTCCCTAGTCCCTATGCCCAATGCCCTATGCCCTATGCCCCATGCCCCAACTTACTTCACAACCCAATCTTGGATACGCCACTGGCCATCTTTGCGAACCAAATTATACCGAACCCCAAACTTGTCATCGCGTGAGTCTATCTGCTTGCCACCCTCAAATAACTTAGCGGCTTCAGTGACTTCAGCATCAACTTTGGCTAGATTCGGATCGTTCTGGTCCATTTGCACCGATTGAACATTGAGACTTTGTTGGTACTGGTAGTAGGAATTACTTTGCTGGGTTTCCCTCGCCCATTGCTGCCATTTTGATAAAGCAGGACCCGTCAATATTTGCTCTAACTGCTCGACTTTATGCTCTGGCCCTAAAGCGTCTGCTTTCGTGGTGAACCATTTTTGAATCACTTGCTCGGCAAGGGAATCGGAAAGTGGGCCGGTGGTGGCGAGTGCGTTGCTATTAGGGTCGGGAATTGGCACCGGCGGCTGATGTAGCTCCAATAAGGGTTGCTCTCCTTGCAGTGCAGGACCAGACAAACGACCCAATTGATCAGCGATCCAACCCAAGGTTCTGGCACTGAGAAACCCAAGAACGAGCAGAGCGAGCAGTGTGAGCAACGCCAGTCCAATCAGCCGCTCTACTTTAACAGAGCGCAGTAGCTTTCCAGAGGAACGCTGCCAGCCTCTTAGAGATCGGTTGCTTCGCCGTTCTTCGGTTTCTGCTGCCGGTCGAGCGACAGTTGCCACCGGCACCCGTGCTTTTTCATCAGGCCGAAGCCGTCCCTGCCGGCGTTCCGAATTGACCTCAGTGGACGGAAGTGTTGCAGCCGGTTCACTCTGGAGGGGTTCGCCTGAGTTTGCCCCAGAGCCATTTAAGGCAGGAGAAGCACTGCGTTGTGCTTCACGCAGGGGGGGCGGTGGAGCCGGCTCCGCACTGCCGCTGACGGCACTCGACACCGTTGTCGGGCCGGTTGAGGCTGAAGACAAGGTTGCCATAGCAGTCCGCGAGGCAATTGTCGCCACCGGCTCCCATTGTGTCAGCGGTTTGGCCTCCATTTTCTTAGGCGTGGGACTTAGCTGAGTTGTCACGGGAAACCATTCATTGCTAGCTTCTTCTTCCTCAGCCGGCAGGGATTCTAAATACGCTTGAACCCGCTCATCGGCAAAATAATCTTTCAGCAATGCTTGTTGATTCGCCAAGTCTCGGAAGTGGGGAAACACTTCTTCTTGCAACCAACGCTCTCCATACAAACAAAGACCGGGCAACAAGTCTGGAGCATTCTGAGACTGTTTGCGAATAAAATCCAGGGTTTCGTACTCTTGGCTGAGTTCTAAAGCTTGAGACGCTTCTTCAGTTTGCCCCAGCAGCAGTGCACAAATCGCTTGTTCTAGATGCACATCCTGACGCTTGCCCAACCGCATCAGCATCAGTTTCGCCTGACGAATCAAAATCGGCTGTCTTTGGGCAAATCCCCGCGCAATCAGGGCGTATACTGCCAGGTAAGTCGCCACAGCGGAAGGCCGTCTTGCCTCTACTTCAAATAAACTTTGCTGTTCTGCTACGGTTAAATAAGAGCGCAATTGCTGAACAAAACGCAAGAAGTCATCAACACTTAAGCCGGACTCGTCCGTGCCGTTGCCGTCAATCCCGCCCCGCTCTTGCAGCATATCTCGCAACAGATGCAAGCCTCTGCGCCGCTCAACAACATATTCGTCGCTCAGCTCTAGCAATTCCATAATCCGGTAGGGGCGAAGCTTGTAGAGGTCAGCTTGCATTTCCCCACGCACGTTCGGAAATAAACCTTCTTTTAACAGCAGTTCTTGGCCGGTTTCCAGGGAGACGGCTGCGTTTTCATACTGACCTTGCTGCCATTGTTCCCGACCGAGTTCTAAGCAAGCCAGTGATACCGTTAATATGATGTCTGGCCCAACGAGCTGGGGTTCTCCAAACCGGCCTACCTTTAAGCCGAAGCGGCCACTACTGAGGGAGGGTTGACTGAGCTTGAGAACCAGTTCATATTCCCCCAGTTCTTGCAGGATCAGCAAAGCACCCACAAATTGCTTATCTTCAATCTCAATGCTAGGAGTATGAAGATCCGTTTGGGTGTGTGGGGAGTCTCCCCCTGCTGCCGGTGGTTCACCCAAGCCGTTAGAATCTAAATCATAGGTTTTGGCCAGAAAGCTCGCATCGTAAGCTTGACGCTGGTCTGGCTCACTGAGTATGGCATAAGCTTCGTCGATGAGTTGCTTACGAGCCAAGATCGCCACTTCAGAATACTCCCGTCGCGGTAGCTGTAGGGAGCGATCACGATGAGCCTGTTGCAACTGTTCAGCGGTTGCCTGAATCGGTAAGCCGAGAATCCGGTAATAGTCGAGTGGGATTCGCACAGTCCTCTTCCCCAGCAGTGAGCCACTAAATTGATCTATATTATCGAGGCGTTAATCATTAAAATAGCTGAGTTCCCATAATTTTTTGGAGATGGTGCCAGCGGTTTCGTCTCCACATAAGTACAAGATCCCTTTCCCTCCAAGATAATATAAGTTTTGACAATTTAGCAGATTGGTGGGTTCAATTCGCTTATCCGTAGTCTAAACTACAACTTGCCTCTGAAAAATCGCCAGAGTTTGATTGTTGGCCCATGACGTGACCCATAACTCACCGCAACGGCGGCTAGCGCACAGAAGGCAGTAATTTTTAAGCGGTTACCAGGTAAGGAGAGGGATGGATCGGGAAATTTGTCTCAATTCCGTGTGTTCAGATTCAGCTTAAGTGCTGGAATTAAGGCTATTTTGACAAAACCAGTTTTGAGTATAGTTGCCAGGGGACAAACAATCAATGATTCAGGAACGGACTTTACCGGCATTTGATACAAGTTCAGTACAAATCACCAAAGAAGAAGGTTTGGTGCTGTACGAAGACATGATTCTAGGGCGTTTTTTTGAAGACAAATGCGCCGAAATGTATTACCGGGGCAAAATGTTTGGGTTTGTCCACCTCTACAATGGCCAAGAGGCTGTTTCTAGCGGCATCATCAAGGCAATGCGCCGTGATGAGGATTATGTCAGCAGCACCTATCGCGATCACGTTCATGCGCTGAGTGCTGGGGTGCCGGCAGCCGAGGTGATGGCAGAGTTATTTGGCAAGGCGACGGGTTGCAGCAAGGGACGGGGCGGTTCCATGCATATGTTCTCTGCCGAACATCGGCTGCTGGGTGGCTACGCGTTTGTGGCTGAGGGAATCCCTGTAGCAACTGGCGTAGCGTTGCAAACCAAGTACCGGCGTGAGGCGATGGGTGATGCCAATGCCGATCAGGTAACGGCTTGCTTCTTTGGAGATGGTGCCTGCAATAACGGTCAATTTTTCGAGTGCTTAAATATGGCGGCACTGTGGAAACTGCCGATTTTATTTGTGGTGGAAAATAATAAGTGGGCGATTGGGATGTCTCACGAACGGGCAACTTCTGAACCAGAGATTTATAAGAAAGGTGCTGCGTTTGGGATGCCGGGGATTGAGGTAGACGGCATGGATGTGCTGGCAGTCTATTCAACGGCTAAAGAGGCGGTAGCCCGTGCCCGTGCCGGTGAGGGTCCAACTTTGATTGAGGCGCTGACTTATCGCTTCCGGGGTCACTCTCTAGCCGATCCGGATGAATTGCGCTCGAAGGAAGAAAAAGAATTTTGGTTTCCCCGCGATCCGATCAAACGGTTAGCGGCTTACCTAACTGAGCAAAATCTGGCAACCCAGGACGAACTCAAGGCAATTGAGAAGAAGATTCAAGGGGTTGTGGATCATTCGGTGAAGTTTGCTGAGGAAAGTCCGGAACCTGAGCCGAGTGAGCTTTACCGCTTTATTTTTGCTGAAGATGAGTAAGTAATTCAGCAGAGGTAAACCGAAGTAAATCGCTTTGCCGGCTCGCTCATACAGTTTGTTGAAAAAATAGGGGCATACGAATTGCCCCTATTTTTCTGTGAATTTATCAACAAAATTGCCGATTTCTAACTTTCTTCTTCTGCCTTTAACCAATAGCAATCAACCGGCATGAAAAGGTTCATTAATTGTTTGCTTCAGTACGTGCGGTTGGTTCTTCCTTTTTCTCTCCGTCTGGATTTCTTCCCTTTAATAGTTTTTCTACCCGCGCCTTTACTTGAGCGTGTCGCGTCACTCCCTCGTAGGCATATCGGTTATAGCCATTACGCTGAATAAGGGTTGCTAGATAATTAATCCGCTCTTTTGTACCGGGGTGCGTGGAGAGGAAACTTAGGAAATTGCTGTCGTCTCCCTTTTCTTCTTTGAGTGTCACCATTAAGTTGTATAAGCCATCAGACGCGTAGCCGGCGGCAACTAAGAGTCTAGTGCCGAGAATATCAGCCTGACGCTCTTGATCGCGGCTGTAGTCGAGCATCAGCAGATCCGTTAGTGGGCCACCGAGGGGGATAAACTGGGTAATGTTAGCGAGTAAGCTTCCTTCGGTGACGCGTTGAAATCCGTGAGAGAGGATGGCGTGGGCTAATTCATGAGTTAGCAAGCCGGCTAATTCTGCTTCAGAGTTGGTGTTTAAAATGACGCCGGCATTAACAAAAACCTTACCCCCTGGTAAAGCAAAAGCATTCAGGTCTTTGTCTTTTACAACATAAAATTCATAGTTAAAATCACGACCACTTAAATTAGCCAATTTTTGGCCAAGGTCATTAATATAACTGACAACAACTTCGTCTTCGACTAACTCTAAATCGCGTTTCGCTGAGCCGGCAATTCGCTCTCCTAAAGCCGATTCACCTTCGATTAGTAAAGCAGTTGTCTGAACAGCAGAGAAGGCGGTGAGGGGGTTGCCGGTGACTGCGAAGCTAATTGCACCTAGTAACCCATTTGCGATGGCATTGCCGGTTAATTTCTCCCGCAAATCTGAGCGAAAGCGTTTCAAGTTGGTTTCTGCAAGTTCGGTAAACTCAGTAGCTTGCGGATGATCGGGGTTGAGCAAGGCAAACTGACGCGCTGCGACGGATGCTTCTAACCATTTTCCGCTATCTGCAAGGGCGCTAATTCTACCTTTAAGCAAATCTGGATGATCGGGGTACAGCGTGTTTGCGCGTTCGAGAACTTCGAGGTATTCTTTGGCGTTGCCGTACTCTTTGAGTGCCTGGGCGTAAAGTAAATGTCCTGGGATGAATTCGGGAGATTGCTCAACTAAAAGCTTCAGGGGAACTAAAATTCGGGTTGCTAGCTTCTGCTGGAAGCCGGCTTGGGCTTCGCGCCAATAAACTCTGCCGGCAGGTGAAAGTAATTCTGGATCAGTAATTGCTTCGGGGCGCTTTTCACTGCCGAGTTCCTGTATTTCTTCAGGAAATGGACGTTTTGCTGTCCGGTATAGATTAGCAGCCGCTGAGATATCGCCGGCGAGGTAAAGTCTGTCGGCTTCTGCAAGAATCTGCAACCGGCTGCTTTTTTCGTCTGATTCTGCTGTGTCTGCCGGTTCTGGGTTGCCGGCTGCTTCTGGCGTTTCCTGAGTTTGTGAGGTGTCGGCTGCTTCTGGCGTTGGCGGTATTTGAGCTATTTTTTTGGGAATGCCTATCGTTGCCGGTTCAGGGACGCTATAAGCTTGATTTTCGGTGACTGAAGGTTGTGCTACAGCAGCGGATGGCAGCAAGACAAGGCTAAGGGCAATTAGCAGAGAATTCCAGACTGGTTTCATAACAGCTACCCGATCTGTGTTTCTAACTAATCTACTCAAATTTCCTAACTTGTGTGTCTGTGCCGGTTTTGAATTCAGTCACGTCTGACAATGATGATTCGCGCTAATTTCGCGCAATTGCGGTAGAGATCGCAACAGGCGACTTCTCCCATTTTTTTTAATAAAAATTCCCATGCCGGCATCCCCTCTTGTTCCGGACAATCCTAAAGTGAAACGTTCATAATAGAACTGGTGCCGGCCTCTCAATCATCGGGTGCGGCAACCTCAAAACATCTTAAAACTCAAAGGGTAAATATCATGAAACTCATTGGTTGCCTACTCACCAGTATTCGCAAATGCTTGGGCTTGCTATTCATCTTATGGGGAAGCATTCCCACCTTACTGATCCCTGGAATTGGGCTATTTCTCGGTTTGCCTTTCCTGCTCATCGGCGGCATCTTGCTCGCTTGTTGAAGCGAAACGATTGCGGCAAGTGCTGAGTTAACTGTAATCCCCTAAAAACGATTTGAGCCTAACCGAGGGCGGTTAGGCTCGAAAGAAAATCAGAGACAGATTGTTCAAAAATTAAACCAAAGAAGACGGAACGTTACGAGTGAAAACAGTCAATTACTAGGGTGGACAACTTTCGTAGGGATTCCAGACAGGGGACATCGGGTCTAGCCCCATCAACAACGAATTTTTTTCTCACTCCTTTGCTGCTCGATACTAACGTTTAACACTCTTTTTGATGTCCACTATTAAATTAACATAGGCTTGGCTCTTAGTAATAATGAGTTTACTAAAGTTTACATTTTCGCCTATTCCTAATAGAGTCCTGAGTCCTGAGTCCTGAGTCCTGAGTGGAAGAGGGGATGAGTTAAGGGATGAGGTATTTCTTTCTCTTCCCATGCCCCATGCCCCTACCTTTAGGTTGGCGAAGCCTTGACCCATGCCCCATGCCCTATGCCCCTACCTTTAGGTTGGCGAAGCCTTGACCCATGCCCCATGCCCCATGCCCCATGCCCTATGCCCTAATCCTCAGATTCCTCCGGAGCGGAAGTTGGGGCGGTGGGAAAATTCAGCACCGGCAACCGATCTCCTCGAAACACTTCCTCACTCGCTTGACCAAGTTCGCGCATCAATGAAGAGATCGCTTTGCCTCCCCACAAGCCAAGTAAAACCGGCACGGTTCCCAAGCTCAACAGCACATCCACGGGAGCGTTTGCCGCATCTGGAGAGGTTGGCCGATTGTTAGAGGTGTCAAATTGATGAGTTTCTGATAGGGTTTGGCTAGATAATGACATCGGTGCCTCCAAAAACGTGATGGTGGGAACAACATAAAGGCACTTACGCCTTTATCATCAACTATGCCAAAACGTAGGGCGGGTGTGCTATTTCTAGGGAGCGAGATGACGAGCAACTATGACGACGCTGATGTTGAATGTGGATGAGCGAGTCGGGGTGGGCAGCGGGCCAACCCTAGCCGAGTGGGCATCGAGCGCACTGGGGCTTCCAGATGTGCGGGTGCAAGTACGGCTGCGCGGGAATAATTTATACCTTCTGTGTGAGGGATCTCCCTGTCCGGATGTGGCAATTGCAGTGACTCGGTTCGCCCAGGCACTCGCCCATAACTCTCTAGAAACCCTCAGCCCTCCGGAGCAACCCCGGATCTATCAAGTATTTTTATCGGGTCGGGAAGTTGGCCATAACCGGCCTGATTGGACGGTGCGACTTGATCCCACTCAGCTGGATCGGCATTTAGAGCCGGCGAGTCCATCTAAAGTGCCTCAGCCTGAACCTCCAACTCTGACGCCGGCGCAACCGACTTTTAGCACCGTGCCGGTTGCAGTTCCACCGGCAGCAGAAAAGCGGGGGATCGTCGCAGCAGTGCAACCCCTCAGCGTCTCAGTGCCTCAGCGCCTCATACAAGCCCCTTCTAGCCCTGAAAGTCTGGCTAACCAGCATTTGGCACGATCTGGGAACCCAGATGCCATCGCCCGTTATCTCAGCGAAACCCTAAGTGCTTTAGGGGTTGCGGTGAAGGTTTCAGCCAGAGATATTCAAGATGCCGGGGCGGCGGAAGCAAGCGAAGGGCACAACAGAGGCAATGCCTCCGCCCAAAATACTAAGCGTCTTTGGGTGTGTTGCGAGTCTGCCTACAGTCCCGATCCCTCATTGCTTGCGGAACCGATCGCCCAGCGATTACGAAACTTATTAGAAAAGCGGGAAGGGATCTCTCTCCAAGGATTTCGAGATGCGGTAATCGTCGGTCAGGTTAGCGGTGAAGCTAGACCGGAGTGGATGCTGCGTGTGGATATGACGCCGCCAGAGGAGATGCTGAAGGCGTGGGCGTGTTGGGGTGATGTACAAGCCATCGCCTTGCTGATTGACCGCGCTTTAGCGAATCAGGGGATTGCGGTGCGGGCGGTGCTGAAGGAGGCAACGCTGCATCTGTTTTGCAGCCGGCAGCCTTCACGGGCCGGCAGCACTCAAAACGCTGGGGAAAGTGCCGCTGAGGCAAGTGGATCGACACCCGATAAACGGCAGTGTGTGGCTGCAATTAAGCCGGTTTTAGAAAGCATTGCCCCTCAAGGAATTCAGGCTGCAACGATTTATGGGGTAGACAGTTCCCAGTCTTTAAATCCTCAGTGTGCTGTTTCACCCAAAACTCAGGGTTTGGGGCTGAGTGCAGAAGAAACACCCGTTTGGATTGATTGGGTGAATTTAGCTGCCACCCAGCATCCCGCTTTAGCTGAGTCAGCTTTAGATTTAGCGAAGCGAGGAGATCGCGGGGCGCTGACGTTTGTCCTCGACCGGCTGATTCATCCTAATTTGAATGCCAAGCTGGCTACCGGCGGGATTCATCTGTCGATTTTGCACAAAGACGACTTGCTGCACGTGATCAGCGATGCCCCCGTGTGTCCGCCACAAAGTCGGGTTGGCCCTCCGATCGCTAAGTTACTACGCCAGCTGCAAATTCCGGAAATTTCCGGGGTGCGGGTGTACGGACGACGTGCCGGCCAGAAAAAGCCTTTGTGGCGCTACGGTGCTGATTTTGTGGGGCGCTACGGCGCAGCACCAGAAGCGGCACCAGAGTTTGCGGCTTCGGTTGCGGAAGGGGCGGAATTGCTGCCGCAACCAGGCGATTTAGTTTTGCGCCCTGCTTTCAAACCGAGCGAAGAGAAAGCCGGTTTGGCTGGGATGGGTCAAGGCATCGGTCACGTTCTGCAACAGCTGTTGATTCGAGCGCAACTGTTCAGCCCCAGCAACCAGTTAGCAAATCAAGCGACACCTCACGGGGCTTGGGTGGCGCTTGTTTGGGGAACACTGGGACTGCTTCTGGCGCTACAGGCAGATTGGGTGATGGGGCAGCTAGTACGGGATACAAAGCTGTCTCCGGTTCGCGAAGCGCAGTTGAACCAGGTATTTCAAGAGGCGCTGTCTAAGAAGCCGGTTGCGGATGAAGAGGGCAAAGTCCCAACAAGAGTGTCCCTGGATCTGCCCCAAGTTTCTCTGCCGAAATCGAGAAAGGACGATCAGTCCGTTTTTAACGTGTCTGGCTTTACGCAGCGGGGAAGCGAACAGCTGACGATTGCCGGCAAATGTCAGGTAGATGCCGGCGGCCTAGATCCAGAGCGCTGTATTCTGGAATCTTTGTCTTACCCCAGCTTTAATAGCCGGCAGTTAGATGAACATCTGCTGCGCTACCAGCAGTATTTGGCTGATTCGGGAACGCCAGATATTTTGATTGTGGGGAGTTCACGGGCGCTGCGGGGCATTGATCCGGCAGCCTTACAAAAAACATTAGCTGCACAAGGCTATCCAAATGTCAAGATATTTAACTTTGGCATCAACGGAGCCACCGCGCAAACGGTCGATGTTCTGATTCGCCAGATTTTGCGCCCAGACCAACTGCCCAAAATGATTTTGTGGGCGGATGGGGCGCGGGCGTTTAATAGCGGTCGGGTGGATGTGACTTACAACGCGATTGTGGCTTCCGAAGGGTATAAGCAACTGGCTGCCGGCAAACACCCGATCTCCAATGCCGATGGGGAAACCGGCTCTAGCGCATCCAATTCTGCTGCGCCGGCTTTAGACGCCGCCTCTCAAGCGTATGATAAGTTCTGGACGTCGAGTTACGACGAGATGAGTGAGTGGTTCAGCCAAAAGCTGGCTACCGTCTCTGCGACTTATCCGCAACGCGATCGGCTGAAAAGGCTGGTGCAGCAACAGCTCGCAACGAACCTTAAGCTGCAAGGCGTGACGCGTCAGCCCCTGGTTGCCTCTACCAAAGGCGCTGACTCCCCAGAGACGACAGGTGCAGATGAGATGCACTCTGTCGGCACGATTGATGCGAACGGCTTCATGCACCTGCCGGTGCGCTTCAATCCAGCAATTTACTATCTCAAACATCCCAAAGTCCCCGGCAATTATGATGCTGATTACGAATCTTTTCAGCTCACAGGCCGGCAAACTTCTGCCCTAAGAAATCTGGTGCAATTTACCCAGTCCCGCGATATTACCTTAGCCTTCGTCAACCTGCCTTTGACTGAAGATTATTTAGATCCTATTCGTAACGCTTACGAACAGGAATTTCAACAGCAAATGTTGCGTCTGTCTATGGAAGAAAAATTTATCTTCCGAGATTTATCTGGACTGTGGCCAACTCAAAACGAACACTTTTCAGATCCTAGCCACCTAAACCGTTTTGGTGCCCACGAAGTGTCACAACGCGTGGCTAAAGATCCCATGATTCCCTGGCCGATGCCTAATGAAGAATTGAGAATTCAGAATTAAAAATTCAGCACTTGATCTTCCCTGCTTTATTCTTCATCCTTCATTCGTCAGATGGAATTTCTCTCACTTCCTTACGCCTTATTTCTTCTCAGCTTCCTCGGCGTTTATTGGACGGTTCAGCAACAGCGCTGGCGTCTCTGGGTGATCTTAAGCGCTAGTTTGGTATTTTACGCCTCGCTGCAATTTCAATATATTCCATTGCTGTTGGTCAGCATTCTGATTAACTTCCGCTTTGGACGCGCACTCAACGCAAAAACATCTAAACACCGGCAGTCTTTAGATGAAAATATTTCAGATCATGAAGACTTGCAAGTTGCTCAAGCAAATTGGAGTCCCCGGCGTCTGGCAATTTTGTGGCTTGGCATTTTCTTAAATGTTTTGGTGCTGTTGAGCTTCAAGTACGTGCCTTTTTTATTAGAATCTGCCGGCACTTTGTTGAAATTGCCAGAAGCGGGGCAAAGTGCCGGTTGGTTCCGCACCCATATTTTTGCGCCCTTGGGGCTGAGTTTTTTCACATTTGAGTGTCTTGCCTATCTCATTGATGTTTATCGGGGTGCGCCGGCAAGCCAGCAATTACTGCAGTTTGCCGCCTACAAGTTTTTCTTTCCTAAACTAATTTCCGGCCCAATTACCCGATATCATCATCTAACCACCCAGCTACAAACCCTAAAGTTTCCCTCTGCTGAACGCGTGACGGAAGGACTTTGGTTAATTGCCTCTGGGGCAGTAAAAAAAGGATTACTTGCTGATCGCTTAGCGATTCTTGTTAATCTGAGTTTCGAGAATTTGCAACGCGCCGGCAGTGGTGATATCTGGTTAGCAACCCTCGCTTATGGGTTGCAACTTTATCTTGATTTTAGTGGCTATGTAGATATCGCCCGTGGCAGTGCAATGCTGATGGGATTAAACCTGCCAGAAAATTTTGACTTTCCCTACTTCAGCACTAGCATTGCGGATTTTTGGCGTCGCTGGCACATTACTTTAGGAGATTGGCTTCGCAACTACCTTTACTTTCCCCTGGGTGGCTCACGCAAAGGTTTAGACCGTACTTGTCTGAATTTATTAATTGTGATGTTAATTGCCGGCATTTGGCACGGTGCTGCCTGGGGTTTTGTTGTCTGGGGTTGGATTCACGGTGTCGCTTTGGTGATTCACCGGCTGACAGAAGCCCTATCAAATCGGTTGCCACTTCTCAAACGCTGGTGGCAAAGCATCCCCGGTGTACTAACTGCATGGTTACTGACTCAGGCAATGGTTTTTACCGCTTGGATCTGGTTCCGACTTCCCGATTTGAGATATTCAAGTTGGGCAATTCAGCATCTTTGGGGACACGCGGCTGATATCCAGTTTACCCAGAAGGTTTACCTAGAAACGATGGGTTTAGATCGCTTGCAAATCTCTATGCTCCTGGGTGCTTTAGTTGCAGCGATGGCACTCTCTTATTTAATCAATCGAACTCTCAAATTAGAGTTAAATTGGCCTGTGAAAATTTTGTTGGTGCCGCTGTGTTTCTTCGCGGTGGCGCTACTTGCCCCCGATGGCACCCCACCGTTTATTTACTTTGATTTTTAGTAAGATTTGGAGTCCGAGATCAGGGGATTTTAGGTATGCCGGCACATCCCCTCTCTTCTTTTCCCCACAGAAAGCAACCGCCTGCCGGTAGAAAATGGCCCTTAGTTCCGGCTTGAAAATCTCAAACTCCAAATCTCTATCCCAAAATTGGTATAATTTCCGAATAAACCATTTTTGGCAAGATTTTCCCTTATATTTTTGTACTATATCTTTTTTTAGAGAATATTTATACAAATGCAGTAAAGAATTTTAGACAACTGCATTACTTTGTAATAAATTCTGCGAAAATAGGCTAGGAAGAGGCAACAGAAATCATCGGCAAGAAAGATCACGCCTAAATTTCTATTCCCTAATCCCCTCATTCTCGGCCTCAACTTCCCTTCAAACTTGATAAGAACACCAGTCGCTCCAACTGCCGGCATAAAGTTTGCCTGTTGGGATGCCGGCCATTTCCAGGGAGAGCAAATTCACGCAAGCCGTGACACCGGAGCCGCAGTAGACAATAATTTCCTTCGCTTGCGTCCCCTCCACCCACCGGCGCTTTTGCTCAGAAGCCGACAGCCCCCGACCTTGATCGTCTGTAACCGCTTGCCAGGGATAGTTAACAGCGCCAGGAATGTGGCCGGCAATCGGGTCAATCGGTTCTCGCAAACCGTTGTAGCGATCCGGCTCACGGGAATCTACCAGCAAAACCCCCGGCAAATCTTTGTGGGCTTTGACATACTCAATATCCACCACCCGTTCCTGTTGGGGTACGGGCACAAACGCTGCCGGCTTGGGAACCGGCACTTCAGCCGTGACGGGATAACCAGCCGCTTGCCAGCCGGTGAAGCCCCCATCCAATACCGCAACTCGGTCGTGCCCTAAATAGCGCAGCAGCCACCACAGGCGCGAAGCAAAAGCAAATTTAGAATCATCGTAAGCAACAACAAAAGTTTCTTGAGAATTAATGCCGGTCGCTGCCAGCGTGTTTGCCAACTTGAGCGGATCGGGCAAGGGATGCCGGCCACCGTGGCGACCAACAGGGCTGGAAAGATCCCGGTTGAGATCCAAGTAAAACGCTCCGGGAATGTGATTAGCGGTGTATTGCTGTTGCCCTAGTTCTGGATCGGCGAGGGAAAAGCGACAATCGACGATCACCAGAAGTGGATCGTCTAGGTGTTCGGCTAACCACTGGGGGGAAACGAGAAAATCAGCGTCATTCATTGGCTCACAAACTGCAAAGAAGGGCTGTTGATATTTTTGCAGAGGTGGGAAAATTGCAAAAGTGCGTGAGTCAGGGCATAGCATGGCCGCAGAAAAACTCTACTTTGAGCGATGCCTCGACTTTATCGGAGGCGAGTTGCTGCTGCTTTCTGAGCGTAGGCAAGATTTTCCTGGTACTCAATTGCTTTTTGCTGTGCCACCGCATAGTTGGGACTAGATGCCGGCACTGCTTCCATCAAGGCACTTGCCTGTCGCCACTGACTGACAACTAAATTCCACTCATCCTGAGATTTAGCTGATTTAGAGAGTTTTACCGCATTCTGCGCCTTAGTCATTGCCACTGGGAAGGGATCAAGTTGAGGCATTTGCGGCGGCGCTTTCAACAGAATTTTAGAAGGTGTGGCAACTGCCGGCGCGTAGGGAACCGGCAAGGGAGTTTCACCGGGAATCGGTTTAGGCATTATCGGGTTAGAGGGCACTTGCGCCGGCTTCTGGGACACCACCGGCATCGCTTGTCTGCCTTCGGGCCATTTAGAAGATAAAGCAATTCCGGATGCCACCACCACGGCAAACAAACTCACCAGCAGTCCTTTTGCCAGTTGTTTCGGCGTAAAATATCGCCGAATCAGGCACTCAACTTGGTAAAGATAAGCCGCGATTGCAAACCAGATTACCAGCCAAGGTCTAAGTGCGAACCCATCTTTCCCCACCATGATCACGCCACGACCGCTGACATCCCAAAAGTTTTCAACACTGTCAAAAATCTCCCATGCCCTGTATCCAAATTCACGTCCAATACAACTACTGATATCCTCACTTCCCGCACCTCCTAAGCTGCACTTTAAGACAAAAAAAGCAGCAAGACTGTTTAAAATAATTAAAAAAGATAAACCGATAATAAATGTACCGTAAACTCCCTCCCACAATCCTTTAAAATAAAGAATTACTTTAGATAAATATGAAGATTTTTCTGACCGAACAACCGCATCTAAAAAATGATAAAATAAACTAAAGCATAAAGTCGGCAATAAAACCCAATATCCCGCAAAAATTACCAAAACATCATGGCTGCTAATCAGTGCAGATGAGGTAATAATATTTAACCTAAACACGATTAAACTGGTGAGAGGAAACGCAATTAAAAGTAACCCCAGCGCTCTCAACCAAGAAATTGGATAGGGAAACCATGCCGGCCATCGTCTTTTCTTAAGTTTAATCGAGTTTTGATCAACAGATTTCAGTTCTTCGCTTGTTGGCTGAAAATTTTTATCATTCTGACTTTTTAAAACGATAACTTCTGCCCAAGCTGGAGAATCATCCCCAATCTTTATTCCATAAACTTCGATAAATTCAACAAATTTAATTTCCCATTCCATCATCATTTGACGAATGAAATCTAGAGATGAATTTGGATCAGGAACTTGATCGGATTCCAGCATCACTTGCAAACAATTATCCTTCAAAACTGCCCTTGCAGTAATGCCGGTGTCGTGAAGAAGATAATTGATTAGAGAGGCGATGGCTTCTGCATTCCCCGAATCGGGAAGTTCTACAGAATTAAAATGCGTCATAGTGACTAGCAGAATTTTTCATCAAGAACATTATTAAAACTCAAAAGCACAAATATTTTTCTTTAAAAAGGCAGACAATCCGTGTAAAACTCATAAAAAGCACTTGAGTCGTTGCAAACCGGCCTTCTGGATCGGTTTTGAGTCCCTCGCCTCCAGAATGGGAACGCCGAATGAAAGTCTTCACAGAGTCCGTCCGTTCGCTGAATTGCCACTAAATAATAAAACTTAACCGGACTAACTCCACACTTCACCGGCATCCAAAGATTCTGCCGGCCACTGTTTAGAGTCAGTCATTAATGGTAAGAGGTCATAAGTCAAGAGTAAAGAATAACTGACAAACGATGCAAGACACTGAAAACTTTACCCCACAACTCACCGCTGACGGTTCCTTCACCTTTTTCTCAGCAGAATTTGGCCAAACTTTTCACTCTCATTTTGGAGCACGGCAAGAAGCTGAACTTAAATTCACGCAACCGCTACAGCTTGCCCATAAAGCCCAAGAACCCGTGTTGCGGCTGCTGGATATTTGTTACGGACTCGGCTATAACACCGCCGCTGCTTTAGCCACGATTTGGGCCGTTAATCCTAACTGTCGCATCGAATGGATCGGACTGGAATTAGACCCCGTTGCGCCCAAAGCTGCGATCTCACATGATCTGCTCAACCAGTGGCCGGCACCGATTCCTCAACTTTTAACCCAACTTGTTGCATCTTGCCAAATTGAAACAGACCGTCTGCAAGCACAATTGCTGATCGGTGATGCCCGACAAACGATTCAGCAGGTCTGCCGGTCGGGTTTCCAAGCAGATGCGGTTTTCCTTGATCCCTTCTCCCCACCCAGTTGCCCTCAGTTATGGACTGTGGAATTTTTAAGTTTAGCGGCAAACTGCCTCCACCCCCTTGGCTTAATCGCAACTTATTCGTGTTCAGCCGCCGTTCGCGCCGCTTTAATCAGCGCCGGGTTGCAAATCGCCTCAACTTCGCCCGTAGGCCGGCGCTCACCCGGTACAGTGGCAGGGAAAAATGATTTACCCCTGGCAATCGAGACTTCCGCAGATTTACTGGGTTTGTCTCAACAAGAGCGGGAACACTTGCAAACTCGTGCGGCGATCCCCTACCGTGATCCCCATCTGCATGACTGCGCGGCAACCATTATTGGGCGGCGTCAAATTGAACAGCAGGCATCTTCTTTAGAACCCACATCCCATTGGAAAAAACGCTGGTCTATTTCCTGAGTTTCTTTGAGAAACTAGAATTTATTTTGTATAAATGTAACAGAAGTTTAAAAAAACGGGCACATAAGCAGTCTCTTGTGCGAATTTAGAAGAAAGAAACTTAAACTTTAGCCGTCCTCGCCCTCAGTCGGCCATTTGTTAAACACAAAAATTCATGGGGCTGTTAAAAATAAATTAGAGAGGCAAGGGATTTACGTGGAAAGCCTGATTTCTATCCCATGACAATTCAAGATAATGTCAGAAGAGTAGAAGCGGACCTTTAGACAAACCGATCCTATTAGTTTTGCTTCTTATTTATCAAGTACGTCTGTAAGTTCCTACAGCAAGGTGTGCGAGCGTGAGCTTCCTAGATTTAGAACCGCCAAAAGTTCTCGTTGTTGACGATCATCCAGCTAGCCGCATGACAGCGGTGGCCCTACTTTCTGTGGAAGGCTATGATGTCTTTGAAGCAGAAAGTGGCCCAGCTGCGATTAAGTGCGTTAGCCAGACTAATCTCGATCTGATTCTGCTGGATGTGATGATGCCAGGGATGGACGGGTTTGAGGTGTGCCGGTATCTCAAGCAGGATGAGCAGACGCGTCTCATCCCAGTTATTTTTATCACCGCCCTCAACGACCGGCGATCCCGCATTAAAGGAATTGAAGCCGGTGGCGATGACTTCCTGACCAAACCCTTCGATCACTTAGAACTTACCGCCCGCGTCAAATCATTGGTACGCCAAAAGCGTCTTAATGAAGATTTAGACCATGCAGAACAAGTGCTTTTCTCCATCGCCCGCGCCGTGGAAAGCCGAGATCCGAACACCGGCGATCACTGCGAACGGCTGATTGATTTGGGCAAAGAGTTTGGGGAATTTCTCAACCTGTCCCGTCCTGAACTGCGGGATTTGATGTGGGGCGGGTATCTCCACGATATTGGAAAAGTGGGAATTCCTGACGCCGTGCTGCTGAAAAAGGGTCCATTTACCGATGAAGAGCGGGCGATCATGAATCAGCACGTCCTAATCGGAGAGAAAATCTGCAAGCCCTTGCGGACGATGCGCGGTGTTCTGCCCATCATTAAATACCATCATGAACGGTGGGACGGTTCCGGTTATCCAGAGGGTTTGGTGGCAGAGGAGATTCCCTTCCTATCACAGGTATTTCAACTCATTGACATTTACGACGCGCTCACAAGCGAACGCCCTTACAAACGAGCCTTCTCGCCGGCAGAAGCCCTAGAAATTATCGCCCAGGAAACGAACAAAGGGTGGCGTAATCCTGAGTTGGTTAAGCAGTTTCGGGAATTTATTCTGACACTGCCGGGAAACAGTCATCTCAAAATAGAAGCGATGGAAGTGCTTCAACCCAGCGTTTCGTCGGTGTTGTAGGGCAAAGTTCAAGCTCAAAATATAAGAGAGTGAGCCAATCTATCATCTAAAATTGAGAATCTACAATTGACTCACTCCTGCTGAAGCTGAGGGAAAAGCCGGCAGGATAGGGGCTGTTGCAGGGTATACTCCATTGGGAGAAACTGGCTCAGAAACGAATGGTAGCAGTAGCAATTTTAGCGGCTGGACGCGGAACGCGGATGAAATCTGACCTGCCTAAGGTCTTACACTCTTTGGGCGGGCGATCACTTGTCGAACGAGTTCTCAATAGCTGTTTCTCAATACAGCCATCCAGGCGCATCGTGATCGTTGGATATCGGGGAGATTTAGTAAGAGAATCCCTGCAATCATATACAGGTGGTGTGGAATTTGTTGAACAAACACAGCAGTTGGGAACCGGCCATGCTGTCCAGCAAATTCTGCCGCATTTAGAGGGATTTGAAGGCAATTTACTGGTTTTGAATGGGGATGTGCCTTTGCTGAGGCCCCAAACTATTAAAATGCTGCTACAGACGCACACAGAAAACCGCAACGCAGCAACGATTCTCACGGCTCATCTGCCGAATCCGAAGGGGTACGGGCGGGTGTTTTGTGATGGTCAAAATCTGCTTAAACAAATTGTGGAGGATCGCGACTGCACCCCAGCACAAAAGCAAAATCGCCGCATCAATGCCGGCGTTTACTGCTTCCACTGGCCCTCGTTGGCAGAAGTGCTGCCGCGTCTGAAGGCGGAAAACGACCAACAGGAATATTATCTGACAGATGCGGTCAATTATCTGGAGCCGGTGATGGCGGTGGATGTTGAAGATTATCAGGAAATTCTCGGAATTAATGACCGCAAACAGTTAGCCACGGCTTATCAGATATTGCAGATGCGGGTGAAGGATGATTGGATGGCTGCCGGTGTGACGCTGATCGACCCGGACAGCATCACGATTGACGATACGGTGCAGTTACAATCGGATGTGGTGATTGAACCGCAAACCCATCTGCGTGGCCAAACGATTATTCAAGCCGGCAGCCGCATCGGGCCTGGAAGTTTAATTGAAAACAGCCAGTTAGGTGAAAAGGTTACAGTATTTTATTCGGTTGTGACAGATAGCGTCGTAGCCGCCGGCACCCGTATTGGCCCATACTCACATCTGCGCGGTCATGTCAACGTGGGAACCGGCTGCCGGATCGGGAATTTTGTCGAGATGAAAAATACGACCCTCGGCGATAAAACCAATGTGGCTCATTTATCCTATCTAGGCGATGCCACTCTGGGAGATCGGGTGAATATCGGTGCCGGCACAATTACCGCCAACTACGACGGCGTGAACAAGCACCCAACCAACATTGGCTCGAATACCAAAGTCGGTTCTAACAGCGTTCTCGTCGCGCCGGTGACGCTTGGGGAAGATGTTACCGTGGCTGCCGGTTCTGTGGTGACGGAAGACGTTCCCAAAGATTGTTTGGTCATCGCACGTTCTCGCCAATCTGTCAAGCAAGGGTGGCGGATGAAACCCCAGAAAGATGAAACCGCAGATGAAAGCAAATAGTTTGCAGATGCAATAGAAGAATTGCTAGAACTCAAGCAACTTCTACAGCAAGGCAAAGTTAATAAAGTGCTGCTGCCGGTGGGTGAGTTAGAAGAAATCAGCCTAAATGACAAGATTAACAAAATTGACAGTTATGGCTTGATTCTTCTCATCCAATTAATGAAGCAGAACGCGAAAAATCTCTCTACTCGCGCTTGGAAAGTTTCTGTCAAAAATGTGGTTCGTGAGATTGAAAAAACCAGCAAGTAACCTAAAGCCGGTGGTTATTACTTGAATGAAGCGCAGGTGCTAGCTATTTTAGAAGATGGAGATGAAGTTGCCCTAGAGAGAGCAGCTTTACAAGTATTTGAAGGGAAATGGTTAATCGACAAGACATTTTAGCTCAGGCAGTTGAGTGGCTGAAACCTGATCAAAGGTAAACATTTTCAAGCAAAAAAGGTTGTAGACTTAACGATTTTCTCACATCTTCTTAATCGCAAAAATTTGAGTTTTGAATTTTGATTAAGCTTGAATTCAAAACTCAAATTTTAAGACATTTATAACCCGCCACTTTCAATGCCATCACTCAAATCGAGGGTGTCGCCCATTTGATTGCCGGTGTGATAAGCAGCTAACAGAACTTCGCTGGTTTTACCCCAACCGATCGCCCCATTTGCATCGAGTCCAATTGCGCCAAAATCGCGTTTGCTGGCACCGGCTTCTGTGAACGAACGCTTAAATGCTTCTACCAGGGATAAACCATCGGTGACTCGCACCACAATTCGCGGGGCTAAACACTCATCAATAATATCTTCCCCAATGCCGGTGCAGCTGATCGCCGCTTTTGCTGTGGCGTAATTGCCCGCCGGCATTGCGGAATCACTCACGCGCCCGATCCGCTCAAAACCTTTACCGCCGGTCGAAGTGCCGGCTGCCAAACACCCTTCGCTATCCAGCGCCACTACACCAATTGTCCCATAGCCGGCGTTGCTGTCCTCGACCAACTCGTTTTCAGCTACCACCCCAGCCGCTTCGCGAACAAAGTTTTCCTGACGTTCCTGCATCCACTCCTGCAACCGAATTTCAGTTAGAGGATTGTACAGAGGAACTTGCAACTCCCGCAAAAGTTCTGCTGCCCCAAAATCTGACAGCACCCGATCCGCCGAACCCTGTAAAAATTCGGCAAGCTCAATGGGATGCTGCACGCGCGACACATTGATCACACCGCTAAATCGCTGCGCCGCGCCATCCATGAGGGAAGCGCTCATGCGGATCTGACCGTCTGATTGCAGTACAGAACCCGTGCCGGCATTAAAGCGCGGATCGTCCTCTAACAAGTGGCAGCCCCGAATCACTGCGTCCTTAGCACTTGCTCCCGCCACCAGCAGCCCATAAACATCCTCTACCACTTTGTAGAGTGACTTACGCACTGCATCAGCCCCACCTTTTCCTTTCAGGGAACTGCCGGCACCACCGTGGATAATTAGCTTAGGTTGTACTTTGTGAATAGTCATTTGTCAGTTGTCAGTAATCAATTAGAAATAGAGAATTCGTCAGCAGTTTTTTCCATTCCCTATTCTTGAGTCTCCAGTCCAGCCCCAGAGCGACGCCTACGACAGCGTTCAGAGCAATATTTCACATCATCCCAGCAATCGGCCCATTTTTTACGCCATGTGAAGGGGCGTTGACATACGGGGCAAATTTTCGTCGGCAAGTCAGATTTGGAGCGTGCCCGTCCCATACTAATTTGACCATACATTTCCTTTCAATTCTACGGAAAACTAGCTTGGAGAGCAGATACTCAAGAGCGTCCAAAATTTTGAATCAATACATGAGACAAAAACCAATTAACTGGAAATAAAATTGCCTTGAATTATGCCACAATTTGGGGGGCAAGGCTAGTAAATATTTTGAAGAATCAATAACGGTCGCAATTTATTTGAATAAATGCAACTTGACAGCAGTATCTTATTATCCAGAATTCGGATTGTATTAGTAGAGCCAGCCGGCCCGCTTAACGTCGGGGCAATCGCGCGAGTGATGAAAAATATGGGGCTGCAACAGCTGGTGCTCGTCAATCCCCAATGCGATCCCCTCGGAGAAGACGCCCGCAAAATGGCCGTTCACGCCGCAGACATCTTAGAATCATCCAGGCTTGTTACCAGCCTGCCGGCAGCGCTGCAAGGATGCCAGCGAGCGATTGCTACAACCTCTCGCGATCGATCCATTGCCCCCCCAGTTATGGAACACCCCCGCAGCGGCTTGCCTTGGTTGCTAGAGACACCGGCAGCCTTAATATTTGGCCCAGAATACCGGGGTTTAAGTAACGAAGAATTAAAATATGCCCAGCGATTTGTGCGAATTCCTTCAACAGATATCTATCCCTCCTTAAACCTGGCTCAGGCAGTAGCGATTTGCTGCTACGAACTCTCCGAGAGTGCGCGATGGGAAGAAAAAAGACAACAGGGTTTCGAGGAAACACAAACGCAAAACAGCAACATCACCCAACCATCCTTCTCCCTCAATCCGACCTCCGCCCCCCTAGAGGCGCTGGAAGGGTACTATGAGCAACTAGAAGCCCTATTGCTCAAAATCGAATACCTTTACCCTCACACGGCTGCCAGCCGCATGGAAAAATTCCGGTGCCTGTTTAACCGCGCCCAGCCTTCAGGATCAGAAGTGTCGATGTTACGGGGTATCCTTAGACAGGTTGAGTGGGCCTTATCCAACCAGAGGATGGTTGATGATACGCTAAAGGCGTCGCATAGCGCTCAGGCACAAACGCTGCCCGACTGTTCTGCAGACAAGCTTAGCGATTCTCCTAAGAACCCGCTAAACTTTGGCAAAGCCGGCCCGAAGGACAGGAGCGAAGCCTAACAAGATCGTGGCTCAGCTTTTGCGGAAAAAGTCCGCAAATAGGGTAGAAGTAAAGGCTGCTGTACAAACGCAACACTGCGTGGGTGCAGCCTCTTATTGGTGAAATGTAAAGGAGTCTGGTGTGGCTCAGAGAACTCCCATTCGGTCAATTTTGTCGGCAGTGCCATCAAAACCGGCGTCAGATGAGACGTCAACAGAGTCAAGATCGCACAATCAATCAGCAGGACAATTGCGAAACGTGTCGGAAGAAAAACCACGTCGGGAGCGCCGGCGCGATAACCGCAAGCAACGCCGGCAACCGCCCCAAGAACAGCCACCCCAGGCAAGATCAGGGAGGCAACGGCAGCCCGTAGATAAAGACGGCAATGGGGAAACTGAGCTGTTTAGCCCGGATCGCGTCAATCCCCGCAACGAACCCCAGCCGGTTTCCCCACTGCCAACCAAACGCCGTGGGGCTGGATCGGCTACTGTCAATTCCCGACAGTCTCAGACAGGAAATCCCGTCCAGCCGGCTTCGCGAACCTCTTTAAATTCTGCGCGACGCACGATGGGCGATATCAAGCCATATCGGCCAAGCTCAACAACCCCGCGATCCCAGAAACGAACCGTGCCGGTGCAGCCTGTTGATCCGCGCCCGTCCCGTCAAACCCAGATCCCAGCCAGCCAGCAGTCCTCAGCCAGCCGGCAATCCGCAAAACAGCCCCCGCAAAACTCAACCAGTAAAACTCACAAACCAGCCACCCAACCACCCCGCCAGAGAAAGAAGGGCACGCCAAAGAACCAGCCGCGCCAGCAATCGACCTCTCCCCTGGTATACGGCACTCGGATGCTGATTTTAGGGGTAGGAATTGGCGTAATCGCAGGAACGCTACTATCTGTATTTGATCCAGCCAGCCGCTATCCCGCTTCAGAAACCGTTAACCACGCATCTGTAGTGGCCCAAAGCGGTCAGTCTCAGCAAAGCCTACAGAGTGGAGAGAACAATTCTGCCCAGGCAAGCCAACTGCCTGACTTACAGCTGGGTGAGGAACTCGTGCCGGTGAAAAACCAGATGCAGGCTTTGGTTGCTCAAAATGCCGAGTTGAGTGCCGGAGCATTTTTCGTTAATCTCGATACAGGCGCTTATATCGATTTGGACGGATCGGGAACGTTTGCGGCTGCTAGCACGATTAAGGTGCCCATTCTCATCGCTTTTTTCCAAGATGTGGATGAGGGCAAAATTCGTCTAGATGAGCGTCTGACGATGAGCGCTGAGCAGATCGCTGAAGGTTCTGGAGATATGCAGTTGCAGCCGCCAGGCACGAAGTACAGCGCCCTGGAAACAGCCACGAAGATGATTACGATCAGCGACAACACCGCCACCAATATGCTGATTGATCGCTTAGGTGGTGCCGTTGCCCTCAATCAGCGGTTTCTATCTTGGGGGTTAAGCACTACTGCAATCCGCAACGTCCTGCCCGATTTAGAAGGAACCAATACAACCAGTCCTAAAGATATGGCCAATTTACTGGCTTTGGTGCATCAAGGCAAGCTGGTGTCATTACGCAGCCGTGATCGCTTGCTGGCGATTATGCAAGGGACTTTAAATAATTCCTTGCTGCCCCAAGGACTAGAACCCGGAGCAACCATCGCTCACAAAACCGGCGATATTGGTTCCCTGGTGGGCGATGTTGGCATCATCGATCTGCCCACCGGCAAGCGATATATTGCGGCTGTGATGGTTAAACGCCCTCACAATGATGATCGGGGATCAGAATTGATCCAGCAGTTCTCTCGCATGGCTTACCAATCTTTCAGTAAGTAGGGAGAAGCCGGCGTTTGTTTTTTAAGGCAAAAGGACGCAGAGGGCCAGTCTTTGCGCTCCTTTTCGGGGTCGCTAAAAGGATACGGGTAAAGGCTCTACCAGGGCCATTTCATCAAGCAATTGCCAGATTTTCTGTAGCATTGGCTCTAGTCCCTCTCGCGAGACTGCGGAGATCGCAAAAACTTGGACTTGACTCATTTCAGAAAGTGTGCGTTTAAGAGCTTCTAAATCATGAGTTTCTGCGTTAACCGCATCAATTTTGTTGAGGGCGATAATTTGCGGGCGGTTTGCGAGTCCGCGTCCGTAAGCGTGCAACTCTTCCTGAATCGTTTGATAAGCGGCAATCGGGTCATCATCGGCAGCATCAATCAGGTGCAGCAGCACTTTTGTGCGCTCGATATGTCGCAAAAATTCATGGCCAAGACCGGCACCGGCATGAGCGCCGGCAATTAATCCGGGGATGTCGGCAAACACGGTTCCATCACCGCTGGGTTTGCGGACGACCCCTAAATTTGGGATCAGCGTTGTAAATGGGTAATCCGCCACTTTTGGACGCGCCGCTGAGAGAGAGGAAATTAAAGTTGATTTGCCGGCATTGGGCAATCCGATGATCCCCACCTCAGCTAACAGTTTTAATTCCAACCGCAGCAGCCGGCTTTCCCCTGGTAACCCAGGCAAAGCATACTCAGGTGCCCGGTTGCGGTTGCTGAGAAAGTGTTTGTTTCCTAAACCACCTTTACCGCCGGCTGCGGCACAAAATGTCTGGCCGGCTTCCACAAGATCCGCAAGCATTTCGCCGGTGGAAGCATCATAAACAACCGTACCGATGGGAACTTCTAGGATATTGTCACGACCGTTGGCCCCCGTGCAGTTACTTGGCCCGCCGCGTTTGCCGTCTTCCGCCTTGAATTGGTGGGCGTAACGAAAGTCCAGCAGCGTTTGGACATTCTCAACCGCCACCATAATCACAGATCCGCCCTTGCCGCCATTGCCGCCGGCAGGGCCACCCGCCGGTACATATTTTTCCCGCCGGAAGGCAACCATTCCGTCGCCCCCGTTGCCGCCGTCTACTTGAATTTCTGCTCGATCAATAAATTGCATAATTGTCCTTTGTCATTGGGTAGGGGCGAGTGTGCCTTGAGCTTTTTGGTCTGTCACTGGGGCAAAATTGCTGGAAGGCCGGCTCATCAGAGATTTCTGTTTTTTAACCGCAGATAAACGCAGATGAGGCTAGCAGTAAGAGGAGACATCCTCACCGCAATCATCAGCTAGGTAAGATAAGGCGCGGAAGCGTAGACCGACTAATTGATCGTAAAGGGGATTGAGCTTGCACAGTGGGGGAATATGCACCACCTTCTGGCCAAACAGCTTGACATCTCGCTCAAAGGGGCACTGGGAGGGAATCATTTTACACAAGAAGCGAGCCACTCTGGGGTCGTGAATTTCTAAATCATCCAGCCAGTAGCGCACGGGACGCAGCATATCTCGCTGGCGTTTTGTCAGTGCCGGTGAAGCAAGTCCTTGTCCCTGTTTGGGCGCGTTAACAGTTTCAGCATGACTGTCCTCGTGTTGATCGTAAAGCGTGTGGCGCAGCGCCTCAAGCAGCTCCACATTCAGTCCTAAAGCTTGACAAAACTCCTGCAATTGTTCGTCTTCGCTGGCAGAATACACCCCATCTGCCAAAGCCACCATCACCGCAGTTCTCATAAAATTTTCTGTGATGACAGGGTCGTTCCCAAATATCGCAGCTAGCTCTTCTGGAGAAATTGGCTCCAATGGCCCTAAGTCAATACGGGGGGCTAATTCTATTTGAGTTAACTCTCCAATCATGGCTTGTTCTTCTGGATCGAAGTGGCCGTCTGCCCAAGCAATGGTCAGCAGTCCGCGCAGCCATGCAGAAATTTGCTCGCCCGTTAGGGGGGAATTTACAACACCAGTCATAGGATGGACACCTGTATGTGTATCGACTCAAATCAATCGTAGCTCTAGCGTGAGCGCAGCTTGTACACTGAGAAACTGAGCTGCTCGTATAAGGACACCTCTGTGACCCCGCAAGAGTTTGGTTTATTCCTAATATCAATCGTAACGAGTGCGGCGGGGCAGTTTTTCCTGAAATCCGGCGCTTTAAAGATCGGGAAATCCCACCCCGGCAGTTTTTTTGGCGATATTTTAGGCATGATGGTCATCCCCGAACTTGCAGTCGGCTTAAGTTTCTATGGCGTCGGGGTGATTGCCTATATTTTGCTGCTCTCTCGCGTTAAACTCAGCGTGGCAGGGCCGGCTCTGGCTTTGGGCTATGTCTTTTCCGTGCTGTTGGGTTACTTCGTCTTTCACGAAACCCTTCCCTTACGGCGCATAGTGGGTTTAAGTTTAATCGTTGCCGGTGTTATTTTAGTGCTGTCAAAAGAATAATCTCAGGGCTAAGACTGACCAGGATTGCCGGCAGGGCAATCGTAACCAAAAGAGATTATATTCCTCTCTAGCTCAATCGCTAACAAAGGAGCAGAGCACATGAGCAGCATGACGGCATGGCTGAAGCAAATCTTTACTTCACAACAGCCAGCTTCACAAGAGCAACCCACCTCACAAGAGCAACCCAAAGAAAACCAAGCATGGCCTCAACCAGAAGCAGTCAGTCCTTGGCTTGACCGATCTAATGCCCTCAGTGAAATTCAAGCCAAGCTGGAGCGCGGTGAAATTGACAGCGACACTGCAGAAAAGTTGAGCTACTGGCACAAAAATGGCTACCTCGTCCTGCCTAAGCTGATCGACGATAGCCGGCTCGATCTCGTCATGGAAGAGTTTGAGCGGTTCTGGACTGAGGAAACCGTCATTGGTGGCCATCACCGGCCCCTGCAGCGTGACGCTAATGGCCATTTCGAGCCACCAATCAACGTCCATATGCAGTCAGATGTCATCAAGGATGTCTTTCTGGATCGGCAAATCTTGAAATGGCTCGGTCTAATTTTAGGTCGCGATGTGTATGGCTGCCAAACCATTAACTTCTTTAAAGGCACCCAGAGAGCACTGCATCACGATCACATCCACATGACCACGCGACCCTATGGATTTCTCGCCGCCGCCTGGGTTGCCTTTGAAGACATCGACGCCCGATCCGGCCCATTGCTCTACGTTCCAGGTAGTCACCGGCTGCGCTATGTCGAAGCGGCCAGTTTAACCGGCGGCAAAGATTCTGCTGATGAAGTCCAGGATCTGCTCACCGACCGAATGCGCGAAAATGGCCTACCCACAGAACGGTTCATTGCACGCAAGGGAGATGTTTTCCTGTGGCACGCCAACCTGATTCATGGCGGTGCCTTGGTAGAAGAACCCACTCTCAGCCGCAAGAGCATGGCTTGCCACTATATCGGCTTTGACGTGGACTACTATCACGATTTATCAGGCACCGTGCGAGATCCTGCTGATGTGGTGTATTACAAAGGCGCACCTTACTTACCGGAATATTACGACGAGAATGGCCATTTTGTCCCCAGCCGCAAAGCCTTGCTAGAGCGGCAATAGAAATTAATTGTTGGTTATTTGTCTGTAATACATAGACAAATAACCGCTTTATATCCATTTATATTGAATGGTTCTCTTGTCAGAGGGGTGATTAGTTAAATTCATGGGATAAACAAGCTAAGAAACGATTTCGGGAATTATCAAAAATCACTACTCTTCCTCGCATTGATAGGAGTTTATGACTTCGAGTATATTTTTTTCACTCAATGTCTTATACTCGTTTTACAAAATTTTGATGGTGGTTACGCAGTGAAGTTTTATCAAGTGTTACTTGCTTAAGTGAATTCTACGTGTGTTTTCTTTGGGCACTAACAAAGTTGATAAATTCCTGGCTAATATTGGAGGATTTCGGTGCATCTCCTCGGTATATTGTCTGTCGTGAGAACAATTCATTCCCTCACCGAAAATCTGAGATGCAAATACAGATTCTCGACACAGCTACACGTTAACTACAAAATTTTTAATGGAGGTCAAGGTGAAACGCATCGTTGAATTTCCTGTAGAGGGGGGCGATTCCATTCTTGTAGAAGTGGATCAGCCAAGCGATGATCGTATCGGTCTGGGTGACGACATCGTAGAAAAAGCCCAAAAGACCTTTGAATCTGCCCTCGATACCATCAAGCCGGTAGCCAGTACCATTATTAACAAGGTGCGGAGCTTGAATGAGCCGGCTAGTGAAGTTGAGGTTAAATTTGGCATTAAAATGACGGCTGGACTTGGAGCCGTAATCGCATCAGGGGAGGGTGAAGTTAACTACGAAATTACCTTGAAGTGGAAGCAAAATTCTCCAAATGCCGGCACCCCTTGAGTCATCGGTTGTCAGAATTTACTCAAAATCGCAAAAGGTTGTTGGTGCCGGCTTTTTAGTCTCATCCAAGTACATCCTCACCTGCGCCCATGTGGCGGCTGATGCGCTCGGTATTTCCCGCACCACTCAAGAACAGCCTGAGGGTGTCATCAATTTGGACTTCCCGCTCTTGGCTGTTAAACAGATGTTTGCAGCTAAGGTAATTTTCTGGCAACCTGTCAATCCGAATCAGGCGTTTGAAGATATTGCCGGCTTGGAGTTGGAAACTGATCTCCCAGACACCGCTCAACCGGCACAATTGGTAACGTCAGAGGACTTGTGGGGTCATCCGTTCCGAGTTTTGGGGTTTCCGGCAGGACAACCAAATGGGGTTTCCGCTTCTGGGGTGTTGCGCGGACGAATTGCCAACGGTTGGGTGCAGCTAGAGGATGTGAAACAACCCGGTTATCGCTTAGAACCTGGTTTCAGCGGTGCGCCGGTGTGGGATGAGGAACTTCAGGGTGTGGCGGGGATGGCTGTGGCGGCGGAAATGAACCGAGCAGACGTAAAAGCCGCGTTTATTATTCCTACCGGCATTCTGGTAAGCGCTTGGTCTGATTTGGGTAAACAAGCCATTCCCTCTTGTCCTTACCGGGGTTTGTTTGCGTTTCGAGAGCAGGATGCTCAGTTCTTTTTTGGACGGGAAACGTTCACCGAACAGCTAGTAGCTGCTGTACAAAGACAGCAGTTGGTGGCTGTGATTGGTTCTTCTGGCAGTGGTAAGTCCTCGGTAGTGTTTGCAGGTTGTGTGCCTCAACTGCGGGAGCAAGGGGACTGGCTAATTAACTTGTTCCGTCCAGGAGAGCGTCCTTTCCGTAATCTTGCCGCTGCGCTGGTTCCCCTGCTGGAAACCCAGATGAGCGAAACCGATCAATTGGCTGAAATTAACAAGCTGGCGAAAACGCTTCGGCTGGGAGACGTAGGGTTGCAAGATGTAGTGACGCGCATTCTGGAGAAAAACTCAAGCACCTGTTTGCTGCTGGTAGCTGATCAGTTTGAGGAACTGTATACCCTCTGTAAGGATGGATCGGAGTGCCAGCTATTTTTAGACCGATTACTGGAAGCGCTGAATGAAGCGCGGAATTTCCGCCTTGTCCTTACCCTGCGGGCAGACTTTCTGGGATACGCCCTCTCTTACCGCCCCTTTGCCGATGCCTTGCAAAATACTGATGTAAAACTAGGCCCTATGAACCGCCAGGAATTCCAAGATGTCATTGAAAAGCCAACTCAGAAACAGGGTGTGAAGATGGAGCAGGGACTAACTAAGCGGATTTTGGATGCTGTTGGCGAGGAACCGGGCAACTTACCGTTACTGGAGTTTGCACTCACTCAGCTATGGAAAAAACAGAGAGACGGCAAACTGACTCATGCTGCCTATGATGCGATTGGTGGTGTGGAGAAAGCCTTGAGCAACCATGCTGAGGAAGTGTACGCTCAGTTTAGTGTTCTCGAACACAAACAAGCCCAAAAAATCTTTATCCAATTAGTGCGTCCTGGTGAAGGAACCCCTGACATCCGCCGTCAGGCGACACGCGCTGAGGTAGGGGAAGAAAACTGGGATTTGGTCAAGCGTTTGGCTGATGAAAGGTTGGTCGTGAGCGATCGCAAAAAAACTACCGGAGAAGCCCAAGAAGAAACTGTCGAGATTGTCCATGAAGCTCTAATCCGAGAATGGCAACGCCTGCGGAAGTGGATGAAAGAGGATCGAGCCTTTCGCCTGTGGCAAGAGCGGCTGCGTACTGCGATGCGTCAATGGGAGACTACGGATAAGGATGATGGAGCATTGTTGGGAGGCTTTCTGCTATCGGAGGCAGAAGCTTGGCAGCAGCAACGTCTAGCTGAATTGAGTCAAGAGGAGCGAGTTTTCATCCAGCTTAGTTTGGCTCTGCGGGATAGGGAGAAGAATGAGCGCATACGCCTGCGGCAACATATCACACTAGGACTAGTGATCGGTTTGAGCATCACTACAGCTCTAGCAGTGTTTACTTACTGGCAATGGCGACTCGCGGAGGCAAAACTTCATGAGATAGCAGTTGAACAGGAGCATAGAAACCTTGCTAATCAAATCGCTAAGGTTAGCCTAGTTTCAGAAACTGAAGGTTTCGCTGTGACAAACCTATCCATGACTAAAGAAGCAGTATGGATGACTCTCGTCACAAGCAAGGATGAAGGCAACCAGGAAGGAAAAGGACTGATGCGCTATGACCTTCTTAAGGGTGGTACGCAAACTTACCTAGAAGGAAATTCAGTCACGGCTCTGTTAGTGGAGAAGAAAGATATTTGGGTTGGAGTATCGAAGGGGGGCGTGCGACACTTACGACATGGCAGTTTCCAAAATGGCGATTGGAAGTTCACTGATGAACTCGTGTCTGCTCCTGGGTTCGTTTCCAGTCTAGTTCGCGATCAGCAAAATCGCCTTTGGGTGGGAACTTTCAGCGGTGTTTGCTTACAAAAGTCAGGGCAGTGCCAAATCATAAACGAGATTCAGTCCCTTTGTCCGGCACTTGCAGATCCTTCTGTAAAACTACAGGTATATCAAATGATCTTTGACACGCAACGTAGCGTGCTGTGGATAGCAACTGATCGCGGCCTTGTCCGATGGTCTCTAGAGAAATTATCAGGGTGTTACTGGGACAAAAACGAGCGGCGCAGTCCAATAGATTCACTTCCTGATTCTTTAAAATCTATAACCCTTGACAATAGCGGACATCTCTGGGCTGGAACCAGCACTGGAGAGGCGAAGCGTTTTGCTAAAGGCATAGATACTCCGGCGAGGACGGATGATATATGGGATAACTATCATGTAACCTCAGAGCAAGTGACAGCTATTGCTGCACTCCCTAAAGGCTTTTTTCTGGCTGGTACACGACATAACGGTCTTTTTCTCTATAGCACTACTACAGATACTTGGCTCCAGGTTCCTTTAGATTTAAAAAAAATACAGACTCTATACAATATTGTTTTGGGGTCAGATAACCATCTCTGGTTTGCAACAGAGCGAGGACTATATCGTTCTGTTACGCCTATCCAGATTGGAGGAAATTAGGAATGTAAATGTAAAATATTATTCAATTCAATAGAGTCAAAATAAATGGCGATGTCAAGAAAAGAGGCAATGAAGAGCTTTGGGTCTTGGTTGGAGACTAGAGAAGAAAATAGTATAAGTATAAGTCCTCAACCTGGAACGACATTTATGGCAACAGGCAGACCGCGAGATAATCCACTCCTTCTAGAAGGAGCTATTACTGATGCTGAAGATTTTATGTTTAGATTGGCTTCGCTAGAAGGCATTCCAGAAGAAATCCGCGAAGTACCGGAGAAAGAAAAAGAAACCCTAAAAAGTTTCTGGAATGCACTGAGCGATAAACCTGCTTTAAGCGATCAACTTTTGACACCTCTCCAAACCCTCCGTTCTGACCCTAATCAGCTTATTCCCCAGCTTCAATTTCTTGTGGGGCAGGTACGTGAGCAAATGCCAAACCAGCTTCCCCAGAGTGCCCTGCAGAAGTTAGAGGCTGGTGTTCAGGAAATCAGGATTAGCCCTTCCTGTCCCTCTATTGAAGAAATCTTTAAGGCAATAGAAACAGAAGTGGAAAAAATCGAAAATCGGGGAGAGGTAGATATATTGCCAATAATCCACTCTCTGAGCAAAGAAAGTAAAAGCTGGTTAGGACAGTTACTTTTCCATTTAGTTCAAAATCCCGCTTTAGAAGCAAATATAACGGCTATACTAGCTCGTTAACATAAAGTGGCACTTTTAATAGTTTAAAATTGAAGTAGTGAAGAGCGATCACCTTTGAGTTGAAGTTGTACGAGTAGTGTGATCGCATCTTTCACAACTTTGATAAATTTAACGTCGAGTTTGTTCAAAAAGCGATCGCCTTGATCGAGTCCTGATTGACTAGCGATGTAGTCTGCAATTTGCTCAATATCTCGAATTGCGGGTTCGGTGAGCCGAAATTGAGCGGTCATGCTTCTGGAGAATTGTAGCGCGATCTCATATTGGTGCGGATTTGTGCCATTGCCGTTGCACCATCAACAACTTCACCGCGTTGGGATGCTTCCCAGCCCACAAGTGCATCCTGTTGAAGTTCTTGTAATCGTCCTCGGTAGATGTCTTGCTGTTGTTCAAGGAGTGTTACACCTGCAAGGATGACTTCGATCGCACTATTGTATTTGCCACTGATGAGTTGGCGCTGCACAAGGGCTTCAACTTCAGGTGGCAGGATGATTTGCATGATGTTAGTCACAGAGTAGTGTTGACTCTATTGTAAGCGATAGCGTCTTTACAGGCTGCAGGCGAAGCAATTGCTTGCACAAACTTCAGTTACTTAATGATGAGGAGTTTCGTAAAAAGCTAGGCTTGAAAAAAAAGTAAGAAGATGGGGAATTCTTTTTTCTAGTCTAAAGATAACAGCAGGCTCTCTTAGTATCTTATTAGATCTCAGGAAAAAAAAACTCTTCTTAAGAGACGCTTGGGGGTTTCGCTTTCAAGCAATCGATGAATTTTGTTAGCGCCGGCACATTATTGAATTTGCAGTATTGGGTTCCGTTCTGCGGTCAGATTTTCGGCCTAATAGCGATATTGATGTGTTAGTGACCTTTGCACCCAAAGCTAAACGAGGCTTGACTGAAACCCTACAACTGCAAGACGAATTGAAAGCGATATTCCCCTGTGAAGTTGATTTCATCGTCAAGACAGCCTTGGAGAAAAGCTTAAATAGGTTGCGATGCCAAATTATTAAGCTAACGCACATCCAACTCATCCCAAAACAAAATAGGGATTACAAATGTGTGTATGGCGGCACCGCACGCTACGCTATCATCTGTGGTTAAAAAAACTTTCACCCAAATCTACTCTTTCATCACCAAAGAGCATTCAGATTACAAGCGTCTGTAAAGCAGCCAGCGCAATTCTATCGGTGGCAATCCATCTGAAATTGGGAATAAATCTCGACCGGCAGCCCATTGAGTAAACCAGCCGGTTGGTGGCCATGCTTCAGCCGGCAAGTGTTCCTGCTCATACTCATAAACCGATTCATCTGATACCAATTCTAGGGGCAACCCTTCCAGCGCTGCCGCAAGTTCTGCCGGCGTAAATAGGGATGACCAAGCCACTTCAGACATCTGCCGAACAACAGCATCTGGCTCATAACCTTCTATGGTTAAGAACATATTAAATAGTAACAAACCACCCGGACGCAGCACCTCAGCCATTTTCGTAAGCAAGTGTTTCAACTGCTCAACACTGCGAAAATGAGAGACAACTTCGGCGACGATAGCCAGTTTGTAATTAGCCTTTGGTAGTTCAATTTTTGGATCAAGGATGTTTCCCGGTGTTACCATCACCGGCAACCCTTCTGCGTTGACAACAGCCAGGATCTGCCGCAAAAATGCCGGCACCATTTCTAATGCCTGAACAGGATAGCCAAGTCTTGCCAGTGGCAGCGTATTCCGACCTGTGCCGGCACCCACATCCAAGATCGCTGCACTAGCCGGTTCGCCTAGTTCCGCTGCAACTGCCATCACCTTAGCGTCTGGATGCTTACCAAATAACGGCGGTTCTCTGGTTTGAGTCCACATTTTGTACTCGTCTTCAACAGTGGAAACGAGGACTGAAACTGATAGCACTAAGCGCTTTGTTGGGGTGGAAGGAAACTTATCTGTCTCATACTTCACGATTATTCGGGAATGGGGAGAAGTCTCAAACGCCGTTGCTAACTTCTGGGCAAGCAACTGGCGCAATCGCTCTAATTCTTCGGGTTTCCACGGCTTGCCAATACTTTCAAAGAGCGCTTGCAATCGCTCCACGTATTTATCTAACAAAGCCGGCACACAAGGCAAGGATAGTTCACCACGAGTAACTATCCAACTATCCACTCTATTTGTGATGGATTGATCGAGCGTGGCTGAATCTGTTATGACTATATTTTGCTCAGCCGGCATCAAAGTTTCTTGAGGAGTCATGACTTAAGCGATCGCACAAGCAAGTCTTTTTGAGAAAATTATCCGCTCAAGTTTGCAATAACCAAGCCGATTGCAGCTCAGTATAGCGGCAATGTTTTGACATAGCAATAAGCGGATGCCTAGCTTCCTGATGGAGACTAGGCATCCGCTAGCAACAGATTCTATGAATTTGGGTTCAGTTGCTACCTGTAAAGGTAACTTCTGGAAACCGCGTTTGCGCTTCAGCCATAGGCCGACGCCGGCCTTCTTCTTGCCAATAATTAATGACTTCCGTTGCTTTGTTGAGCAACTCGACACGATCGCCTTCGGAAATCCAGTGTTTGGCTTCCATTTCATTTTTGAGCTGTTCCCAGGCATCGTTGCGAGGCCAGAAAAAGTAAGATGTCAAAGGGCTAGTGCCTTTGCCTACAACTTGGTCAACAGCGAGGGCGACGTTCTCTTCTAGCCAGAGAACTTTCAGAATGAACTTCGACAAAAACACCTCCAGGGCAACCCCAGGATTAAAAAAGAAAATCTACAGTCTCTCATTCTACCGCACCGGCTCGATTTTTAATTTAATCTTAGAATTTATTGGTAAAATCCATAATCTGATAGGGTTTCAGCTTTGGGCAGTTGCCTGAATCAATTGATTAATCAATCGGATGTTAGTTCTTTGGATACTGAACTTAGCACAGAAGCAACGCCGGCACCGGCTATCGTTGTGTTTGATATTGACGGCGTGATTCGGGACGTGGCCGGCTCTTACCGGCGGGCTTTAGCCGATACGGTCGAGTCTTTCACCGGCAACGCTTACCGCCCCATGCCGGTGGACATCGACCGGCTGAAATCGGAAGGCATCTGGAACAACGACTGGCTAGCCACTCAAGAATTGGTTTACCGCCACTTTGAGGGCCAGGGGCAGCCGCGAGAGCAAATTAACCTCAATTTTGATGCCATCGTCGCCTTCTTCCAATCCCGCTATCGCGGTAGTGATGAAGATGCATGGAATGGATACATTTGTCAAGAAACTTTACTGTTACATATAAGCTATCTAGAACAGTTGACAGATGGGGGGATTGCTTGGGGCTTTTTTAGCGGAGCACCAAGGGCCGAAGCCGCTTATGTTTTAGAAGGACGCCTGGGCTTAAAATCACCCGTGCTCGTAGCAATGGAAGATGCCCCAGATAAGCCCGATCCCACCGGCTTGTTCGCAGCAGTGGAACAGTTGGAACACCGGCATCAAATTGCGAGATTACAGCCGGTTGTCTATGCCGGTGACACCGTTGCAGATATGCAGACTATCCAAAAAGCGCAACAGCTACAGCCATCCCGAACTTGGATTGGCGTAGGAATTCTGCCGCCTCACGTTCAAGAAACACCGGCACATTGCAACAGCTACACCGACACCCTCAAAGCAGCCGGTGCCGCAATTGTGTTGAGCAATGTAGAAGAACTAACGCCGAAGGTAATTCAGGAATTGGTTATGGGGCATGGGGCATAGGGCATGGGGCATAGGGCATGGGGCACTCAGGACTCAGGACTCAGGACTCAGGACTCACTTTCCCTACTGAAGATGGAGAAACTTATCTAGGGCAGTTACCATTGCCGGCGGCCAGCGGCGGATACTTTTCACCCAATCAATGTCTTTATAGCGCGAATCCATACCCACGACTGAAACCCAATTACTTTCAGCTTCGCCGCGTTTTCCTTGCTCCCAAAGTGCAGCAGTTAGCGCTGCCCGGATATCGGGAAACTTGGGGTACTTGCGGACTAAATTCCGCATCGTGCGAAGCGCTTCCTCCGTTTCACCGGCTTGATAGAGGGCGAGGGCATAGTTAGCGCGGGCGAAGGCATAATCTGGGGCCAAATCAGCAGCGTACCCATAATCTGAGATCGCAGCTTTCCACTGTCCCAGGCCGGCTTCTGCGTTACCCCGGTTGTTGTAGGCTGCTGCATCTTGGGGGTCGAGTTCCAACACGTGATTATAATCAGCAATCGCCTCTGAATACCGGCCCAGTCCTTCCAGCGCAGTCCCGCGATTTAAGTAAGGATCGGGGGCGCTGGGGGCAAGTTCAATCGCTTTGTTGTAGTCCTCAAGTGCCGCTTCTAATTTGTTTTGGCTAACTCTAGAATTTCCCCGGTTGCTCCAAATTGCTGGATTATCTGGGAATTGTTCAAGAATTTGTGTCCAGTAGTTTTCTGCGGTGGCAAAGTCGCCGGTGTTGGTGGCATCAAAGGCTTGGCTGGCGAGTTCCTCAATGGGTATTTGGTCTGTAGTTTGCGCGATAGCTGGGGCATTATTCACGAAGCTGATAACTACACTGACAAGCAACACACACAGGATTTTGAGAATCGAGCGAATCATCGTGAAGTTTATAAGGGATTTGCTAATTTTAGAGGCCGGCATTCAGACATTTGGTGATTCGTGAGGCCGGCATTCAGAGATTTGTGATTTTTCTGATCACTCTTCACCCCCTCTTACACTCTCCCCTCCCATGCCCCATGCCCTATCCCCCATGCCCAATGCCCCATGCCCTATGCCCCATGCCCCAAAAAATCACCGCAGCAACGATAACTGCTGATCTGGAGGACTATAACCAAGGTGTTTCCAAGCAGCGTCAGTAGCCATGCGCCCGCGATGGGTGCGGTTGAGATAGCCGATTTGCAGCAAGTAAGGTTCGTAGACTTCTTCAATGGTTTGGGTGTCTTCGCCGGTGGCGGCAGCGATGGTTTCTAAGCCAACCGGCCCACCTTTGAAATTTTCGATGATGACGCTAAGCAGCCGGCGATCTGTCCAATCTAAGCCGCAGGGGTCTACGTTGAACAGTTCTAAGGCTTCACCGGCAACTTCGGCGGTAATGGTGCCGGCTGCTTTGACTTCGGCGTAGTCACGCACACGTTTAAGCAGCCGATTGGCAATGCGCGGGGTGCCGCGAGATCGTCGGGCGATTTCTGTTGCCCCTTCGTCAGTTAGGGGCGTTTTGAGAATTTGGCCGGTTCGCAGCACAATTTGGCTAAGTTCGTCGATTTCGTAGAAGCGCAGGCGCTGAATTAGGCCAAATCGGTCGCGCAGGGGAGAAGTTAAAGCTCCAACTCTTGTGGTTGCCCCTACAAGGGTGAAGCGTTGCAGAGGGATGCTGCGAGTTCGGGCGCTTTGGCCTTTCCCGACGGTGATGTCGAGGCGAAAATCTTCCATTGCCGGATAGAGAATTTCTTCGCTCATTTTGCTGAGGCGATGAATTTCATCAATGAAAAGAATGTCTCCGGGTTGGAGATTGACGAGCAAGCCGACAATGTCGCGCGGACGTTCTAATGCCGGCGCTGTGGTGATTTTGCAGCCGACGCCCATTTCTGAGGCGAGAATCAGGGCCATTGTAGTTTTACCTAAGCCAGGAGGGCCGTAGAGTAAGAGATGATCTAAGGATTCTTGCCGGGATTTGGCGGCTTTGATGGCAATATCGAGGACTTCTTTAAGGTCTTTTTGCCCAATGTAGTCTGCAAGTCGCTGGGGTCGAATTTTCTCTTCTTGTTTGCTGTTGCTGTCTTCCTCACCAATTGCTTGAGGTTCAAGCAGGGAGGGAGCCGGCGCGTTGTAGGCTGCCGGTTTTTCGGCGGCGCTTTTTTGCCGTTTTGGTTCTTGCGGTTGTTTGTTGGAGGAGACGATTGCCATAGGATTTTAGAGTTTAAATTTTAAATTTGGTTGGTGCTTCGCTGTGAGATTTAAATTTTTCTCAAAACCGGCCTTTTGCTGTGAACTTATCCGTCTGATTGGATTTGACAATTGTGGCCATGTTTTTATGAAAGAAACCAATTAACCGGATTTGATCGCGTCGTATAAAATATTCCCCTAGTTCAAGTTACCTTGTTTGCCGGTTGGACTTTCTTGCCGGCCAAAGTTCTGATTTAACGATTTTTTAAATTATGACTGTTCCACTGTCTTTGTCTGTCCCGGAATCTTTGACGTTTGAGCAAGCGATCTCGCTGACTCAATCTTTACTCGACCAGATCGAAGCAGGAGCGCTATCGGAGGAGGATATAGAATCGGTACTGACCCGGCTCGTTAGCAGCGAAAATGGGGCACGGGGATTTTTTGTGACTTATCTAACGGATAACCGGCCTTTGGCAGATCATCCGTCTATTGGCGTGATTAACGCATTGCGGACTTCTCCTGAGATTGTCTCAGAATTGCTGGTGAAAAATGTAGCGATGTCGGCGGCGATGGTGGTGGCGCACCGGCGCAGGCAGGATGAGGCGATGGCGGCGAATTCTGCGCGGACTTCCACCCGTTCGGCGGGTTTAATTGCCATGCTTGAGCTGCCACGGACACACGAGCTGGCTCAGCAGATGTTGGAGAGTGTGACTGCCGGTGAGGGGGTTTATGAAGCGTTTCTCAAGCGCTGGGGATATGATGCAGAGCAACGGCTGGCGATCGAGCAAGCGGTGCAGCCGGTGCTTTCTGAGAGCGGGGAAAACAAAAGTTTGGCTTAACAAGTTGAAAAATTCTGCATAAAATCTTAATCTATGGTGACGAGACACCGTTAAGGTGGGGTTAGGCTTGGCCAAACCGGCTTAACCGGCGCTTGCGGGGTGAGCGGGGAACGTTAGGAAACTCAAATTCATCACAGGCTAAAGGCGATTCTGTTCGGTGCTGTTGAGATTGATTGCTGTTTAATAGAACAGCTAACCCCAAAGCTTGGGGTGGAGTGTTTTAGGTGGTGTGTAGGTAGTAGGTAAGGAAGGTAAAATTGCTGAGGTCGATGAAAGGAGTTGTCCAAAAGGCCGGCAGAGTCAGACGTAACCCCTTGAGGGAGGCTCAGTGGTGGCTGAAGTTCGAGCTGTTGAGAACGCTGGTGCGGCGAGAGTTAGAGGCACGGTATAAAGGCTCAGTTTTGGGGAATTTATGGCCGTTAGTAACTCAGTTATCACAATTGGTGATTTACACGTATGTCTTCTCAATTGTGTTGAAAGTGAAGCTCAGCTTGAACGGAATGCCGGAGAATAATTTAACGTTTGGTTTGTGGCTGTTTGCAGGCTTGTTGCCTTGGACAGCGTTTACCGGCGGCTTTCTTCAGGCATCGGGATCGGTTGTGGCGCAGCCTAATTTGGTGAAGAAGGTGGTGTTTCCGCTGACTTTGTTACCGATGGTGCCGGTGCTTTCAGCCTTCATTGAGAGTGCTTTTGGTTTAATGGCTTTAATTGTCTTGTTAGCCATGACAACCCACTCTTTACACCCAACTTTATCGTTACTGCCGCTGGTTTGGTTGCCGCAATTACTGTTAACTGCCGGCTTTGGATATTTAGGGGCGGCGATGACGGTGTTTTTGCGAGATATTCCCCAAACTGCTTCAGTCATTTTAAATTTTTGGTTCTACTTTACGCCGATTTGCTATCCAGCAGAAATCATTCCCGAAAGTTGGCGGGCGTTGGTATTTTGGATTAATCCAATGGCGGCAATTTCTGAAGTTTATCGGGATTTAATATTAGTAGGGGAAGTCAAGCACTGGGGAGAATGGGGCGTGGCTTCTGTGGTTTCTTTAATTGTGTTTTATGGAGGATTATGGACGTATAAGCGGTTGCGTCCTGCTTTTGCGGATGTTCTCTAAATTTTCAAATTGAATTGTTAGATTATTCGTTGCCGGTTTTTACAGCAGAATCCCATGCAAGATGACGTTGCCATTTCACTAAAAAATGTCTCGAAGTGCTTTAAGCGGTACGGGCATCCTGTAGATCGATTAAAGGAAATTTTACTGCCTGGAAAGAGCAGGAGTGAGGAGTTTTGGGCGCTGCGAGATATTAACCTCGAAGTGCCAAAGGGGCAGACTTTAGGGGTGGTGGGGCGCAATGGTTCAGGAAAAAGTACGCTGTTGCAAGTCATTGTGGGAACGCTTGCGGCAACAACGGGCGAAGTCGAGGTCAAGGGTCGAGTTTCAGCTTTGTTAGAGTTGGGAAGCGGGTTTAATCCTGAGTTTACAGGCCGGCAGAATGTTTTTTTTAACGGTCAGTTATTAGGATTAAAGCATCAAGAAATTGAAGAAAAATTTGATGAAATTGCGGCTTTTGCAGATATTGGAGATTTTATCGATCAGCCGGTGAAAACTTATTCCAGCGGGATGTTTGTCAGGCTGGCGTTTGCGGTTTCAACGAGTGTTGATCCGGATATTTTGATTGTGGATGAGGCGCTTTCAGTTGGGGATGAAGCGTTTCAGCGCAAATGTTTTGTCCGCCTGCAAACGATTCAGGAAAGAGGCGGAACGGTTTTATTTGTTTCTCACTCGGCTGCGGCAGTGATAGAACTTTGCGATTCGGCGATTTTAATGGATCGCGGCGAGTTATTGTTGTTTAATACGCCCAAGTTTGTTTTAGATAAATATCACAAGTTAATTTACGCGCCGGCTGATATTGAACAGTCTTTGCGGGAGGATATTAGAGCTTTGAATAAGCCGGTAAATCCTGAGCCGGTTAATCAAAATGTCCTAGTTTGTGAAAAAACTCCTTTATTATCTGTTGTGCCGAATCAAGCAATGGAGGATAAAGGATTAGGTGAATTTTATGATCCGGAATTGGTGCCGGCGAATACGATTTCCTATGTGCCTCGCGGTGCCAAAATTATCAATCCTCAAATTACGACACTTGAGGGTAAAGTTGTCAATCACCTGATTGGGCGAAATCATTACATTTACACGTACACCGTTTCATTTTTTAAGCCGGCTTCTAAAATTCGCTTTGGGATGTTAATCAAAACGTTAAGCGGATTTGAACTGGGAGGCGCTTCCTTTTCAACCAGCAGTCATTCTATTAACCATGTTGAAGCTGAAACAACCCTAGTTGTCAAATTTCAATTTCAGTGTCTGCTGCATCCTGGTGTATACTTTTTAAATGCCGGCGTTTCAGGGATTGTTGACGGCAATTTTACTTACCTGGCTCGTTGTATTGATGTTGCCATGTTTAGAGTTCAACCTCAAATCGAGTCCTGTGGAAGTGGAATCGTTGACTTACTGATTGAGCCTAGCTTATGCGTAGTCGAAGAAACAAAAAACTTGAATTTATCAGAATTGTAGGGATATAAGTTTTAATCCTCTCCATATCTCTAACCCTAAGTTTGTAAAATTACCGCATCTTTTGTCCTATTAAAATTCAGATGAGTAACCTCGAAACTATCCAGCAGAAAAAAGCAGAAATCATTCAAAAGTTTGGAGAATGGACAAATCACAACATTCAACTGGATGGCGATCTTTACACCATTAGCCGGCAAACTATTACTGGCGCAGAAGTTAAATTAAGGCGGATCGTGCAAATGGTTGCCGATATTTCGGGTAAATCATTTGAAAACCTGCGAATTTTAGACTTGGCTTGCCTGGAAGGACTTTATGGCATGGAACTTGCCTTGCAAGGTGCAAACGTTGTCGCCATAGAAGGGAGAGAAGCGAATGTAGAAAAGGCGCGGTTTGCCAAGGATGTTTTATCAGTCAATAATATAGAAATTATCCAAGATGATGTTCGCAATCTTAGTCTAGAAAAATATGGAAAGTTTGATATTGTTCTGTGTATAGGGATTCTTTATCATTTAGATGTTCCCGATGTTTTTGAGTTTTTAGAAAAAATTTCAGAAGTTTGTCAAAGTTTTGCCATCATAGACACTCAGGTTAGTATGGTGACGGAAACTTCTGCTTTATATAAAGAAAAAGAATACTGGGGAAGATTATACACAGAACACGATCCCAATACGACTGTTGAAGAAAGAGTGAAGGTTTTGTGGTCATCATTAGATAATCTCAACAGTTTTTGGTTTACTCGTCCCTCTTTATATAACTTTCTGTCTCAGATCGGGTTTACTTCTATCTATGAATGTCACAACCCTCCCGTCAAAAAATATGAAATGATGCGACTAAAAAAGGAAACGGATCGCAGCACGTTTTTAGCCATTAAAGGAAAAAAGGTATCTTTGTTTTCATCACAGGTGATGAATGACTTGCCGCAAGAAGACTGGGAAAATTCTTTAAAACCTGAAGAATTATAAAAGCTAAAAATCTGAAACTTTAAATAATTAATTTAAACAAAACTAAGCGCAAAGTGGGGAAAATGATGTCACAGACTTTAATCATAACCGGAATGCATCGTTCTGGCACATCCCTAACTGCTTCATTTATCCAAGCTTTGGGTATTAATTTAGGAGAAAATTTCTTTGCCGCTGATATCTTTAATGCCAAGGGTTATTTTGAAGATTTGGATTTTTTAGAATTTCAGCGAACCATTCTTCAGAATTGCTGCCGGCAGGGAGAAGCCGGTTGGACTGATTGGGGTTGGACAGAAAGTGAATGGTTGGATCGCGACAATTTTCACAACTATATTGAGCCGGCAAAAGAATTAATCGCATCTCGCCATCAAAAATCAGCTTTTTGGGGTTGGAAAGATCCGCGTACCTCTCTCATGCTTGATTTTTGGGAACAATTACTTCCTGAAGCACGATTTTTATTAGTTTATCGCTTACCCTGGGATGTCGCTGATTCTATTCTTCGCCTCAATAGTGGAATATTTACCGAACACCCGGAGTATCCCTTAAAAGTTTGGGCTTTTTATAACCGGCATCTCCTAGATTTTTACGCTCGGCATTCAGATCGGTGTATTTTAGTTAATATTAATACCTTACTGCAATCTCCAACTCGGCTGGTTGAACTGCTAGAGACTAAGCTAAACTTGAAAGTTGCCAGTGATTATGAACCGGCACGCTTGAAAGAAATTTATGATTCCAGCCTTTTTAATAGTTTAGGCCGGCAGCATCCCCTTGTTCAACTTTTACAGCATATTGCGCCTCAATATTTCTCACTTCTCGCCGACTTAGATCGCGTAGCAGATATTCCCAGTGATTTTTCACAGGAACCGACATCCGGCAACATTTCTCATCCAGAATGCTTACCTTTATTACTCTACCGGCAGGCGTTTGAAAATCAGGGACAGCTTCAGAATCTTTACCGACAGATTCAGCAGGATAAAATTGAACTGGAATCTCAAATCGTTCAATTAAAACAAGAAAATGCAATTTTAAAAAGCTCCAAAGTTTGGAAATTGCATCGAGCCTTATCTAAAATTAAAAAGCTAGCTAAAATTAATTAACCGAAACACCCATGAGAAACCAGGAGAACGAAATTAAATGTCTGCCTTAAGAGAACCTAGAAGCAGCCAAATCGCTTTATCAGTAGTGATTCCTTGTTACAATCACGGCGAGTTTATACTTGAGGCTGTTTCAGGTTTGCAAAATTATAAAAATCATGATTTTGTAGAAATTCTTATTGTTAATGATGGTTCAACCGAACCCCTAACCCATAAAGTTTTAAATTATTTAAAAGAAAATGGCTATCAAGTTATTGATCAAATTAACCAAGGATTAGCTCAAGCAAGAAATACAGGAATTAGCAAAGCTTTAGGACGTTATATTTTACCTTTAGATGCAGACAATAAAGTTAGAGAAAACTATATCGTAAAAAGTATTGAAATTTTGGATAATTATCCAGAAATTGGAGTTGTTTACGGCGATGCCGAATTTTTTGGCGCGAAAACAGGAGTTTGGCAAGTTCCCGAATTTGATATTAACCGGCTGGCAATGGGAAATTATATTGATGCCTGTGCGGTTTTCCGAAAAATTGTTTGGAAAGATTGTGGCGGTTACGATCCAAAAATACCCGATAAATTAGGCTATGAGGATTGGGATTTTTGGCTAGGTGCTGCTGAACAAGGATGGAAGTTTTATCACATTCCGGAAGTGATGTTTGACTACCGGGTGCGATCAGAGTCTATGGTCAGCGCTTGCAATGTGCCAGAAAATCGCAAGCAACTTTTTCGATATATTTGTACCAAACATTTGGGACTTTATACAACAAATTTTGCTAATATATTGGCAGAAAAAGAGTTTGCCTTGCTGAGAGAAAGCGCTCATTCTCAAAGTTTGCAGGTGCAAGTAAAACAAACTCAAGCTGACTTAGAGCAAGCGCGAATGCAACTGCAACAAACGCAAGCTCAATTGCAGGCTGAACTCATACACCGGCAGACTCAGCTAGCGCAAACCCAAGGTGAGTTGGAGAACTCACAAAACCAACTACAACAAACCCAAACTCAGCTCCAACAAACCCAAACCGAACTAGGAAGCCGGCATAACGAGTTGCACCAAACCCAAACCCAGCTTGATCGCATCCAAGGCGAATTAGAAAGCCGGCATAATGAGTTGCAACAAACTCAAACCCAGCTTGATCGCATTCAAGATGAACTCTTCCATTCTCAAAACCATTTGCAACAAACCCAACTGGCATTGGAGTCCTCACAAGCAACCGTTGCTGCGATGGAAACCAGTAAATTTTGGAAGTTACGCGGCCAATGGTTTAAGCTTAAAAAAGTCATAGGCTTAAAACATGAACCCTAACCAGTTGCTTTCATTCCCTCAATTCTTCAACCCAAACTAGCAAGTTCACAAGCTGATAGATCGATGTTTAAAAGTGCACTCTCACGTCCTCGACATATTTTGTCACGTCTAAAGCATCTATCTATTATTTGGAAAACCAAAGGCACACGGCATACCTTATCAAAAGTATTTAAGAAACTTTATCTTAAGCTTGATACCACGCCGCCGGCAGTGATTGAAGCAGCGCCGGCAATGGCAACGAATGACGATCCTTACGCACGTTGGCTCAACAAACATTATCCCAGAAAAGCCGATCTTCGCAAAATGGCTGAAACCTTGGAAATTTTTCCTTATAAGCCGGTGATCAGCGTCATTATGCCGGTTTTTAACACACCTGAACGTTTCTTAAAAGAAGCAATTGAATCAGTTATTCATCAGGTTTATCCCTATTGGGAACTGTGCATTGCAGATGATGCTTCAACAGAATTGTATGTAAAATCGATTTTAAAGGAATACGCGGAAAAAGATAGCCGCATAAAAGTTCTTTTTAGAAGCGAAAATGGCCATATTGCTCGCGCTTCTAATTCAGCTTTAGAAATTGCTACCGGCGAATTTGTGGCACTGCTTGATCATGATGATTTACTAACGCCGGATGCCTTATATGAAGTCGCGTTGCTGTTAAACCGGCATCCCGAAGCCGACATGATCTATTCAGATGAAGATAAAATTGATGAGGGTAATTGCCTCAAAGATCCCTTCTTCAAGCCTGACTGGTGTCCCGACTCTTTCCTATCCCGAATGTACACTTGCCATTTGGGAACCTACCGACGCTCAATTTTAAATGAAATTGGCGGATTTCGAGCCGGCTATGAAGGCAGCCAAGATTACGATCTCGTTCTTCGCTTCACAGAAAAAACCGAACAAATCTTCCACATTTCCAAAATTCTCTACCACTGGCGAGTTCATCCAGAATCAACCGCAACCGGCACCGCTAGCGTCAAATCTTACGCTTACGAAGCCGCCGAAAAAGCGATTGCAGAAGCCATTCATAGACGCGGCGAAAAAGGACGAATCGCAGGCGTTACTGACTATCTTGGACACTATACGGTGCGCTACGAAATCTCCGATTATAAATTAGTCAGCATCATCATTCCTACCAAAGATTTGGCGGGAATGCTGAATCAATGTCTGGAATCGATCTTTAAAAAGAGCGTGTATCCAAATTATGAAGTTATTGTCATAGACAACGGCAGCACCGAAGCCGCAACCGCTAAACTTTTTGCTGACTGGAGTGCCAAAGAACCGAGCCGGTTTAAATGTTACCCGCTTGATATTCCCTTTAACTATCCTAAACTTAATAACTATGCCGTAACCAAAGCCAAAGGCGACTATTTGCTCTTTTTAAATAACGACACAGAAATCGTTACACCCGATTGGATAGACGCAATGGTTGAGCAAGCGCAGAGACCCTCAATCGGAGCCGTCGGGGCACTTTTGTTATATGACAACGATACCATCCAACACGCTGGCGTTGTGATGGGAATTGGCGACGTCGCAGGGCATAGTCACCGGCATTTCCCCTCCACCACTCCCGGCTACGTTTGTCAGGTGAAAACTATCAGTAATTATTCAGCCGTCACCGGCGCTTGTTTAATGTGCCGGCGCGATGTTTTTGACAGCATTGGAGGATTTACTGAAGAATTAGCAGTTGCCTACAATGATGTCGATTTGTGCTTAAAAATGGTTGCCAAAGGATATCGAAATATCTATCTTCCCCACGTCGTTCTCTATCACTATGAATCGAAAAGCCGAGGGTACGAAGATACCCCAGAAAAAGAACTACGACGCCTCCGCGAAGCAGCAATTCTCAAGAGCCGGTGGCAATACATGATCGATCATGATCCTTGTTACAGCCCTCATTTAACCAGAGGACGTGAGGACTACAGTATTAATATATGATGCCAGACTTTTTAATTATTGGTGGTCAAAAATGTGGCACAACTTCCCTGTACCAGTATTTGATTCAGCATCCTCAAATTCTGCCGGCAGCCCAAAAGGAAGTACACTTTTTTGACTTAAACTTTTCTCAAGGAATTGAGTGGTATCAGCAGCAATTTCCCCTTCCAACTAGCGAACAGCAAATCACCGGAGAATCAAGCCCCTACTATCTCTTTCATCCCTGCGTTCCGCAGCGAGTCTATCAACTCTTTCCCAATATTAAATTAATCGTTTTGCTCAGAGAGCCGGTTGCTAGAGCTTGGTCACATTACCATCATGAAGTTAGACTGGGGTTTGAGTCCCTCTCCTTTGACGAAGCTATCGCACAGGAAGCGGAAAGGCTCAACGGAGAAACCGAAAAGCTTTTAGCCGATGAAACTTACTATAGTTTCAATCACCAGCACTACTCTTACCTATCACGCGGCATCTACATCAAGCAACTCGAAACCTGGATGGATCTGTTCCCCAAAAAACAGTTCTTAGTTATCAAAAGTGAAGACTTTTACACAAATCCTGGGAAAACTCTTGATCAGGTATTTGAATTTTTAGAGTTGCCGGCTTATCAACTTGACCACTACAGCAAGTACAATGTAGGGGATTACCCCCCACTTACGGATTCAACCCAACGTTACTTAAGCGACTATTTCCAACCCCACAATCGCAAATTACAGGAATATTTAGGCATGACATTCTTTCCCCACTAAATCTTCCAAAGCCCAGCTAGCTGCCGGCTCTCTCATCCAGTCGAGTTCGGTAAATTTCCATTAATTGCGTAGTCTTATTCTATATTTTTGGCCAATCCAATGCGAGTTTTATTTCTTCATCCCAACTTCCCCGCTCAGTACCGCCATATTGTAACCGCCCTCGGCAGCGATCCCAATCATGAAGTAGTTTTCGGGACTAAAAATGAGCGTCCTGAGTGGAACATACCGGGCGTTAAAAAAGTCGTCTTCACACCCAGTCGAGATCCGCGTCCAGAAACTCACCACTATGTTCGTCCCTTAGAAAGTGCGGTTCTCTACGGACAAGCGGTATTTCGCATCGCTGAACAGCTGAAAAAGGAAGGATTTGTACCGGATATTGTTTGCGGTCATTCGGGCTGGGGACCAACACTTTTTGTGAAGGATGCCTTTCCCAAAAGCCGCCTCCTTTGTTATTTTGAATGGTTTTATCACGCCTACGGTTCAGATGCAAACTTTGACCCAGCAGACCCTCTGAGCCTTGATGATTTTCCCCGTATTCGTGTTAAAAATTCTCCCATTCTGATTGATTTATATTCTTGCGATTGGGGCGTCTCTCCCACAAATTGGCAGCGCTCACAATTTCCCAAAGAATTCCACAGCAAAATCAGTGTCCTGCACGATGGCGTTGATACCGATTACTTTAAGCCAAACCCAGGCGCAAAATTGATTTTGCCTAACCTGGATTTGTCCGGTGTTGATGAAATTGTCACCTATGTCGCACGCGGCATGGAACCTTATCGCGGCTTTCCAGAATTTATTGAATCAATAGCTTATATTCAAGAGCGCCGGCCTAATTGTCATGTTGTAGTTGTTGGCTCAGATAGAGTTTGTTACGGTAAATCTTTGCCGAATAACGAAACTTATAAAGAGCATATGCTCAAGAAGGTGTCGCTCGATTTATCACGCGTTCATTTTGTCGGTTCTCTTCCCTACGGTTTGTACCTCAAAGTGATTCAGGCATCGTCAGCGCACGTCTATTTAACCAGACCATTTGTGTTGTCTTGGTCGATGATTGAATCGATGTCAACCGGCTGCTTAGTTATAGGTTCTGACACTGCGCCGGTGAAAGAAGTTATCCGTGATGGAGAAAATGGGTTGCTGGTTGATTTCTTTTCACCCAAGCAAATTGCAGATCGAATTGATGAAGTCATGGATCACCCCACCCGCATGGCTGAGCTTCGCGTGAAAGCTCGTCAAACAGCTCTGGAACGATATGCTTTGAAAGATATGCTACCCCGTCAACTTCAACTAATCAAAGACGTTGCCAGCGGTTCTATGACCCCACAAACAAATGAAAAACCTCGAAAACAAAAAACGAGTAAAGGCTTTGAAGTTGCCAAACGCGGCTCTAATAGAGGTTAATTTATTTGGCGTGAACAAGCTAATAGTTTGCTCAGTAACACTGCAGTAATTTGACAATTTTAGGCCGGCTTCAGTTTAATCAACTCAACAAGCGAGATTCAAAAATAGTAATTTACGCCCCAATTTCTTTTTTCAATTATCATCCCAACTCGGCAGAGACACGACACCCTTAAATATTCCATTCAGAGCGTCATCAATCAAACAAACTTATAAAGAGTTTGAACTAATCGTTATGGATAACTTTAGCCCTCCATAAACGGCTGAAGTTGTCGCTTCATTTAACGATTCAAGAATTAAATATTATCGCGCAACTGAAAGACTCTCAATGTCGGACAATTGGGAGCTAGGTTTATCTTACCCAACGGGAGACTATATCTTTGTTTTAGGAGATGATGATGCTTTAATGCCCAACGGCATTGAAATTGCTTTCAACCTGATCAATGATTCCAACCTTTCAATTATTTCTTGGAACCGCTTTTTATATTGGTGGCCTAGCGCTATTGTTCCTTGGCGGCGCAACAGACTAATAATGGGCTTTTCCTAGGAAGCTGGAATTGTTAATGCACATCAAAAATTGCTGCAATATTGTAATTATCATCTAAATTATGAATTTTTGCCGATGGTTTATAACTCTTTTACTCATCAAGATTTGATTACAAAAATCAAATCTATCCACGGTAAATATTTTATGTCCTACTGTCCGGATGTCGCCTCTGGCATCCTTAATGCCTATTTTTCCGAGAAATACTTGTACTCTTTCCGTCCCCTTTCAGTTATTGGAGTTTCAGGACACAGTACACGAACCTCTACCAACTACCAAAGCTTAAACTCAAAACCTTTTAACGATTACATAGAAGAAGAAAAGAGAGATATTTCTGCTGAATTGCACCCTCGCTTAATTCCTTCAAAAGATCAATATATAATACTTGCTGATGTTCTTCTTAAAACTAAAGAGCTATATTTTCCAGAAAACCAGGATTGCGATGTTAATATAGAAGAATTATTAAAACGGATGTCTTTACGCCTTAATGTAGATCCAGGAAGTTATGAAAACACTCTAAACGACATTAAATTATTAGCTCAAAAGTATGAAATTCCTCTTTCAAGGTTAAATATTCCTCCGAAAAGAATGGAGGAACACGAACCCCCTCAAGACCCTTTTGCCGAACCAAATGGTGCAATATCATCATTAATTATTAACTGTGAGCAAGCCAGGATATCTGATGTTGCTCAAGCCGCCCTGCTAGCTCAAGGAATTTTGCCACCCAAACACGCTTTTATTCTGAAGATAAAGAGCGCTTATCCAGTTATTTTCCAGGGAAGAAAGATAGAACAAACTTTCTCTGTTCAACAAACTGTTTCTTCTGGGCGATTCTTAAATGAGCTAATTGGATGTGTGAATCTTTATCAAATTGAGCCATCCGATTTATTAGTGCTAGCAGATTTACAAAAGTTTCGCAAACATATAGCTGATTTTTGGCAGAATGTGCCAACGGAGGCGTTAGAAAGTTTCTACGCAGGTGATGTTGGTAAGGCAGATCGCACACTTTTAAGCAGTGAAATGAAAGATGAGCCTCTGACTGCAAATGAACAAGCTTTTGTAGGCGAGTTAACAGCCAATATCGATAAAAAAGTTAATCAATCAAAAGCCATTCATTACCTGCTAGCAGCGTCGCTTTACTACTCTACCGACCGGCTGCCGGTGCCGGCTGACGTTTCTCACCTTCCCAAATGGTTCCTCAGCGACTACCAAACATTCGCTAAAGTTTAATGTTTCACCCCTTGCTGCAACAGTCAAATCAGCAAGGGTGAGTTTTTTGGGTTTTTCTTTCAACCTTTTTGACAGATAAACGAATACTGAAAACTCTCTGACTCTACTAACCGCTTTGTTTGGCGAGAAGTTCTTCAAAAACTGAATACATATCTTCCGCAAACTTCTTGGGATTCCACACCGGCGCTAAACCTTCTGGTTGTTTAGCTCGCTCCAAATGCTCCCGAATTTCATTCCTTAAATCAGCATCAAGACAAAATCGAATTCCCCATTCTATATACTCTTCCCAAGAGTAGCTAACACCCGCCTCAATGTTTAAGCTTTTTAAAAATGAGTAACCCTTTCTAGCAACGCCTTGCTCACCTGTTGTCGTCACCACCGGCACATTAAACCACAATGCCTCTAGCGTTTGAATCCCACCATTATAAGGATAGGAATCTAGCAGCACATCAGCACTTTTATAAATAGACCTGTGTTCTTTCTCAGTTTGTGTTGGAGGTAAAAATTTAACTCGGTGAAAACCAACTCCTTGAGCTTTACAGGCTTGCTGATAAGCGGGTACAGTTACCTGTTCGTCTGCTAAACCTTTATAGAGCAGCACTCCATTAGGGACCTGCTTGAGAATTTTAATCTGCGCTTCTATCATTTCATCGCTCAGCTTGGAAGCCGGGGATACGCATAGGTAAACAACCTGATCCAAGCCAATCCTTAAGGATTTACGAACAGCATTGCGATCTATTGGGGTACTGTCAAAACCAGAAACCGCCAAAAAGGAATTAGGCATTCTGATTAACTGTTCGGTGTAATGCTGCTCAGTGCCGGCTGGGTGCGTTTGCCAATCGCAAAGAAAGTAATTTTTATCAGAGATAAACGGCGCTTCACATCCTAACCCAGATATACAAACACGAGCCGGTTGGCAATCGAGGATCTCTGCATGGCCCGAACCCGTTATAGAGTCCAAATCCACCAAGATATCTAGCTCATCTTCTAATATTTGTTTAACTATTTCCTGATCATAAAGCGAAAACTCTTCAGAAGGCTTTTTAAACTGATAAAACTTGGCCGCTACTTGTTCAAATTTCCGGCTCGTCTCATCAGATTTCGTCCAATCTGTCGCATATAAATGAATGTGGGGGCTTAGCTTGGCTAGCTCCCGAATCACATCGATGCTGCCCCCTGCCACTGACTGTTTTGTAAAATCTTTTGAAAGCAACCCAATTTTTAACTTTCCCTCTCGCGTCTTAAACGGTAAAGATTCATTGATGTTTCCGAGCTGGTAAGGATTTACCCTCAAATTATTGGATGTGCGGTACTGTTCTCCAACTAATTTAAAAAGGTTAGTATTTGCCTCTAGATCATCTCGTAAGTGAGGGGCAGCCAGCAGCATACCACTGTACAATATCGCTCTATTATCTTGATTTAAAGTCTCGCTGCTCTGAATAATCTGCGTTTCTACTTCTTTAAACTTCTCTTTAGCTAACTGATGCAATCCTGATTTAAAATAGGTCACAGCAAAAGCCATCTTCGCTATAATTTTTCCCTTTTCCCCAGAGATTTCAAGATACTTATCAGCCGCTTTTCTTAAATAACTCAATTCATTCGGATCTGTCCCTGATGCGATGAGAGCGTTACCCAAACCTTGTTGGGCTGCCATCAAATCCGGTTTAGTGGCAATCGCTCTCAAAAGACAGCCAACGGCCTCGGAGAAATTCTGTAAATTGAACTGATCCTGCCGCTGATTCAATCGCCAAAGTGCTAACCCTAGCTGGCAATGAGCTTCGGCCCAATCGGGTTTGAGCCTCAGTGCGCTTTGATAGCGACCAATTGCCTCTTGCCACTTGTCCTGCTTGACCAAAGCATTTCCCAGATTAACTAGGAACTCGGCCCCACCCAATTCTGGCTTAAGTTGTAAAGCCCTTTGCAAACAGGCATTCCCCTCATTGAGCTGGCCCAGTTGCTTTAATAAATTCCCTAAATTCCAGTAGACCCCGGCTATATCGGGGTTGATGGTAACCGCTTTTTGATAGTAAGGCAGCGCCTCCTCAAGCCGACCTTGCTTGTAGAACATACTGCCCAGGTTCGCTAAGGCTTCCGCAAAGTCTGGCTTGATATCGATGGCCTTTGAGTAAGCTCGCATTGCCGGCTCTAGCTTACCTTGAGCTTGTAGCACATTCCCCAACGTCTTATACGCTTGTGCAAAATTAGGCTGGATCTTCAGCGCTTTTTGGCAAACCGCAAAAGCCTCGGCTAAACGGTTCAGGGCATAATAGACCTCAGCCAGGTGATTGAGAACCTCAACCTCATCAGGTTCGATTTCCAAAGCTTTTTGGTAGTGGCCAATGGCCTCATCAAACTTGCCGGACTCTTTGAGCTGCTTGCCGGTGTTGAAATGAAGTTGAGCTGACTTGAAATTCACCAAAGAACCCTCACTCAAAATAGGCAATGGGCGACAGGTAAAAGAGGTAGCTTTGCCAGGAAGCGAGAAATGCCAAAGCATTGCTCTGCATCCTTCCCTCAAACCCATCGCTGGCATTATACGATTTTCCCTTGAGCGATCAAACTACAGCCGCCAAGCTTCGCCGATCCCCAGCTACTCTCGTGAACGTACGCTCTTAATCAAAGATAAAAGTTCTACACCCAGTCGCTATAATGCTTTCACGATCAACAAACACCCGAATGGGACAAGGCCAACCCAGCTCAAGCCGCCACTGTCACCATCACTTATGAGCTTGGGAATCGATACTCATGTTAATCACAATCAGGTGGCGTACCGCATCGCTTGTTCTCACACCACCAACAAACCCTTTTCCCCAGGCGCGAATTGATCCTTCTTTTCCAAGCGCTTAGCGCTAAAATCGAGAAACTTTTGCGACTGACTAAAATTTTGGGAACTTAAGGAGGCAGCAATCTGTCTTCAACGATACACAATCAATGGGAACTCAGCCCATAAAGTCGGTGTGACAAGCGCAGCATTAACCTGTAAATTTTCTAAATTGAGACAGCAGCGGGATAATCTTGTAGCCAAGGCAACTGAACTTGTCAAGACAGCAATGAGCAACACAAATATTGAAAGAGGCAAGCAATCAAGAGTTTTCAAGGCGAACAGGCTAGACACTGCGCTGTAATCTAAGATAGACTTGCTGCGGATTGATAGACTAGACGACTGCCAATTTAACGTCAAGGGTTTCAGGCGTTAGCCGATTTGGCAAGTATGACAACTACTACGACGCGCAACAGAGGAGCGAGACCAGGAAATGACACAGATACTCGACGATAACAGCAACGTATACCAGTTGATCCAAGGCCCAGATACCATCATTGCCCTGGGAGGCAATGACCTTGTCCAGAGTTTTAGCGGCGGGGGGAGTTTAATATTCGGTAACGCCGATGCCGACCTTCTCTTCGCTCAAGGCACCAACGATACCTTAGATGGCGGTCAGGATATTGATCAGCTGACCAGTTCCAAGGGAAGTAGTTTATTATTTGGACGAGAAGGCGACGACATCTTAAATAGCTCAACTGCCGGCAGGGATACCTTGATAGGCGACGGCGATACCTTGGGAGGTGGCGATGATTCCCTCGTCGGTGCGGCTGCTTCAGAAGCGCCATTAAGTCCCGTGGAGTCGTTGTTGGGGGGAGCTGCAGGAGGACTGATTGCCACCAACAACTACTACTTTGGTAACCAAGGAAATGACACTATCAGCGGCAGCGGTAGTGGGGAGACCATGTTTGGTGGCCAAGGCAACGACGTGCTGACTGCAACGGCAACTTCGACCAGGAATTTCTTGTCAGGTGACGTTGGTAATGACACAATCATTGGCGGCGGCGCGAATGATACCCTTCTAGGTGATTTCGACCCAGCGGGCGGTGGCAATGACAGTGTTGTGGGTGGAGAAGGCAATAAAGTCTATATCAACGGCAATATCGGCAATGACACCCTAGAGGTTGGTGCAGGAGCTCAATCTACAGTGAATGGTGGCCAAGGCGACGACTCTATTGATGCCGCCGATGCCGGCACAGGCGACGATGCTGGAGAATTCTATTTGTCTGGGGACAGGGGCAATGACACTATTCTTGCCGGCTCCGTTTCTGACAGCGTGTACGGTGGCGACGACAACGATTATCTATCGGGTGTAGAGGGGACTAGTGAAATAGAGCAAGGAACCGTCTTATTTGGTGGCAACGGTAGCGATGTTATACTCGGTGCCGGCTATCAGAAGCTAATTGGTGAGGCTGGCAATGACTACCTGTTCTCGGCAACTGGAACCGATTTCTTTGATGCTGGAGATGGTAATGACACCTTAGACGCAAGCCAGGGCATATCCACAACTGGCATAGTCTGGGTGGCCGGTAATGGCAACGACCTGCTCATAGGTAGTTCCCTAGTAGATCAGATGAATGGTGGTGCCGGCAATGACATCCTGTCCGGCGCTGAGGGTGCAGACCTGATGACTGGCGGTGATGGTCAAGATCGCTTCCAATACTTGACCCTTGGTGACTTTGGTGATCAAATCGGCGACTTTGTCAGTGGCACAGACAAATTTATATTCCAAGGTGCCAACATTGGAGGTTTCCCAGCAGCATCCGGTCTCAACGACGCCCAGCTCGTGATCGTATCTACTTACAACGGCACAACCGGCGCGTCCGGCACTGCGCCTCTGTTTGCGTTTGAAACCGCCACCAAGAACTTAGTCCTTGACACCAATGGTACTACAGAGGGCGGCACATTCGTCGTCGCAACAGTTTTCGGTGGGACCGTCACAGAGAATGACATTCAGATCATCTAAATGCTCTGAGTAAGAGAAGTGCCGGCTTTAAATTAAGCGCAGAGCTGTAATTAAATGAAGCTGGGGAGGCAATCCCCAGCTTTTTTGTGGATTTTCGAGCGCAGCTATTTAGCCGGCCCCTTGGGAAGTCTATTCTGTAGCCGGAAAGCGCACTTTCCCCCCAATCAAACCGAGGAAAGCCGTACCGAAATGCTGAATTTCTAGAAATGCCGCTTGAGGTGGAGCCGGCTTGTAAATCCTGAAAGTCTTCATGATTCCTAGAGTGGCCGCACTTTCCAGCGGGCCAACAAAGCTAGTATCCCGGTCTAAAAAATAAGGCTGCTTTGTCCAGTGGGCCATTTGGCCGGCATTTAGAAAATAGCAACCCGAATGAGGATTTAGCGCACGGCGGAACAGCACCGGCGTTTCCATAATCTTGCCCTTCAATTCCGCCTGTTCCCCCACATTCTGGAATTTTGCCGTCACCCTAGGTCGTAAGTCACCATCAACATAAGCTTTGTGAACTTTGCCGTGAAGCGATACCTCATAGCGATTAGGCTGGAGCAGGTTCAACTCCCCCGATATCTTGCTAAACCACTGTAATTTCACAAAAAACCAAGGGTCATGCAAAATCAGGTCGTCTTCTAAAAAACAGTAGTAGTCATACTTACCCAAACAATCCCGCAGTACAGCTTGGCACTCAAAGCCCAACAGCATTGGCTCCGCACTCGTGGCATGATGAGTGTATAAGTGAGACGGCAACGGAACCTGGGACAAAATATGACAGTCTTGAGTTGTACAGACGATAATATCAATATCGTGAGATTGCGATTGATTGGCCGGCAAGGCTAAAAGCTGGGCAATGTCAATAATGCTCTGAGACTTGCCAAATAACTGGTGCAAGGCAGTAATGCCGGCACTCAAAGCTTGGATACGGGGTTGCGGGTCTTTTTTTTGAGAACCGTGAGAACCCCCACCAGCGGGATTGAAAAAATGGGCAATTGTGAACAGAATACGCATAGAGGATGCCAAATTGAATTAGCGCCGACGCACTCATAGCATTAACATTATGTAGCAGTTGCGAGGCGAGTGAAATTGGCACATTTTACTACCTTAAAGCAGACAAATTCATCGGCAGCCCTGAAATTAAGGTAAGGCCGGCAAGCAAGTGATTGGCCTCCTTTTGATGGCTATACAGAAAACCTCATGAGCACAGGTGAACCGGAAAACATGGCAGAACTTTTCCAAGTAGGCAACACAGTCATCCAAGCGCATGAAATCCCCTCGCTCTTGAATCGCTATCAGTTAATGCCCCAACTTTTGCGAGGCATTATCATTGACCAAGCGATCACCGGCATCACTTGCACTGACGAAGAGCGTCAAGCAATCCTTGAACAGTTTTACCAGCAACACCAGCTCAGTTCTGCCCAAGCCCGGGACGCTTGGCTGCAAAATCAGGGGATGACTCAGGCGCAAATGGAAGAGTTCGTAGTCCGCCCCCTATTGTTAGAAAAATTTAAAACAGCGACCTGGGGAGCCAAAGTAGAATCCTATTTTCTCACCCGCAAGGGCAGCTTAGATCAAGTCGTTTATTCCCTGATCCGTACCCAAGATCCGGGAATGGCTCAAGAAATTTATTTTCGCATCTCAGAAGGCGAACAGTCTTTTGCTGAGCTAGCCAAAGAATACTCTCTAGGCCCAGAAGCCCGCACAGGTGGTTTATTAGGGCCGGTTCCCCTTTCTCAGCCCCACCCAGCCATCAGTAAACTTCTCTCAGTCAGTAAACCCGGTCAGCTCTGGCCCCCACGCGTTCTGGCAGAATGGTTTGTGATTATTCGATTAGAAAAATTCCTACCGGCTCGCCTAGATGAATCGATGCGCCGGCACCTGATTGATGAAATGTTTGACAACTGGATCAAAGAGCAGATCCAGCAAGTCAGACCGTTGCAATCTCTTTTGTCAGCAACTCCAACTTCGGCGTGATTAAAACAGTTAATTGTGGCGATCCCAATTACTACCGACCGCGACAAGTATTTAGAACCAAGCCAATACAAATCTTTTTGAGTCAATCGGTTTCAAGCAATTCCAATCTCCTCTAAATTTGCCAGCAATCATAAAATTCCACAAATTCCACACCCAACACAAAAGCGCTTTCATTAACGCTAAAATGCTTGAGGGGGGATGGCTGATTGTGAGAGCTGTATTTTGCCAAGCCGGCAAAATTACTGAAATGGGGCATCATAACGAGAATCGGCTTGGAATTAGTTGAGATTTGTTGACATAGAGAGCAACAAATAATGGCTTAAAGTTACCATCGGATGAAAGCGACCCACCCGAAGCCAAGTTCAAAACTTCCGGTATGACCCAAACAGTTTCCCCGTCTCAAATTCCTGCTTTTTTGGCGCAAACGGCCCCGTTCGATCGGCTGGGAGTAAATGCTTTACAAGCGATTGCAGCCAAATGCCAACTCCTGCGTTACCGCACGGGGCAACCAATCTTTGAACGCGAAAAAATGCCCACTCAGGTGGTCATGATTTATCAGGGGCAAGCCCGATTGTTAGGTTATGACCAGCGCATCCAGATGCCCGTCAGCTTAAAATTAGTCGGTCAAGGAGAAATTTTAGGCTGGGCCGGTTTGGTGCGAAACGTGCCATGCGAAACAGCGATCGCCTCTACAGAAGTCGTATGTATTAGCCTTTCAGCCGCTGACTTTTTAGCCTCCCTAGACGCAGAACCAGTCCTGCGCCAAGCCTTTCGTGAGCGCCCCGCCCTTAGCGAAGTTTTTGAACTCTTAAGTGCAGAACTCCAGCGCAGAGCCGATGGAGTCGCAAATCTCAAAGACTTAGCATTCCGAATTTGGGAAGATTCCGTTGTCTTAAACTTACCACCCGGCCAGCTGAATCTCGCCAAATTAGACCCCAATCGGGTTTGGCTCGTCAGCAGTGGCGAAGTCGGAGATTTCCCCACAGAAAGCCGGCTGTCTCTTGACGGCTCACAGCGCGTCTTATCTGTGCAGGGAAAAAGAGGAGCCAGATTGCTGGGCTTGCAGTTTCAAACTGAAATGACCAGCCAAGCGGCTCAAGAAGTAACCATTATCCAGGACTCAGCCCCATCCGACGGCAGCACCGCCGGCCTAGAACGGTTACCCCCAGCCCCCACCTACCAAATTACCGACGCTCCGCCACGTCCTCCAGAGCCGGAACCAGACCCTTTCGCACCACGAGCCAAATACCCGTTTGTCAAGGGCAACGGACCCATTAATGCGCCCTTAGCTTGCTTTCAAATGTTAAGCAAGCATACCGGCGTCACATTTCGTAAGGACATCATTCGCCGGGTACTCGATGGCCAGCTGAAAACCAAAGGGCAAATTTCTTTACAAACCTGCGGTGCTGTAGTAGAGATGATGGGGCTGCGTGCCCAACTGGTGCAAGTTCCCGCTACAGCAGTAAATCGGCTCAAAGCACCTGCCCTGATTAGCTGGAAAGATAGCTTTGCCATCCTCTACAGCATCACTGAAAAAGAGCTGGTCATGGCCGTGCCAGAAACCGGCATTATCAAGAAGGTGCCCAAGGAATTTGCAGAAACTTGGGGAGAAGTCGGGCAGATACTGCTGCTACAAGTTCCTCAAGGTGAGCGAAAGGAAAAGTTCAGCCTTAACTGGTTTATTCCAGCAGTTATTAAATATCGCGGCGTCTTAAGCCAAGTCTTCATTGCTTCATTCTTTGTCCAGCTGTTCGGGTTGGCCAACCCGCTGATCACCCAGGTCATTATCGATAAAGTGCTGGTACAGCGCAGTATCGAAACCTTAGATGTTTTGGGGTTCTTTTTGCTGGGTGTAGCGCTGTTTGAAGCCTTGCTGACCGCTTTGCGGACTTATTTGTTTGTTGATACTACAAACCGGATTGACCTAAGTTTGGGTTCGGAGGTGATTAACCATTTAGTCCGCCTGCCACTGAACTACTTTGACAACCGGCGCGTCGGCGAACTGGCCGGTCGGATGAATGAATTAGAAAGAATTCGGCAATTTCTCACCGGCACAGCCCTGACGGTGGTACTCGACGCCGTTTTTTCAGTGGTCTACATCGTCGTCATGTTCATTTACAGTTGGATACTGTCAATTGTGGCATTGGCGACGGTGCCCTTATTTGCAGCCTTAACCCTGCTCGTATCTCCCATCATCCGCCAGCAGTTACGCAGAAGGGCTGAACGCTACGCAGATGCAGAATCCTATCTCGTTGAAGTCCTCAACGGGATTCAAACCGTCAAAGCGCAAAACATTGAACTGCTAGCCCGCTGGCAATGGCAAGAGCGTTATGCGCGATATGTCAGTGCCGGCTTTAAATCCGTCTTAACCTCTAGTACCGCCGGCTCAGTTAGCGGCTTCTTACAAAAACTCTCAGGCTTACTCATTCTGTGGGCTGGGGCGCATTTGGTCTTAAACAATGAACTGAGTTTGGGTCAATTAATCGCATTCCGGATTATCTCAGGCTACGTCACCAGCCCCCTCCTGCGCTTAGTACAGTTGTGGCAGAATTTCCAAGAAACAGCTCTGTCCATTGAACGACTCAGTGATATTCTGGATGCGCCTTTAGAAGCTGACGAAGATAATAGGAATAATATTCCCCTACCGGAGATTCAAGGAAACGTTAAATATGACGGCGTTTCGTTCCGCTTTGCCGCCGCCGGAGCACTGCAACTGGTTAATATCAACTTAGATTTCCCAGCCGGCAAATTTGTGGGTATTGTCGGTCAGAGTGGCTCCGGTAAAAGTACCTTGATGAAGTTGCTACAGCGCCTTTATGACCCACTCTCCGGTCGCATTCAAATTGATGGGTACGATATCACGAAAGTAGAACTCTATTCCTTGCGCCGACAGATTGGCATGGTTCTTCAAGACACCCTGCTATTCAATGGCTCAGTGCAAGAAAATATCGCCCTCAACAACCCAGAAGCCACCACAGAAGAAATTATTGAGGCCGCAAAAATTGCATTCGCCCATGAGTTCATTATGTCTCTCCCAAATGGCTATAACTCAGTCGTAGGAGAGCGGGGTTCAGGTCTATCTGGGGGTCAAAGACAGCGAATTGCCATCGCCCGGACGGTACTGCAAAACCCGAAACTGCTCATTTTAGATGAAGCAACCAGTGCCCTCGATTACGAGTCAGAACGACAAGTGTGTGAAAACTTGAGAGTAGCCTTTAAAGGGCGTACCGTCTTTTTCATTACTCACCGGCTCTCCACTGTCAGGAGTGCTGATGAAATATTAATGATGGCTCAAGGTTCTGTCGTCGAGCAAGGAACCCACGACGAATTAATGGCCCTGAAAGGTCTTTACTATTGCCTCTATCAGCAACAGGAGTCACAGCTGTGAAATCTGATTCAGTATTTGATCAACCCGTCATTTTAGAACAGCCAGCGATCTGGTCACAAGTCTTCGTTTGGCTGATTGTCGGTGTAACAGCATCGGGTCTGATTTGGGCAGCGGTTGCGAATGTTGAGCAAGCCATTCCCGCCACAGGCAAATTAGAACCCAAAGAAGCCCCGAAAGAAATCAAAGCGCCCGTTGGCGGAGTTGTCCGTGAGGTTCTCGTTGACGACGGAGACTTTGTCAAACAAGGAGAAATCTTACTAACCTTTGACCCCACCTCACCGGAAGCGGATGTAGAGTCTTTGAGAAATCTCAAAGAATCTCTGATTCGCGAAAATCAGTTTTATTCCTCAGTCGATGGCACTAAGCCCAGCGGCAAAGGTTCCGATTTAGAATCCCTCACCAAACTGCGTGAGAACTTAATCACGCAAAATCAATATTACCAAGCGCTGGTGAATGAACCTGATGGGTCAGTCGGGGGCAGCGGCGCGTTTGATGCCACCCAAGAGCGGCTTTTAGGAGCCAGCCGTGCCGAGTATCAGTCTCGCGTCCAGGCCGCCCGTTTGCAAGTTCAGGAATTGGAAAAACAGCTTTCCCAAACTCAAGGGCAATTATCAGCAGCCCAGGAGCGATTAGCATCGGCTAGGCAACAAATCCCTAAAGCTCAAATCCAATTAGCAACGGCTCAAAGACGAATTGAAACGCTCCAGCAACAAAAAGCAAAGTCTGAAGAGGTGCTAGAGCTGAATCGACAGATTCTTTCCCAAGTATCGCCCTTGGTGGAAGAAGGGGCGCTTTCTAAGCTGCAACGGCAACGTCAAGAGCAAGAAGTGTTGACTCGCCAAGCTGCCGTTCTCTCAGGAGAATCTGATTTGCTGACAAGCCTCAATGATATCGAAACGCGGCAGCGGGAACTGTTAACCAGTCAGGATGAAATCACAGCACGCCAAGCTGAAGTAAATCGGCTTAGCGATGAAGCGCAGCGGATCGCTGTGCAAATTGAACGGGCGAAGCAAGAATTGCAAAATACACAAGAGTTGTCGAGAAAAGACGTTCTCACGAAAATTTCAGACAATGAAAAGCAAATTGCAGAAATTGATTCCCAGTTAGGAAAGTCTAAGCTGGAAAATCAAAAAACGATGGCCCGAATAGAAGGCGAGTTGACGAAGGCTCAACAAGCCCTTCAATATCAAGAATTGCGGGCACCCGTGAGCGGTTACGTGTTTGATCTAAAAGCATCGTCTGGGAGTGTGGCGCGGGAAACTGATCAAGAGCCGATTCTGAAGCTGATTCCCAATGATAAGCTGATCGCCAACGTCTTTATTCAAAACAAGGATATTGCGCTGGTGAAAGAAGGAATGCCGGTCGATATTAACATTGAAGCGTTCCCGGCAATGGAATTTGGCACGATTGAAGGCAAATTGCTCTCGATTGGGAAAGATGCTTTGCCCCCCACTCAAGAACGCCCCTTCTATTCTTTCCCAGCAAAAATTGAACTGGATCGTCAGTATTTTGAGGTGAGTGATAAACAGATTCCCATCCAGTCAGGGATGGCAGTCCAAGCTACGGTTAAGATTGGTAAGCGGACTGTGCTGGAAATGTTCTTGGATCGGATGAGCCGAAAAGTGAAGACTTTAGAGACGGTGAAGTAAAAAAAGTAAGGGAGTGATGAATAATGGGTAATTGGGGATTTTTACGCTCTCCCATTCACCTTCTCCACTACTTCCTTCTTGAGGGCTTGTGCGTCAATGAATATTTTGCCCACTGAAATTCCAGATGTTTTGATTGTTGAGCCTAAGGTGTTTTCAGACGCCAGAGGCTTTTTTTTTGAAAGTTTCAACCGGCAGGTGTTTGCCGAAAAAACCGGCGTGACGGCTGAGTTCGTCCAAGATAACCACTCTCGTTCCGCCCAAAATATCCTGCGGGGTTTGCACTATCAAATTCAACAACCGCAAGGGAAATTGGTGCGGGTGGTTGTCGGTGAAATATTTGACGTTGCCGTTGATATCAGAAAAAATTCCGCTACTTTTGGCAAATGGGTGGGATGCCGGCTGAGTGCCGAAAATTGCCGGCAACTGTGGATACCGCCTGGGTTCGCTCATGGCTTTTTAGCGGTTTCCGAAGTCGCTGAGGTGCTGTATAAAACAACTGAATACTACGCCCCCCAACATGATCGGTGTATCCTATGGAATGATCCGGATATTGGCATTGACTGGCCGCTCAACGGCGCTTCGCCGATTTTATCGGCTAAAGATCAAGCCGGCAAGCCTTTCAAAGCCGCAGAAGTGTTTGAGAGTTGACAATTATCAGTGGAATTAGGCCGGGATTAGGCGATTAAAGACGGTTACGGAAAAATTTACCCTTTACTGTTGACTTTTTTATGCGGCGAATTTTAATCACCGGCATTAATGGGCAGCTGGGTCAAGAATTGCAGCGCACGCTCGCCCCAGTAGCGGACGTTACGGGTGCCGGTCGCGATACCCTCGATTTAGCCGATCCAGACCTTGTTCGTCGGTTTGTGGGCGATCTGAAGCCAGATGTGATTGTGAATGCCGGCGCTTATACGGCTGTTGATAAAGCGGAAAGCGAACCGGAACAAGCTACGGCGATTAATGCGACAGGTCCCGGTATTTTGGCCAAAGAAGCCCAACGGCTGGGGGTGAGGCTAATTCACATTTCCACAGATTACGTGTTTGATGGCGAAAATAGCCGGCCTTACCTGGAAACTGACCCGACGAACCCGCTAGGGGCTTACGGTCAGTCTAAACTGGCAGGAGAAGAGGCGATTGGGGCAGCCGGTGGACACCCAATTATTCTGAGAACGGCTTGGGTTTATGGGGTGGGTGGCAAAAGTAATTTTGTCAAAACCATGCTGCGGTTGGGTGCTGAACGTGAGGAATTGCGGGTGGTGGCCGATCAAGTGGGCAGTCCAACTTGGACGGGGGATCTGGCAAATGCGATCGCTCAGCTCATTTCCCAAATGAGTCCAGAAATTGCCGGCATTTATCACTACACGAACAGCGGCGTCGCCAGCTGGTATGACTTTGCTGTGGCCATTTTTGAAGAAGCAAAAGCGCTGGGTTTTCCCTTAAAAGTTCAACGCGTGATTCCAATTACCACTGCCCAATATCCCACACCGGCACGGCGTCCCGCTTATTCTGTCCTGTCCTGTGCGAAAATAACGGCAGTTCTGGGAACCTATCCCCCTCATTGGCGGGAAGGACTCAGGAAAATGCTTGCAGAACTCTCCGTTTAGTGCTTAGTTCTCAGTCCTGAGTTCTCAGTCCTGAGTCCTGTGTGAGGGTTTTTCTCCCCCTCACCCCTTCTATGCCCTAGCCCCTAGCTCCTAGTCCCTAGCCCCTAGCCCCTAAAATATGAAAGCTCTGATTCTCTCTGGTGGTAAAGGAACCCGTTTGCGCCCCCTCACTTACACCGGCGCAAAACAGTTAGTGCCAGTTGCCAATAAGCCTATTTTATGGTACGGAATTGAAGATATTGTTGCCGCCGGCATTACAGATATTGGCATCATCATCAGTCCAGAAACCGGCAAGGAAGTCCAAACGAAAACTGGCAACGGCGAACAATTTGGGGCGAATATCACTTATATTCTGCAAGAGCAGCCGGCTGGTTTGGCCCACGCTGTCAAAGTTGCCCAGCCTTTTTTAGGCGATTCTCCCTTCATTATGTATTTGGGAGATAACATTATCCAAAGTGAGCTGGCAACCTTTTTAAATACTTTTAAAAAGCAACAGTTGGATGCCCTAATTATGCTGCGGCGGGTTGCCAATCCCAGTGCATTTGGGGTAGCAAAAATTGATGAAAATGGACGAGTTTTGCAACTGATAGAAAAACCCAAAGATCCTCCCTCTAATTTAGCGCTAGTTGGGATTTATTTCTTTGCAAACACAATTCACGACGCAATTGCTAATATCCAACCCTCAGCTCGTGGGGAATTGGAAATCACAGATGCAATTCAAAAACTGATTGATCGGGAGCAAAAAGTAGAAGCTTGCACCCTAGAAGGTTGGTGGCTGGATACCGGGAAAAAAGATGATTTACTGGAAGCCAATCGGATTATTTTGGATACCCAAATCACCCCTTCTATTCAGGGAGAAGTTGACGATAAAAGCCAAATTATTGGGCGAGTACAAATTGGCCCTGGAACTAAAGTGGTTAATTCCTCAATTCGAGGGCCGGTGATTATTGGCAACGACTGTTATTTAGAAAATTGCTTTATTGGCCCATACAGCAGTATTGCTGATGGTGTGACTCTGATAGAGGCAGACTTGGAACACAGTGTGATCTTGCAGAAGGCGACAATTGCCGGCATTCACCAGCGAATTGTAGATAGCGTAATCGGTCAGAGAGCGCAGTTGGGTGTCGCCCCTCGCCGCCCGAAAGCGATCCGGTTTATGATCGGGGATGACTGTCAAATTGAATTGGCGTGATCTACCTGGTTACTGTTAACTATTACTCGACAGAACTGCTGGAAAAACTCATCACGTCAATTCAAGAAGATAGGAATATTTTCTATCAACTCGTAATTGTCAATAATTCGCCGGCTGATTTATCTATTAATTCTTTAAAGAATAGTAGAGAAATCTTAATTTTGGATGCCGGCGAAAATATCGGATTTGGGAGAGCTTGCAATTTAGGGCTGAATTGGGTTTACGATCAAGATCCTCAAGCGATTGTTTGGATTGTAAATCCTGATGCTTTATTAGTAGAAAAATCACTGAAAGAAGCCTACCAGTTTGTAGCAGCTAACCCCGAAGTTTCTATCACCGGCACCAGTGTTTATGAACCGAATGGAAACGTTTGGTTTGCTGGGGGGCAATTTGCACCCCAAAATGGGAAAATTATCGCTAGTGAAGGGGTTTTGCCCCCTGAGTGTTCGGCCTACGTGCCGGTAGATTGGGTAACGGGATGCAGTATGCTGATTAACCTCAAGCATTTTCCTGAGTGCCCTCAATTCGATTCAGACTACTTTCTTTACTATGAAGACTTTGATTTCTGCCGGCGCTATGCAAAGCAGGGACATCTCATCGTTTTTACCTGTGAGATTAAAATCATTCACCACCCATCCTCAATTACCAGCCGCCACCCGGATTTAAAGCAGCAACACAGTATTTACAGTTATCTCTTAGCTCTAGAAAAACATACGAGTCCCAGTGTATTATTTTCTAGACTAGCGAAGATTTTTGTATCGGCGCTGATTTCCCTGCCGGTGAAACCCAAACTGGCAAGGAACAAACTCAAAGGTGTGGTGAAATATTGCAAGCGAGTGCTGCCGCTGTGGCCAATCCACTTCTAATTAATTTATCATTTCTGATTGCTGAGCCGACCGGAATAGCAACCTATGCAAATAATATTATTCCGCAACTTCAGCCGCTAAATCCCACGTTACTGGTGTCTCAAGAGGTAGATCCTTATCGCTGCTATCAAGTGCCGGCAGATATGACGCCGGATCAAGGCACAAAAGGACATTTGCGTAGAATTCTTTGGACACAGTTTCAACTGCCGGCAATTTATAAAAAGCTCAAAGCGAATTTGCTATTTTCCCCGCTTCCAGAAGCGCCTATCTTTTCTAATTGCCGTTATGTTGTTACCGTCCACGATTTAATACCCTTGCGGTTCCCGAAACGATTTTCTAGGCTAACAGCCTATTTTCGCCATTACATTCCCCAGGTTTTAACGCAAGCCGAGCATATCATTTGTGACTCCACCGCAACAGCAAATGATGTCACGAATTTTTTCAACATTAAGCCTGAAAAAATGACAGCAGTGCCCTTAGCGTATGATGCGGAGAACTTTCGATTTCTTGATTTGCCGGCCAGCAATTATTTTCTTTATATAGGCCGGCACGATCCCTATAAAAATCTGCATAGGTTAGTCGAGGCATTTGCGGCTTTGCCAAATTTCACTGATTTTGAATTGTGGTTAGCCGGCCCTGCAGATCGTAATTACACGCCTGAACTCGCCACGCATATTGAAGAGTTGGGTTTAAGTGAGCAAGTAAAATTCATCGGCTATGTGCCCTATGAAAAACTGCCGGTGTTGATGAATCAAGCAATTGCGCTGGTTTTTCCCAGCCTTTGGGAGGGATTTGGCTTACCGGCACTTGAAGCAATGGCGTGTGGAACGCCGGTGATTACATCCGGGCGCTCATCTTTACCGGAAGTTGTTGGGGATGCAGCGTTGTTAATCGAACCCTACAACGTTAGAGAAATTACTGAGGCAATGGTAACAGTGGCAACCCGTTCAGGATGGCGAACGCGCCTGCGGGAACTCGGTCTGGCGAGAGCCAGTCAATTTAGCTGGGCAAAAACAGGCAAAAATACAGCAGAAATCTTAAAAAGATATATTTAACGCTTTTTTTCGCCTCAATACATTGCCGGCCTCAAGTATATCCGGATTCTCGTTTTTCTTAGGGTTAAGTGGGATAGCTCATGGAAATGTTATTCTCCACTGTGAGTGTGTTTGTGTGGAGTGGATTAAAAATATGGTAGCAACACCAGCTCGGACTCAGTATGGCTTAATCAACCCGACCGTGTCCTTATCACAAGCGCCGGCAGTCAAGCCGGTACAACCAGCCAGCCGGCCAGAAATCGATCCGGTTTGGCTAGGCCGCCAATTGCCAACAACCGCCTTATTTGGCACAGATGGCATTCGCGGACGAGTCGGAGATATTTTAACTGCACCCTTGGCGATGCAAGTCGGTTTCTGGGCCGGCCAAGTTCTGAAATCGCACGCCACTATGCCAGGGCCAATTATTCTGGGACAAGACTCCAGAACTTCCAGCGATATGTTAGCGATGGCTTTGTCTGCCGGTTTAACTTCTGCCGGCTTAGAAGTCTGGAACCTAGGATTGTGCCCAACCCCCTGCGTTGCCTATCTCACCAGCATTTCTGGGGCTGTGGGTGGAGTGATGATTTCTGCCAGCCACAACCCGCCAGAGGATAACGGAATTAAATTTTTCCGCGCCGATGGTTCAAAATTATCTTCAACCTTGCAACAGCAAATAGAAGCTGGATTGCGAGGAAAAACAGAAACGATTCCCACCTACAGTTGGGGGCAATATTACCACCGGCCTGAATTGGTGAGCGAATATGCCGAGTCTCTACAGCGCCCCTTGCTGCCGGCGGGAAGCCTTCAGGGAATGCGAATCGTTTTAGATTTAGCTTGGGGCGCTGCCGCAAACCTCGCGCCGGCAGTGTTCAGAGAAATGGGCGCAGAGGTAATCTGTTTGCATGATCGGCCCGACGGCAATCAAATTAATGTCCATTGTGGTTCCACCCATCTAGAACCGCTACAGAAAGCCGTGTGGCAACACGCCGCTGATATGGGGTTTGCTTTTGATGGGGATGCCGATCGGGTTTTAGCCGTAGATAACCAAGGCCGGCCTATTGATGGCGATTACATTCTCTACCTGTGGGGCCAAACCCTTCGTAAAGCCCAACAATTGCCGGGAGATTTGATTATTGCCACCGTGATGGCTAATTTAGGCTTTGAACGTGCTTGGAAAGAGCAGGGTGGCCAACTGATGCGGACATCAGTCGGCGATCAGTACGTTCAAGCTGAAATGATCCGGACTGGTTCAATGTTAGGTGGTGAGCAATCAGGCCACATTTTATGCCGGCACTATGGCATCACCGGCGACGGTTTGCTAACCGCTTTGCACATTGCCGCCTTGGTTAAACAAGCCGGTGAAACACTGGCATCACTCATCGATCAAAGCTTCCAAACCTATCCCCAACTGCTGCGGAATGTGCGCGTGGAAGATCGCGAACGCCGGCTCAACTGGCAAAATTGCGACGCCGTGCAAACCGCCATTGCCAAAGCTCAAGAGGCGATGGGAGATCAGGGACGTATCCTTGTCCGCGCCTCTGGTACTGAACCGCTGATCCGCGTCATGGTAGAAGCTGCCTGCCCTGAACTCACCCGTTACTGGACAGAAAACTTAGTTCTAGCCGTTCAGCAGCATTTAGCCGCCTAGGGACTAGGACAGAGGGGGAAAGCGGGCAGTAAGCGGACAAGAGCGTGTGCCCCACGCCCCATCCCCCATGCCCAAAAATCCGGCTCGCCATTAGCCCTCAGATGCCACTAAGCTGGTAGCTGAGGGCTGATTGCTGAAAGCTTAAAAATTCTTCAATGCTGAAATCTAAGGCCAAATCAAAGCGGAAATCCAAGAAATCCAAACAGCAACCCACGGCTGAAAATCCGCCCCTGAGTAAAAAAGAGCAAAAAGCACAAAAGCGACAGGCAGCACGTGAGCGCAAAGAAGCGTTTAAAACAATCACCCCCGCTGTGTTTGCCTCAGTTGCGATTGGGATCTTGCTATTTCTCCTTAAAGGCCCAAAACTCGCGATTGCCGGCTGCGGTGGATTTCTTGCTCTAACGCTTGCTTTTAAATACCCTCGACAAGCGCTCTGGGCGTTTCTAATTTACCTGCCGATTAATGGCACCGTAACTTATTGGGTAGGCGGTGGGAATGCAGCATTTCAACTCGCTAAAGATGCGCTTTACTTTCCAGCCCTTGTGGCATTAGTTCAGCACTTGAAACACAGCCGGCTGCCTTTGATCATTTCTAAAGGTCTGGTGCAGCCGCTGCTCATTCTGCTGACAGTTTGTATCCTGACATTAATATTAGTTAATGGCTCCCAGCAATTCTCCCCAAATCCGGGTGGAAAACCAATCCTATTAGGAATTTTAGGTCTAAAAGTTTTTCTTGGCTATGTCCCCTTGATCACGTGCGGTTACTACCTAATTCGCAACAAGCAGCAATTTCTATTTTTAACGAGAATGCATATTGTTCTTGCTTTGATTTGTTGTAGCCTGGGTATTTTGCAGTATATGCTGCTGCAAACCGGCAAGTGTGTGGGCACTCGGAATTTGACAGGCAATGATTTATATAAAGCGACGACAGATGCCAAGTGTTTAGTGGGGGGTTCTCTCGTCTTTAGCCCCCAAGTGGATGCGATCCGCTTACCGGGAACGTTTGTCTCGCCTTGGCATTGGGCTTGGTTCTTGATGTCTAACACCTTTTTGACCTTTGGATCTGCCTTTAGCGACCCTTCTTTACTCTGGCAAATTGCAAGTTTTGCTTCTCTGGCAGCCGTTATGATTAACGCTGTTATTTGTGGTCAAAGAATTGCTCTAGTTGCCGTGCCGACAATTATTATAATTCTACTGATTCTTACTGGCCAAGTGGCGAACTTAAAGCGCTTTCTTCCCATTGCTGGGGGAATTAGCCTTTTGGCAGGTGCCGGCGTGGCAATGTTCCCGCAATTTGTTCAAGAGCGGATCAAGAGTTTTGTTGATCGTTGGGAGGCTTCACCTCCTACAGAGTTTTTTGCTAGTCAAGTGCAGTTTACTGTTGAGGGACAGGCGGGATTATTGGGCAAAGGTTTGGGACGTGCAACAAACTCGGCTCGTGCCTTGGGTGACACACAGCTAATAGAAACTTGGTTTCCTAAATTACTCTATGAAATCGGGCCGATTGGGTTGATCGCGTTTCTAATTTTTGTGACAGCTTTGAGTGTGCTTACGTTTAAGGCTTACCGCTCTCTCCAAGACAAGAACTTACGAAGTTTTGGGGCTTGTTTATGGGTGTTTGTTTTGTTTGTTAGTTATAACCCTTATTGGTATCCACTAGATACTGATCCAATTGCGGTTTATTACTGGTTTTTTGCCGGCGTGATTCTTAAATTGCCGGCACTGGATCGCCAAGAGCAAGAAAAGCTTCAAGGTGCAGATCCCAATTTACTTGTTGACGCTAAGAAAGAACGTCTGAAAAAAAATCGGCGTTCGGCATTCGCATAAAAACCTTATTTTGAGTTTCCAATCTTTCGGGACAGAAGATGCAAGCTGTAAATGAGCCTTTAATTTCTGTAATTGTTCCCACTTATGGACGGGAGGAACCTCTGCGACAAACTCTGGCAGATGTATTGCAGCAAGATTACTCTAATTTTGAAGTGCTTGTTGTCGATCAAACGACTAATCATGAATTAGAAACGCAACTTTTTTTAGAGCAACTGACATCTGCCGGCCAGATTCAATGGTTCCGGGTAAATTGGGCAAGTTTGCCGGCTGCGCGTAACTATGGCGTGCGTCGGGCATCTGGGGAAATTATTGTGTTTATTGATGATGATGTGCGGCTGCCGGCTGGTTTTTTAGCAGCGCATGGACGAACCTATCAAAAAGCATCGATAGGGGCGGTTGCAGGACGGGTATTCGACCGGATGAAACTGACTGATTCGGGCGGTGATTTAACGATTGAATATCTTCCTCCAGAGGCGAAAGATCCGGGAATTGCTTGGTATTATCTTGACTTGGTGCATACGGTAAAACCTCAGCCGGTAATCTCAGCGAGAGGCTGCAATATGTCGTTTCGCCGGCAAGTTTTTACTGAGTTTGACTTGAGTTTTGATGAGCGATTTAAGGGCAGCGCGGTGCGAGAAGAATCTGATTTTTGCTTGCAATTCCGCAAAACCGGCTACGAAATTTGGTATGAACCAGAAGCGCATTTAATTCACCTAGGTGAGGAAACCGGCGGTTGCCACGATATCAGCACTCGCTCTCCTCAATATCAGATTAATCTTTATCATAATCATTTTTTAATGGGGTTTAAAAATCTCACAACTTTTCAGTGCTTGAAATTCTTTGCTCGTTTATTTGATTGTCAAGTTTTAGGTCATCCTCCTTGCAACAAAAGTGGTTCTTTGATTAAGACTGTGGGGCGAGCCGGTTTCTATACACTTGGTTTTTTAAAAGCGCTCGCTACAGTGGTTCAATCGGCTTGGGATGATGGGCAAATCTACAGCCGGCAAGATTCTCTATTAGTAAGTCCGTTATCAAGCAAAAAGGACAATTGATTGGGTTTTTCTAACCGCAAGAAATAGCAAGGATGAAAATATTTATTTCATCGTCAATGTTATTGAACTAGAAAGTGTTAAATTGTAAATTTATTACATAATTTTTGCCGGCATTTATATTCAGTTGCATTATGATATTTTCAAATTTATTGCGGGGTGATCGAATTCGACTCACTGCTTTAACGTCAAAGGATCTCACTACCGTTGCCGGCTGGCATGAAGATGCTGACTTCTTACGCATGGTAGATGCACGCCCAGCTTCTCCTCAAACTGAGGAATTGCTAACGCAATGGTTAGAAGAACGTTACAAAGCAACAGATGCTTTTGTTTTGGCAGTGCGAGGTAAAAGTAGCGAAGATTTAATTGGGGTTATTGAATTTGAAGGAATTCTCTGGACGCATCAAGTAAGTTGGATGAGCATTGCAATTGGCAATCGCAGTAATTGGGGAAAAGGTTATGGATATGACGCAATGCAACTTGCCCTTGCTTTCGCTTTTGATGAACTAAATTTATTTCGTTTACAACTAACCGTTTTTAGCTACAACGAACGTGCAATTGCCTTGTATGAAAAGTTAGGGTTTCAACGTGAAGGTGTCTACCGGCAATTTTTACAGCGCGACGGCAAGCGCTATGATATGTATTTGTATGGACTCTTGCGCTCAGAATGGGAAAACGTCAAGAGTTACTAATTTTTATTCGCTAAAATTTGCTTGTAAGCTTGAATCGTTTGTTGGGCAATTGTCTCCCAATTATAATATTTTAAAGCATAATTCTGAGCGTTTAATCCTCGCCGTTTGCGCTCACTTGCATCCTTTAAGGCTAATCTCAGCGTATCAGTAAGCGCCGCCACCTCACAAGAACACACCCAGCCGGCTTCTGCTTGCTGCACCTCCTCCCAAATATGCACTTGATTTGAAATAACCACCGGCGTTCCCGCAGCCATCGCTTCTGCTACTGCAATTCCAAAGTTTTCGTAATAAGAAGGTAAAACAAAAATATCAGCTTTTTCTAACATAGTCGCTTTAAAATTTCCAGAAACAAAGCCGGTGACTGTCGTGTGTTTGGCAAGGGAGGAGTTTGCTATTTGTTTCTGAATTTTAGCCTCATATTCAGGATCTTGGGGGTTATTTCCAGCTAAAATAAAGTGAAAGTTCAATTTTTCAGCGAGGAGTTTTTCTAGAGCCGGCAAGAGTAAATCTAACCCTTTTTTTGGATCAATTCTGGACATGAAAAGCAGTAAAGGGCTGGGTAATTTTAAATTATCAAGTTGTTGACTATTAACTGTGTTTTTGTTAAAATCAACTCCTAAAGGAATGACTAAATCCTGTGTAATTAAACCAAATCGTTCTGAAATCTTAGCTTCCTGTTGACTGGTGAAATGAATAGCAGCAGCACCGGCTAAGTTAGGCCGCTCAAACAAAGCTGCATAAATCCGCTTTAGCTGCTTTTTCTTCTGTAGATCGGCAGGATCAAGAGTGCCTAAAGGACGAAGAATATAAGGCAAATTGTTGCTTCTGGCAACTGTTGCGGCTGCGGTACTCACCGGCGAAAATAGAGCATGAATATGTGCGAGATCGAAGGCTTTTGCGTGCCGGTTTAGCCAGCGCAGTAAGTCGAGAGAAAATTTGTAGCGCCGAAACGGAGCACAGGAAAAATAATACACCTGATAACCATTTTGTTCTACTGGCCGATTTAATGGTACATCCAGCGGTGGCTGTCCTACATCTCCGTTAGAATTAGTGGTAAGAATGGTTACTTCAATTCCTTTGTCGGCAAGTGCTGCGGAAAGTCCTAGCACCATTTGACTGGGACCACCGTAAACTAGAGAAATTGAAGGGATGATTTGCAGAATTCGCATATTTAAAGATTGTTTTTAACCGCAGATAAACGCAGATAAACGCAGATGGGTTAAGGGTTGGTGTCAGAGATCAGTTGATAATGAGATGTTTTTGCAGTTGAGTGAGTTAAGTGGCTATTTTGCAGGGTTTAATTAGAGGGTAGGGAAATTATCTGTTTTAGGCTTAAATGTTGGAAGGGATGGGCTAATCTTTAATTTTGTTAAAGAAGATTTTTATAAAATTTAAGTAATTGCTGAGCGAGAGCTTTATTAGTATAATTTTTTATAACTCGTTCATAACCCTGTTTGGCTAAGTTTCTGGCGTATTCTGGGTGTTCTATGAGCTGTACTAGGCAATTTTTTAGCGCCTCGGCATTTCCTTCTGGAAAGACTAAACCGGCTTCTCCAATAACATGAGGGATTTCACCAGAATTGGAACCGATAACCGGCACTTGACAAGCCATTGCCTCGATCAGCACATGACCAAATTGCTCTTTCCAACCGGCAGCCGTTAAAGTTTTAAATTTGTCAGTGGTTTCCGACGGCAAAACTAAGACATTCATTAAATTTATATATTGGTAAACTTGGTCATGGGGAATGCTTTCCACCCAAATTAGTCGATTTTGTAGATTATTTTCTGTTGCCCATTCTATTAAATATTTCTGTAATTTTCCCCGTCCTACTAATAACCATTTCCAGGGAAGCTTTTGCAAATCCGTTAATGCTTTAGCCAGAGTCAGTAAACCTTTCTCTTCTACAAATCTGCCCACAAATCCCACCACAAAATCATTCGGCTGAATATTTAAGTTATGACGTAGTTCTGGCTGAGGTTGGCGCTGAAACAAACTATCATCAACACCCAATTGCGGCATTACTTGCACCGCACCTTGATAGCCGCGTCCACGCAAAATTTCTGCGCCATCCTGATTGCCGGCAATTAAACCGTGCGTGTGGCGCAAATTATAAGCCTCTAATAAAGAAATCGGCCATTTCAAGTGATAGGGCAAATTCCACCAAGTAAAAAACAAATTTTTCGCATTTAATCCCAGCAGCCGGTTGAGCGTAATTAACTGAGCATAAGCCAGCGAACGAGAACCCTGTTCCACTTGAATAATATCAGGTCGAAACCGGCGCAATAGCTGAACTAAATCAGCCCCAAAAGTCAGAAGTCCTTGGTGATTCTCACTAAAATTAGAAGCCGGCACCACTTTAAAAGACCCTTCATCAACAAATTGGGTCTCAACAGTCTGGTTTTGCACACCCCCTGGCTTCCACCGGCGCGGCACCACAACTGTTACCTCAATCCCCGGTTCCAAATTAGCTAAAACTCGCAATTTCTCGCGATTGAGGTCAACAATATAAGTATGACTAGCAACTAAAATTCTCATAGAATGGGATAACAATTAAACAAGGGATCTCTTGCAAAAGTCGAAAATACTTCTAAACTATCTGTGATCAAAATCAAAAATTCCAATTTTTGCAAGAGATATCAAAAAATCAACAATCACGTTAAATTTCCTCATCTTATAAAGGCGTTAAAACCAAACTTCCCTCATTCGGGAAGCCTAATTCATTACGCTCACCAAACCGCCAGTGTTGCTGATACCGGCTTAAAAAGTTCTGACCAATAATCCCCTCAACACCCAGCAAATCCAAAACCTCACTCTTAAGAATCACAGCATCAAGATTTGAAGCTTTGTGTTCTCGTAAACTGAATTGAGGCAAGGTTGTTTGTTTACCGGCTTCTGTGCCACAAAAGCCCTGTACCTCAATGTCTTTAGCATTAGCCAAATCCAAAGAAAGCTTACCCGCCAAACGATCAGAAATTACGCTTACATCAGCGCCGGTATCTAGCAGAAAAGTAAATGGCCCTTGACCGTTAATTTCAACTTCAGCCGTCATCACCCCCATTTTTCCTTTCAGGGGAACCACACCGGCAGTCGGACTAGAAGGCGGCAAAAGTTGCAGTTGAAAGCTTTTAGGATTCACCACCATATCAAAGCCACTAAGAAAATCAAGACCCAAAACCCCAGAAACATCCCCAGGAATTGCTGTTTTAGGCAGTCCCATGCCGGTGATCCCCTGAACACTCGCCTTGTCAACCGCCATCACCGGCATCTCATGTAAAGACGCATTAATATCAGAGCAATTGTCGCCCACAACCATATAAGCCAGCATTTCCTTGGGAATGGGGGTTCCTGCCAGATTGAGTTGCTGGGCAATTTCACTATCCACAATTGAATTCGATGCGCCGGTATCCAGCAAAAAAGTTTTCGGCTGCCCCCCGACACTCACCGAGAGGCTAAACAACTGTTGTTCAGCAACCGGCTTCAGCGCCACAGAAGCTTGTCCCTGACTCGACGGTTTCGGCAGTGTGATGCCGGTGATTTTGACCAAAGCAATCATGCGTTCGTTGGCATCAGGGCGAATGCTGCCGTCTGGCGCTAACATCACTACCTTAAACACACATTGCGAAGAAACCGCTTGCATTTGTTCAAGGGAAGGTATCTGTCCGCTAGGGACCGAAGTTTTAACACACTCAACCACTTGTTGCAAAATTTCCTCGCCGGCAGCGTTGGGGGTTGTGCTAGGGGTTGGGTTTGGTTGCTGTGCCAGCTTAGCGGGAGCGGATTTTTCACCTTTGAGCCGCTGAATTCTCAATCGTGAACTTTCGCTTGATAATCCTGAAGCGGCTGGAGGCGGCTGGCTGATGAGCGAGTTCTGCGCTAGGTTTGGCAGGGGAGTTAAGGCAATTCCCCCGCACATTGGCAGGGCGATCGCTAAGGCGGCAGTCCAAGATAGTTTCATAATCACGGTTAAAGTGTTAGCGGTTAGTTTACTCAGAAGTCGCAGCGCTGCGCCTCAGAACCCCCCAAAAGGGGGAATTTTGTTTATCCTTCCTCCCTTTCCACCGAAAGGATTATTTGCTTGGCATCGAAAAACGATTAGTAATATCAATAGTAATGATTGATTAACCTAGCAGGTTTAACACTTCACCGCTATCAGTGGAGAGGGAGGCAATCGAGCGCAGGTACACAATAAGGAGGCAATGGAAAAATGACGTTAATTCTCATTATCGAAGATGCTTGGTTTACTCGCAGGGCGATTTGCAAAATTTTGCAAGGGTCAGGTTACGAGACGCTGGAGGCTGCGAATGGACGCGAAGGGCTGGAGATAGTGGCGAGCCGGCCAGACATCGACTGTATGCTGCTAGACCTATTAATGCCAGAAGTGGACGGTTGGGGTGTTCTCAAAGCGCTACGCGAACAGCAGTCGCAGTTGCCGGTCATTGTGCTTACGGCAGACATCCAAGAAAGCACTCGCCTGCAATGCCTAGAACTCGGTGCCTTCACAGTGATTAACAAACCTCCCAAACCGGAGGAACTGCGCCACGTTCTTCAAGCCGCTTTAAGCGCCAGCGAGGAAAGCCAGCCATGAATTTGACAGCTAACCAAATTGATGCATTGCAGGAACTCGTTAACATTGGAGTTGGCCAAGCCGCAGGCGTTTTAAATGAGATGATCGACTCTCACATTCGCTTGCAAATTCCTTTTGTGAAAATTCTGTCGCCTATTGAGTTACAGCAGCAACTCGAAAGCCAGGTTAATGGAGAACAAATCTCTTCAGTTGGGCTTGGCTTCACCGGCTCGTTTAGCGGCTTAGCTCAGTTAGTTTTTCCGGCAGACAGTGCCGATATGCTGGTTGCTATGCTCACTGGCGAGGAATTGGGAACCCCTGACCTTGATTCAGTGAAAATTGGTACGCTAAGTGAAGTGGGAAATATTGTGATCAATGGCGTCATGGGTTCAATTAGCAATGTGCTTGAGCAACGCCTTGACTACTCACTTCCCAGCTACACAGAAGGAACCGTTGAACTGCTTGTGACATCTGGGAATTTGGCTCCTAAAGCGGTTGTTTTATTGGCTCAGACCCGTTTTAGCATCGAACGACTTCATATTGAGGGAGATGTTATTCTCATTTTTAATGTGGGTTCCTTTGACGCTTTACTGGCTGCTATTGATCAGGTTGCTGGATAGCAATGACACACGAAATCCAACAAGTTGAAGAAAAGTTTGGCGTTCTCGATCGCGTGCCGGTGGGGGTGTGCGTGCTGCGAGAGGATTTTGTCGTTTTGTTTTGGAACAGTTGCTTGGAAGATTGGACGCAAATCCCTAAAAATCTAATTTTAGGAACAAACATTCAAGCCCATTTTCCTCGCTTGCATCACCCCAAATATGCCACTCGTCTCAAATTAATATTTGCCGGCAGTCCTCCAGCTATCTTTTCGGCTCACATCCACAAGTATTTGATTCCTGCTTCTCTGCTAGATGGTCAGTGCCGCATTCAAGAATCAACAGTTACTGCTGTGCCGGCCCTTTCCGGAAAAGGATTTTACGCACTGCTTGTCATTCAGGATGTCACGGATCTGACTCACCGAATTCAAGATTACAGAGCCATGCGTGATCAGGCTTTAGATGAAATCAAGGAACGGCAACGAGTAGAAGAGGAATTGCGCTCAAGCCAGCATTTCGTCCAAAAAATGGCTGATGCAATTCCTTATTTAATGTACATTTACGACCTTATTGAACAGCAGAATATGTATGCAAATCATCAAATTACTGAAATACTAGGTTACACACCTGAAGAAGTCAAAGAAATGGGACAGGCGTTATTTTTAAACTTATTGCATCCTGAGGATTTAGCTTTACTGCCGGCACACCAGCAAAAAATAATCGCAATGCAGGATGGTGAGAGCATAGAGTTAGAGTATCGGATGAAGCATCGCTCTGGGGAATGGCGCTGGCTTCGCGGTCGGGAGCTAGTCTTTAGTAGAACAGAGGAGGGGGTGCCTAAACAGGTTCTTGGAACTGCTCAAGACATTACTGAATACAAGTGGGCGGAAGAGGTCGTACGACAACAAAATGAACGAGAACGTCTGATAAGAGTGATCGCTCAGCACATTCGCCAGTCGCTTAATCTTCAGGAAATTCTGAATACAACTGTCAGAGAAGTGAGGCAGTTTCTTCAGACTGATCGGGTAATATTTTTACGCTTGCAACCAAATGGTAAAGGCGTAGTAATGGTGGAGTCTGTTGGGCCTAATTGGACGAGACTGCTCGGCAAAGAAATCTTCGATCCTTGTTTTGCCAAAACTTATCTTGAACTTTATAAAAATGGTCGTACCCGCTCAATCGAAAATATTTATAGTGCCGATTTATCTCAATGTTATATTGATTTTTTGAAGCCGTTTGAGGTTATTGCTGATTTAACAGTTCCGATTTTGCAAGGAGTTAAAACCCAAGAAGGAGGCGAAATGGGTTTTAGCAAAGACTTGACTCACGAAAGCGTTCAAGATCGGGAGAAAGTTAATTTATCCCCCCCTTACCGCATCACTTCATCGCCTGAATTATGGGGTTTATTAATCGCTCATCATTGTAGCAGCTCTCGACAATGGCAGCCTTTGGAAATTGATTTACTTAAACAGTTAGCCACTCAAGTTGCGATTGCTATTCAACAAGCGGAACTTTATGAACAATTGCAGGCTGCAAATGAAGAGTTACAACGCTTAGCAACTTCAGATGGGTTGACTCAGCTTGCTAACCGCCGCCGGTTTGATGAATACTTAGATTTTGAGTGGCGGCAACTGGCACGCCAGCAAGAGCCACTGTCTTTAATTTTGTGTGATGTCGATTTTTTCAAAAGCTATAATGACACTTACGGTCATCAAGCCGGTGATGATTGTTTGCGGTTGGTAGCGGCAGCTATTCGTGATGCCGGCCAGCGGAGTGCTGATTTAGTTGCTCGCTATGGAGGAGAAGAATTTGCTTTAGTTTTACCGCACACAGATGTTAAAGGTGCCGCTTGTGTGGCAAAGGAAGTTCGCTCGAAAGTGAATAATTTGCAAATCCCTCATAGTGGTTCTCAAGTGAGTCAGTATGTCACCGTGAGTCTGGGTGTATCTAGCACGATTCCCCGACATGATTGCACGCCGGCAATGCTGATCGCCACGGCTGACAAAGCGCTGTATCAAGCGAAAGCGGAAGGACGTGACCGGATGTGGGTTTATCAAGCTTAACTGAAGATTTTAAGAAGATTGCCGGTAATAGAAAGCAGTTTTAGACTTCTTTAAAAAGGTTGTTTTACCTTGATCAAAAATTAGTAGATACTTTTGCCGGTAAAAAAGTAGTAGAACTCCTAACACTTTTAATAAAAATATAAATTTTTATAAACTTTTAATAATTCTAAATTAAGTTTTGATTTTTTAAGATAGAATATTCAAACGGATACTTTAATTACTTTGTCTATTCAATAATTGTCGTAATTATCCGTCTACTAATTTTTTTTCATTGCACTTAATTTGTACTAAATAGTTCTCAAAACCTAAACCTTCAATAGCCGAAGGCCCTTCAAATATTCTCATCAATAAAATGAGCTATAAAATTTTCCTGACTTTTCAGAGTCATTAGCTTTTATAAATAGGATTAATCCCACCTACTTCAGTAAAAACAAGCACAGAATGATGAGAACAATATTACCGGACTACATAAACAATCTAGGAAAAACACCCCTTGAGAAACAGCAGATTCAAAAAGTTCGCAAACAATTCTTGCAGAAGATTGTCGGAGGCTTAGGATTGGCAACCTGTACTTTAATAGTCATTGGAGGAGTCTGTTATCAGAGCATTACCCAACTTGTTAAAACAAATGAGTCAGTGGACAAAACGTTTTTAATTATTAAGCAACTCGATAACGTCCTCTCTCAAATGAAAGACGCAGAAACGGGGCAACGTGGCTACATAATAACAGGAAATGAGTCATATTTAGAACCCTATATTTCTGCTATTTCCATTGCTTCTAAAGAAGTTAAGAATCTCCGCTCCTTTAGAAGCAATCCTCTTAATCAAGAGCAAAAACTAACGCTTTTAGAGTCTTTAGTTGACAGTAAATTAGCAGAATTAAAGCAGACAATTGAGTTACGAAGAGAGCAGGGATTTGAACCGGCAAGGCGGGTTGTCGCCATGAATGAGGGAAAAAGAATAATGGATCAAATCCGGGTAATAGTTAATGACTTAGGAAATGAACATAGACAATTATTAAATCAGCAACAACAGCAAGCAAAAACTGCGGCAAACAAAGCTATTGTTACATTTTCTGGCGGAATATTATTGAATATTGGAATACTTTTTTGGATTTACAATATTATCTATTCGCAAATTAAAGAGCGTAACCAGACAGAAGAAACTCTCCAAAAAGAACGGGATTATACAGCCTTCATTATTCAAAAAACTCCAGCGATGATTCTGGGAATAACCCCCGATGGAGTAACAAAATTTATTAATCCTGCTGTTGAACAGATTACTGAGTATCCAGCGGAAGAATTGGTTGGGCAAAACTGGGCACAAAAATTCGCTCTAGGTAATGGTTCTCAACAAATTGAGGATTTATTTGGGAGTTATGAGCGAGAAAACTTGCGCGACGGCGAGATGGTTTTAACAACTCGAAACGGGGATAAACGAACAATTACTTGGAAATCTTTATATCGTTTTGATGAAAATAATAACTTAATCGAAATCGTTGGGTTTGGTAACGATATTAGCTACCGAGTCCGGGCGGAAGAAATTCGTAAAGGCGCTGAACTGCTGCAACTGGTACTAGATAATATTCCCCAATCCATTCTTTGGAAAGACCGAAATTCGGTTTACTTAGGTTGCAATCAAAATTGGTGTGAAATTGTTGGAATTAGTAGCCCAGAGAAGATTGTCGGAAAGACAGACTATGATTTATGGTCTCAGGAAGTAGCAGACGAATTCACAGCGCAAGATCGCCGGGTAATGGAGCTGAATCAACCGGAGTTGCACGATATTCAACGCAGAATACAAACCGATGGTGATGAAATATGGCTAGACATTAATCGATTGCCGATTCATGATATTGAAGGGAAAGTAATTGGCATTTTAACAACGATTGAAGACATCACCGAACGCAAACAAGCTGAAAAAACTTTGCGACAGAATATGCAAATGCTTGATTTAGCGAGTGATGCCATCATTATTCGGAGTTTAGATGACAAGATTACTTATTGGAATCAGGGTGCTAAGCAGTTGTACGGTTGGACAAAACAAGAGGTATTGGGGCAATATATTCACACTTTCTTGCAAACAGTTTTTCCCCAACCCCTCGAGGAAGTGTTAGCAAAATTTCTGCGTGAAGGGCAATGGGAAGGTGAATTGATTCACACCAAGCTTGACGGTACGAAAATCATCGTGGGAAGCCGCTGGACTTTGCAACGGGATGAATTGGGGCAACCTATAGCAATGCTGGAAATTAACAGTGATATTACTGAACGCAAGCAGGCACTTAATGCTTTGCGAGAATCGGAAGTGCGCGAACGAGAAAAAGCCCAACAGTTGGAGCAAACTTTACATCAATTACAAAAGACCCAATCCCAATTAATACAGACTGAAAAAATGTCTAGTTTAGGTCAATTAGTAGCTGGGGTTGCTCATGAGATTAATAATCCCGTTAATTTCATTTACGGGAATCTTATACACGCTGATGAATATACTCAAAACTTGCTCAACTTGCTGCATCTTTACCAGCAGCACTATCCTAAACCGCCGGCTGACATCGAAGCAGAAACTGAAGCAATTGACCTTGATTTCCTCATAGAAGATTTACCTAAAATGCTGTCTTCTATGAAAGTGGGGGCTGATCGGATTCGTCAGATTGTTCTTTCCCTGCGGAATTTTTCGCGGCTGGATGAAGCCGACATGAAAGAAGTTGATATTCACGAAGGAATTGACAGCACCCTGTTAATTTTACAAAACCGGCTTAAGGCGAAATCAGATAGTGCCGGCATTCAAGTGATTAAAAATTATGGCAATTTGCCCTTGGTAGAGTGTTATGTCGGGCAATTAAACCAGGTATTTATGAACATTCTCACCAATGCCATTGACGCACTCGACCAAAACAGCAAGCAGGGTTCTGATAGAGGAAATCAGAACAATTGTGACACAATTACGATTCGTACTGAAAGACCAAGCCCCGATACGGTTACTGTCAGTATTTCAGATAATGGCCCTGGCATGACAGAAGACGTTAAGGCGCGTCTATTCGATCCATTCTTCACGACCAAGCCGATTGGTCAGGGAACCGGCTTGGGGTTAGCAATTAGTTATGAAATTATAACGGAAAAACATAGAGGAATGCTGAAGTGTGAGTCAAAACCTGGCAGGGGAACAGAGTTCTTAATTGAAATTCCAGTACGGCAAGCTCAATCACTATCAGGTTCTTAAGTTAATCTACACATAGCCCATCTTGCTTGGGATCTTCATAGATTTTTTCTCGTGATATTTCTGTCACTTCCCCTGTTTTAGTCACCGTATAATCCACTGCATAATGTGGGTGTGGGCCGCAACCACACACTTGATAGTCAAAGAGATTTACTTGATACCCACTCGCTATCTTTTTGACAGAAGTATCTTTAATTTTAGGGACAAAAACTCGAAACTCTTTCGGCACAGTGATCTTGGATCTGGGATAAGATTTGGTTAAAGCAACTGCAAAACTTAAAGCCTCTTCCGGTTTTTCCACCGGCGCGAAAAACTTTTGAAACGCTTCTTTCGTTGCAATCTCTTTAAACTCATTGTCAGCCGTTAAGACAATATACTTGTTATACAAGGGCAGTCGGCAACCTTTCCGCGATATTCCTTCGCTTGTTGTCGAAGTATTTCTATTGATAAATGTGCATTCAGCAATTGGCAATGCGGGAGACAAACCAATCAAAGCGCCTGATGGAGGAATTATCCTTTCGCAGGAAAACTTTTCTTCTAACTTAATTTTGGAACAATTTAAATTCTCTCCTTCTTGCACACAGCCGGCTTGAATAAACCCAGAAATATCTACGGTTGCACTGCGGTCGTTTTTCGCCGTACTCTCAAGTTGAGGGATCAGCAATGAAAGGCTAACGAGAATGACTCCTAAAATAAGCCCCATCAAAAAACGAGCTTTCTTAGATTGCATAATTTTGGTTAAAATTTGAAAGACAGAAGACTAAATTTTTAAGAAAGTTCTGCAACAGGTATTAACTCACCTGCAAATCTGCTGCCAAAACCGCTATAAATGTAGGGATGAAAGCGGGCGATGGGACTCGAACCCACGACGTTCAGCTTGGGAAGCTGACATTCTACCACTGAATTACGCCCGCGTCAAGTCATTTGTTACCATTTTCACCGGCTCGACCGGGGTAACTTCAAACTAGAAAAAGATTATATCATGATTTGCTCACCGGCATTGCTCCATTCTTGACTGGAGAGCCGGCAGAAGTTGACAGCACAAAAATATTGCCAAATGCGAAGCACAGAAGCAGAAGCGCAGATCATCCCACTCCCGCTAGAAAATACCCCCCTAAAACTTGAGGCTTCTCGCTTTTTATACGCCTTGAGGGGGATGAAGGAGTGGTGATTTACTAGCATTGAACCTTAAAATACGTTCATGAGAACAACAAATTGATGTTGTTGAGCCAAATGTTCTATCTGAACATTTTCCCCCACCCAAATACTTATGGTTCAGATACGCGATTCCCAATGCACTCGAATCATCAGCCAGAACACTTGGTATCCATTTTTAACCGTGTTTCTCACTGCTGATGCTTGACATTCAAACAAATTTCTGATTATCTTTCCCCTCTCAAACGCATTGCATTCAGCATAAGCGAGCACCCAGTATGTTCAACGCCACTGAACTTTTGATTGACACCTTTGTAGACAAGCTTCGGGACGGCTACCGCCGCACCTACGGAGGCTACCGGCCAGATTACGAAGACATTATTGCTTGGGCTGGGGGCATGGCTTTGGAAAACATTGCCAACAGCGATGCCCTGTATCACAATGTAGAACACACAATAATGGTCGCTCTCGTCGGGCAAGAACTTTTGCGCGGCAAACACATCCGTGAGGGTGGAGTTTCTTGCGAAGACTGGCTGCACTTCATTATTTCTTTGGTTTGCCATGACATCGGTTATGTGAAAGGTGTCTGCCGGCAAGACAAGGATGGAATGTACGCCACAGGGCAAGATGGGACAATGGTTTGTCTGCCCCCCGGATCTTCAGATGCCGGCCTGACTCCTTATCATGTAGACCGGGCAAAACTGTTTATTGATGAACGATTTGGCGGTCATAAATTGATTGATTCTGAAGTGATCAAACGCAACATAGAATTGACGCGTTTCCCGGTGCCCAAAAAAGAAGATCATCAAGATACCATCAATTATCCCGGCTTAGTTCGCGCTGCCGACCTCATCGGTCAACTCAGTGATCCGCGATACCTGAAAAAAATTAGTGCCTTATTCTATGAATTTGAAGAAACCGGCACCAATAAATATTTGGGATACAATCATCCCGGACATCTGCGGCAAAACTATCCCAAATTTTACTGGAATGGCGTTCATCCTTATGTCAAAGATGCGCTGCATTATTTATCGCTGACGCAACAAGGTAAACAAGTGATTGCAAACCTCTACTCAAATGTATTTGTCGTTGAGCACGAAAAGCTCGATGATGAATAAATAGCTAGTGGCAAAACGAGAAGGGAGAAGCGACAAGCAACTAACAAGTTTTTCCCTTCTCCCAATCCCCATGCTGCTAGCCAATCGTCAAACCTCTGCCCTGAACTCACCCTCACCCCAGATTGATGAATCCAGTCTTTTCTCCCATTCAAAGGTTTTTGCTCACTTGGTTACTGATCTTCTTTTCGGGTTGGGCGATGCTGAGTGCCCTTAGCTACGTGGGTGAGTTGCTCAGTATTCTCATTACCGCCGGCCTGATTGCATTTTTGCTGAACTACGCAGTCGCGAGATTGCAGCACATTTTGCCCCGTGGAGTAGCCGCCGGCCTGGTGTATTTAGCAGCCGGTCTGGCAGTTGTGCTGATTGGATTGACCATTGTGCCGCCGGTGTTCGCTCAAGGCCGGCAACTAGCAACCAATTTCCCTTCACTGCTAGAATCTGCCCAGCAACAGATCGACTCCTTCCAAACCTGGAGTGTTGAACACAATTTGCCCTTTGATGTGCGGATTTTGGCCCAACAGTTGCTAACACGACTGCAAGCCCAAGCCGAGGAAATCGCAGCAAGAGGTTTCGGCTTGGTTCTCGGTACAGTCAACTGGTTTTTAGACTTCATCTTGATCCTGGTGATCTCCTTTTATATGCTCGTTGATGGAGATCGGGTTTGGAACGCTTTAACCAGTTTTTTCTCGCCCACAATTCGCCACGGATTAACTGAATCTTTACAGCGTAATCTCCAGCGGTTTGTCTCAGGGCAACTGCTACTAGGTTTGTTTATGGCAGTTACGCTGGCGGTAGCTTTCTGGCTGTTGCGAGTGCCCTTTTTCCTGCTATTTGCAGTCTTTATCGGCATCATGGAAGCCATTCCGTTTGTGGGAGCAACTTTAGGCATTGGCACCGTTAGCATTATTGTGGCCTTTATTGACTGGTGGCAAGCGCTGCAAGTCTTGGCTGTTGCAGTCGCACTCCAGCAAGTAAAGGACAATTTGATCGGCCCTCGAATTATGGGAAATCTCACCGGCTTGTCGCCGGTATTTATCTTTGCATCCCTGCTGTTAGGCGCTAGAGTGGGGGGACTCTTAGGTGTGATCTTGGCAATTCCCATGACCGGCGTGGTTAAAAGTATTGCGGAAATTGTTCTCGACCCAACCCTACCTCCTCAAACCGGCTCATTTTTCCACAATCCCATTGATGACGACGCTCCCACAGCGCTGCTGCCAGAGGAAAAATTAGCACAACCAAACTCTAAACTCTAACTTCTAAAATTGATATGAATTGGTGGCAAAAGCTTAAAAAAAATCCGTTAGCTCGCTTTGGGGCGCTGTTACTATTAACGTTCTACCTAGCAGCGATCGCCGCTGACTTTGTTGCGCCTTACGACCCTTACGAATCGCAACCCGATGGCGCATTACTGCCGCCCACCCAGATTGCTTGGAATAACCCAGCGGGGCAGTTTACAGGGCCGCACGTTTATGTCACCACCCAAGGGCCGGTGGATCTGAACACCGGCGATCGCAAACTGATCAAAAATAAGCAACAATCTTCGCCCATTCATCTGTTTGCCAAAGGCTACCCATACCGGCTGCTTGGGGTGATCCCCTCAGACCGGCACTTGTTCGGCACCACAGGGCCGGCTAAATTTAACCTGCTAGGCACCGATGAGCAAGCCCGTGATCAATTCAGCCGGCTGGTGCATGGCAGCCGCATTAGTCTGTTCATCGGTTTAGTTGGCATTGCCATTTCCTTTCCCCTCGGTTTATTAGTCGGGGGAATTTCTGGCTATTTCGGCGGCTGGCTTGACACCACTTTTATGCGCTTAGTGGAAGTCTTGATGACGATCCCCGGAATTTATCTATTGGTTGCCCTCGCGGCTGTGCTGCCTGCCGGTCTCACCAGCGCCCAGCGGTTTCTGTTAATTGTTGTCATCACCTCTTTCATCAGCTGGGCTGGATTGGCGCGGGTGATTCGGGGACAGGTACTCTCGATTAAACAGCGGGAATTTGTGCAATCAGCGCGAGCAATGGGCGCGAATCCCCTCTACATCATTGTCCGTCACGTTTTGCCCCAAACAGCAACTTATGTGATTATCTCCGCAACCCTGGCGGTTCCAGGCTTTATCGTAGCGGAAGCTGTGCTGAGTCTGATTGGCTTGGGCATTCAGCAGCCTGATCCGTCCTGGGGAAATATGCTGTCTTTGGCAACAAATGCTTCGATTTTGGTGCTACAACCCTGGCTAGTTTTGTCGCCGGCTTTATTGATTATCCTGACGATGCTGGCATTTAATTTGCTAGGAGATGCCTTGCGCGATGCCCTCGATCCACGCAGTTTGCAACGCTAGTAGGAATAAGCCGGCATTAGGGGATTGAAAATTATTGGTTACTAGCCGCCAATTCCCACCCCCGCATTTAAATTGAAAACTAACTCTCTAAGTCTCTAACTCAGGACTTTATGTTGTTGGGTTGACGAAGGAAACCCAACCTACAACTACTCTCTAACTCACCCACTCAGGACTCAGCACTTATGTATCACATTGGGTTTGGGCGCGAGGATTTGGGTTCTCAGATGCCGGTGATGGCGCTGCTATCTGGCGATCCGGATCGCGCCCGTTTAATCGCCCAGACTTATTTGCAGGATGTGGTGGGGTTGTCTGAGAATCGGGGATTGAATAGTTATTTGGGTAAGTTGCCCAATGGGCGAGTGGTTTTGTCTGCAACCACCGGCATGGGGGCACCCAGTTTAAGTATTGTGGTGAATGAGTTGGTGCAGGTGGGCATCCGGCAAATGATTCGGGTGGGCACTTGTGGCTCAATTCAAGCTGAGGTGCCTGCCGGATCGATTGTGATTTCTCGTGCGGCGCTGTGCCGGCAGGGGGCGGCAAATGACATCGCGCCGGTGGAGTATCCGGCAGCCGCCGATCCGTTTCTCACGGTGGCGCTGATTCAGGCGGCGCGGGAATTAAATATTGAACACTATGCCGGCATTACCGCTTCGGTGGATACGTTTTATGAGGGGCAAGAACGCACCGACTCGGCAAATCCCCATTTATTACGCCGGCTGCAAGGCATTACGGAAGAATATCGCCGGCTGAATATACTCAATTACGAAATGGAGTGCGGGACGCTGTTTAAAATGGCGGGAGTTTATAACTTTGCGGCTGGGTGTGTCTGTGGGGTAGTGGCGCAGCGTGCCGGTGGTGAACAGATTGTTTTAGAGTTGAAAGATAACGCAGTGGAGAATGCCATAAAGGTAGCGGTACGCGCTGCTGAGTGCTTTTAATGATCTGCGATGATACATTCTTCTAGCCCGTGGCCAAATATAAAGCCCGAAAACAAAAATCCCATGCCTGTGAGCACGGGAGGTAAATGGGTTTTGGGTTTTTCATTGTTTAAAGTATCCCAACATAAACGTTTCGAGTTGAGGTAGCCTGTGCCGGATTTTTAAATGTCACAATATCAGTACAATCACTGAAGGGGCGGCTGCAATTGCATGAATAAACTTTAAAATATGTCTATCAGTTTTCATCAGATTGCCAAGGCTATACAGTATTTACCCTATTGTGGATATTGCAATGATTTGATAATAAATTCGTGGCTTAGGGCTGCCCACATGGCAAAGCAATCGTGTAGAAATCTCTGGTTTAATCGATTTACACGCGAATGCTTTACCCTTAAATACACAGTGCGGCTACTGAGCGGTAAAATTCTTATCCTCAACCGGATGCTGGCCATAGAAAGGAAGGGCTTCTGACCAGTTGGGGGAAAGTCCCTGTTGCCAATCAAAATAAGCGAGTGTTAGGAGGCTGCCAACGGATGCCCCTAAGCCGGCTTCGGCGTGAATTTGGTAATAGGAATTGGGCCAACCGGCTAGGGTTTGCTGCCATTGTTCTAATGTCATTGCGCTGTCTGGCAACAACGTTGTTAATCCTGCATTTGGGGAGGGTTTATAGATGCCGGCAAATATTTGTCCCCGTTGCGCCGGCATTTGAACGGCGAGATCCGTGTTATCGGGAATAGAAGTATTTGTAAGTTTTTGAAAGTACGCGGCTGCTGCTAAGGTGGAGATGGCAAACAGAGGAATGTCTAACTGTTGGGCGAGGGTACGGGCGGTGACAACGCCGATGCGAGTGCCGGTGAAGCTTCCGGGACCTTTGGCAACGGCAATAAAGGCTAAATCTGACCAAGTTTGAGGCTGGATAAATTCAGCGAGATACTGATGGAATTGGGTGGAGAGTTCCCGTCCTAAATCCCAAGTTTGGCTGCGAACTTCATCCGCAAAGTTGCTGATGGCTAGACCCAATTCTGGGCTAGAGGTGTGGATGGCGAGGGCGTATTTACTGGGAAACATTTACCTATTGATAATCGAAAGCCCACATCCTTGAGGGGTTGCGTGCCGGCTTTTACAAGTTTAAATTTTTTAGCTTTATTCAGAATAAAACGAATTGGCAGGTATAAGTTAGAAATTTTGATTTTCTACAATTATTCGGAATTTATTTTACAAATTGGTTGAGATTGCTAATGAGCCAACAAAATCGATTGTTTAATGGTTGGTTGCTCATTTCAGAAAATTATCTTTCTAGCTTTCTTTTCCATAAAAATAGAAGAGTGAATTGTGAAGCCGAAAGAGACTATTTTCTCTTTTTTGTTCACAGTTCACTCTTTACATTGCTATCGATAAGTTTTTACAGAGGATTTTGACGTCTGTTCGGTGAATTATATTGCTTAGAAGCTTTTCTTTAAATGATTTCGCCGCTCAGCAACGCCTCTGAAACTCTTACCTGGCCGGTTGGAATTGAATGGGAAGCGCCACAGTCATTTTTTTGCGGCTTTGCTTATCATAAACGTCTGCCAGTCTGTACAGTTGTCTTGCGGCTGGTGGGTTGGAGACTTGCACTTCTTGAGTCAAAGTCGGCAGAATTTCAACAACGCGATATCTTCTATCTTCGCTTTTCCAGGTGTAGTTAATGATTGGGTTCCCCAATTCATTGCGATTGATAATAATTGGCAGTTCGCTAATGACTGGGTAATCTTCGCCGCCGACTTTAACGACTGTTTGGGAAAAAGCGGGAAACGGTAGTCCGGCAAATAGTAATGTAATCCCCGCGCCTACAAACCAACTTTTTACCTTCATGCTTTACCTTTTTTTGTCTCTAAGTTTGCACCTGCCAAACCTATCAAACTTTTTAAAATATGTCAAGCTATCTAAAAGATTACTTAAACTTTTTTTTAGAAACTTTTTTGATAAAACTTCGTCTCTTAAAAGATTTAGGCTTAACTGTAAATTGCCTTAAGTTGCTCGCTAGAAAAAGGCCGACTTTTAACTAAAGACAAAGATTAACCCAGAGAATTTAAGGATAAATACTGATCAACCATTATATGAAGGAAGGAAGAGATTACACCTTTCTAATTTGGCGCTCACACGCTTTCAATAAAACAGCGTATGCGTTATTGATAGTAGTTTACCCCTATTGGCAACATTACCGATAGAAATACCCAAGCAATCAGCGCGATTCGCGCAACTCCTGCTGAGCGAAGAATAGTGAGGAGCCGGCAACCACACCCACTCCTCAATATAAATTGTTTGCAACACCGGCACTCAAGCGCCACGCTTTTTTCGTGCCAGATATTCCATCAAAGCGTAGTGCCAGCAAACTCTCCCTGAAACCGAACTTTCTCAAAGTGTTGGCATTCGAGTTGTTGCCCCTGATACGAAACCTCGATATCATCCACCCAAGCTTGCTGTAGCGTAACGCCATGCAGATGCAGCCGTACAGTTGTATAGGGGAACGGGTAATCTCCGGAAGATTCCCAAGTGAGTTCTAAACTGTTTGAGGATAACACCATTTGGAAACGATCCACCCGGTATCCTCCATAGCCATCACCGGCATCGCTGTAGAGGTAATCCACAGATGTTTCTGTCTCAGGCGGGTAAAGGTGCAGAGTTAATTGCCCCTCCGCTTCCATTGGCAAAATCGTGCCGGCTTTCACCAAAACCGGAATCTGCTCTAATGGTGCTTCAAGCTCAACCATCTGCCCACCTTGAAGTTGGGCGTCATCCCAGAAATGATACCACCGCCCCTGCGGCAATCTCACCGCTCGCGAGCGTGCGCCATCGAATACAATCGGACAAATTAAGAGCGCTTCACCCAACAAGAATGCATCATCGATCCCCCAGAGTGCTTCGTCATGACTATCAGACCAGAAAAGCGGACGAACCGGCGGATAACCCTTTTTACTGGCTTCCCAAGCCAACGTGTAGAAGTAGGGAAGCAGCCGGTAGCGCAGTTCCAAGAATTGCCGAATGATACTCAGGTAAGGTTCGCCATACGTCCAAGGTGTGCGCTGTTCAACGTTATTAGAAGAGTGGGTGCGGCAAAACGTTAAAAAGCTAGACATTTGGAACCAGCGCAGGTAAAGCTCAGCGGGAGGATTTCCTTGGAAACCGCCAATATCTGGGCCACTGTAAGGAATTCCTGACAATCCTAAACCCACGACTGTTGATACAGTCAGTCGCAGCGCAGCCCAGGTACACTCAATGTCACCCGTCCAAGTCCAGGCATAGCGCTGGAGTCCCGCCCAACCGGCACGAGAAACAATAAAAGGACGCCGATCCTGGTAGCCGCGCAGGGCTTCGTAGCCGGCTTCCGCTTGCAGCAACCCATAAATATTATGAGCCTCGCGGTGATCCCCGCCTCTGCCTTCCATTAAATGCTGGGTTGGTTTGGGCAGTGAGCGATCGCCCCAAAGGATAAAGGCTGCCGGCTCGTTCATATCATGCCAAAATCCCGCCACGCCGACATCAAGAAGGTATAAATACTGCCGGCTCCACCACTTGCGAACCACCGGATTTGTAAAGTCTGGGAAAACACACCAACCGGGCCAAACCGGGGCCACCACAAGCTTGCCATCAGGGAGCCGGCAAAACGCTTCCAGCAATTGACCTTCTAGGAATAAGTTACTTTGCCGGCTATATTTAATCCCCGGATTCATAATCGTAATAAACCGCACCCCTTGCTCTGCGAGTTCTTGCGTAAAACCCTTGAGATTGGGAAATCGATCTGGGTCGATTGTAAAGGCACGAAACCCAACCTGAATATCGATATCTAGGTGAATGGCACTCAGCGGCAAATTGTGACGTTTAAACGCCTCTGCTTCTTCTCTAACGACCTCTTCGGTACGGTAGCCCCAGTGAGATTGGTGATAGCCCAAAGCCCAGCGGGGAGGCAGGGGGGCGCGTCCGGTTAACTCTGTATAGCGCTCTAGCAGATGAGGAGGAGAGCCAGAACTTAGATAATAACGCAGCGATCCCCCTTCAAAATCGGCGGTGGCATTATCATCAAAGGTAAATTTTGCCTCAAAAGAATTTTCATAGAAAATGAGGTAACTCCCTGAAGCGTGAAGTCCGATATAAACGGGAATGCAGATATACATCGGGTCTGAACCCGGCCCATACATCCCCGCCGCGTCGTAGTTCCACATCCGGTAAGAAGTTTGCACTCTGCCGTCTTTGGGATCGCGCAGATTGATCGGAAATGCGCGTTCTCCAAGTCCGTAGATGTGTTCTTCTTTTCGCAGTTGCGCTTGATGAACCCATCCGTCACCCTTCCGCTGGGGAGGCATTTCTTCCCGCAATAGTTGCCCATCGGCGTCGTAAAATTTCAGACTGCCATCAATGCTAACCGTCACTTTCAGGCCGGCTGGCTCTTGGCTTGATACACTCCAGCTATCACCGGCTTCTTCCAGTACGGTTTCTACATCTGGCCAATCTTGACGGGCGATGGCGTAGGGAACCGGCGCGATGCCGCCTAACCAGTTTACTCGGACAAAATCAGGCTTGAGAAAGCTGATTTCTAGTTCTGTTTGCTCGAAGTAAAAATGAGCGCCTCTGGCAGTTGGCTCAGCCTTGAGGAGTTTTCCGGGTTTGTCAAACGCTTCCTGTGCCGGTGGGATGGCAAACTCGCGTTCTAGCCGGTCTCGTCTGCGCGAATACAGATACGCCTTTGGGGTGTAGCTCACGTAGAAGAGCGACCCTAAAAAAAACTTGACTTTCAGTGATAGCTGCTTGAAGAGGCTCATAAGGCTTTTGTCAGTTTGCGATCAGATGTTGTCAGCCGCCTAACAATTTCTTTAATAGTTAAACTCTTCAATTATTTGCAAGTTTCACTGCCGGCGTTATCAATCCTGGGACGGATTTACTCCAATGAATAGAAGTTTCTGATGTTCGTGACTTTTTTCCAAGTACGAATTTTATACTTCAAATGTAATTGTTACTTTTGCTACAGTTGAATTCGCTTAAGTATTGCCGGCTACAACTGATATTCACACAGAATTATTCCTTAAGTAAAAAACAAATCAACTGTAAGGATGAAGTTGTTATTTTTAAGCTGCTGTTGAATGTAGAGGATATCTAAGAATTCTTTTACTCAAAACACTACAGCCATGTTTGACCTCGGAGATTGCGTCGTCAATCTAAAAACCGACAACTTCGGCAAAGTTATTGGATACGGCCACAAAATGAGTGACAATGTTTATACGACAACGCTTAAAGTTTTAGTGGCGCAATCTGAAACTTCTGGAAAAAGAAGATTTATATTCAGCCTGGGTGACGGGGTCGGAAATAAATTCTTCCACTGCTTCAAAATTAACCAGTTTCCAGGCAAAAAAAATATAACCGAACCAGGAGAGTGCGGGAGAGAATTTAAGGGCAGACATCTTGCCTGCCCTCGCCCGCGTATTTTTCCCACTATGCTGCCTCAGGATTCAGTTGAATCATCTCCCAAGTTGTATAGGTTCCAACTGGACTCCACAGCAAATAAGGTAAAAGTAAAGCCGCTGCCCATCCTGAAATAGGCCAAGCAAGCAGTGCCAGTACAACGCCTAAAATAACTCCAGATCCTCCTAGAATTGTGCCAATTTTCAGGCTACGAAGTCTGAGGGTCATCGGAATATAAGCGACTGTTACAATCTCCAGTAGCAGGTATAATCCCATCAGCAGCCAAGTTTTGAGGCTGCCTGGATCTTTATCCCAAACAATCGTAGCAGAGGCGGCTCCTGCCACAAAAACTATAGTCCAAATAAATGGAATAGCCGGCTCAAAAACTAGCCAATCAGGCCGGCGCAGGTGTACACCCCATATAGTATCTCGTGGCTTCATCAACGCAGTGCCCAAGGCAACTATGAAGGTAACACCTCCAATCACCATCCAAGGTTTTATCATCTTTTGACCCTTCAGTAAACGGCAAAGTTCTGCTGCTTTGAATTTGAAAAACAGCCCGATAAAATGATCGTGTCAGGTTCAATCAAGACTTTAATCAGCCTTTGGGATGAAAGTGCTTTACAACCTAAGTTGAGTTCAGGCTTATTTGCCCAAAGATATCGAAAAAGGCCCAAATCCTACTGAAGCCGAACGAGCTGCCTCTTCTGCGATCTCTACAAGAGTTGGCAAAGCTACAAAGCGAACGCTTTCAGGTGAGCTAAATTTGATTTCTCCGGGATCTTTGTGAATTTCAGAAGTGACAACTAACAGACGGAATGAATAAGTCTCTGTCTTCTGGAAAGGACGCAAAACAAAGTCAATTTCAGACTTTGGTTCACCAAAGGTGAGCGGCGTAAGTTGCTCGACTTGATGATGTCTATCAGGTGATTGTGACTCTATATAGATTGCTACATCGCCTTGAGTTAAGGTAATACCAAATTTAAAGTCCTCAAAATCTTCGTCTCCTTGATTGCTGACATGGAGCTGAACGAGCTGTACTTCTTCATATTTATAATCTTTTTCACCGTCAGACAAGGTAATTTGGTTGCGGTGACTGGAAGGCCCAAGGGGGTCTTTAAAAGTAGGAAATGTATCAACTCGGCGACCGATGGGTTGTTTTTGCTTCCGAAAATTAGAAATAGCAGTTTGAATTAATACTCCAACTACAACACCGGCAAGAGCGATGCCGGCAAGCACAAGGATTACAATTGTGTCCCACCTGATATCAGAAAATTGTTCTAACAAAGTTACTCCTTTGATTAAAGTGAATTATGACTTTAGATGTATTCGCTAACACACCATATTTTTACAAAAGAACTCACCTATTTTTTTAAATGCTGAGGTTGCTTTGTAAATCAGGGTATCTGCTTCTAATTCTAATAATTTTAATTGACTTGCCACGCTCAAATTATTCGCTAAGGCATAAATCTGGAGGCAATACAGCTCGGTTAAGGATATTGGTAAGCCCAAAAACGTTGAATCAAGTGGGCGAGAAAGTGGGAAAGCACAGGAACAGGGCAATGAGGAAACGACATGAAGGAAGTGTATCGGCAAAAAAAGCTACTGTGGCCTTCACTTGGAAGCCGGCATTTTAAAAATTCATTAAACTTTATCAAAGACAGGGATGCTTATTGAGCAGCTCGCCGGCAGTTCCTACAAAAACAAGAAGTTTATGACGGTTCGCAAGGACACAATTTTTGAGCGCTTCTTAGCGCCGGTGTTTCAACTCCTGATTGATCGCGACGAACTTGATCGGTTTTATAAAAGTATCGATTGGGAAGCTGAAGCCGCTCGCTTTGTCGCCCCAGATTTCGCTTATCCCGACTATTACAGCACCCAAAATTTCCACGGTATCCAAAACGGATATCTGAATGCCGGCGCGGCAGTTTCCTACGATCCCATCACCCAGTATGTGATGCCGCCTCATGAAACTTGGGTGCGCCAAGGTTTAATTGATGCAATTCGATGCCGGCCTCGACGGATTTTAGATTTGGGCTGCGGCACCGGCTCAACGACGCTGATGTTAAAACAAGCGTTTCCCGAAGCCGAAGTCATTGGTCTGGATCTGTCACCCTATATGCTGGTAAGGGCTGAGTATAAAGCCAGAGAAGCTGGATTGAACATTCAGTGGCGTCATGGCAAAGCTGAAACCACCGGCTTCCCTGACGCCTCCTTTGATTTAGTTACCGCATCGTTGCTGTTCCACGAAACACCGCCGGCAGTCTCCCAAGCGATCCTCCGCGAAAGCTTTCGGCTGCTTACTCCAGGCGGCGAGATGATGGTATTAGATGGCCGTCAAAAAACTTTGCGTCAAAGCGAGTGGTTAACTGATATTTTTGAAGAGCCTTACATCAAAGACTATGCTGCCGGTAGCCTGGATGCTTGGATCGGAGCCGCTGGATTTGAGGCTACCCGCACCGAGGATCTGTGGTGGGTGCATCAAGTGAGTGGGGGTGTTAAACCGCTTTCAGCTCAAGATGCAGCAGCCGTGAGAGCGCGAGTACGCCCGGATACAACCGGCATCTCGGACAGTCCCGATTCAGATGGTTTGCCGGCTCCAGCCTTCAGTTAAGTGGGATGTATTAAGGCTTCTTGACTGTTTGTTTCTTTTATGCTTAACCTATTTACTTTTGCCTTCCCAAGCCCCCAGTCCAGATGACTCTCAAAGCAGTTTTATTTGATTTCAACGGTGTCATTATCAACGATGAGCCAATCCACAAGCAGCTGATTGAGCAGCTATTTATTGAGGAAAACCTGCGGCCTAAGCGAGGGGAGTTCCGGCAGTTTTGTTTGGGGCGCAGTGATCGCGCTTGTATTAACGAGTTATTCGCCTCACGCGGGCGAGTTCTGAGTGAGGGCTACTTAAATCAACTGATTGTCCGTAAGGCGCAAGCTTATCAGCAACACTTGGAAACACTGGAAACTTTGCCTATCTATCCGGGGTTGGAAGACTTTATCTTCAAATTACAAGCTGCCGGCTTGAAACTGGGGGTGGTGAGCGGGGCGCTGCGGGTAGAGATTGAAACGGTATTAAACCGCGCTCAACTCGCACAGCACTTTCCTGTAATTGTGGCGGGAGACGATATCACCACCAGCAAACCCGAACCCGATGGATATTTGCTGGCAGTGGAACGCTTGAAGCAGCAGTATCCAGAACTCGACCTGAAACCTTGGGAATGTTTGGCTATTGAAGATACGCCGGCAGGAATTCAGGCGGCTTACCATGCCACTATGCAAGTAGTGGGAGTCGCAAATACTTATCCGTTTCATATGCTACAGCGTCAAGCAAGCTGGACGGTAGATTATCTGGCAGACTTGGAACTTGATCGGGTGCAGCATGACTATGAGCAAGCGATGATTGAACAAAAAGCGGGATAAGCCGGCTCGTGATTTTCAAGTTGAGATCTGAGATTTGCAATAAATTCACACACAGTCCTCTTGGTTAGTGCTAAGATGGTTTAGGCACGAAATCAGGCGTGCCGGTTTCGCTTGTAAGGGGAATTAGCTCAGCTGGTAGAGCGCTGCGATCGCACCGCAGAGGTCAGGGATTCGAGTTCCCTATTCTCCATTAGTTTTTGTCGAATGTCACATTATTTATCCGTGTTGACACATTGTTGTCCGCGATGCTAAATTACCTAAAATTTTTCCTTCAACCCGCCCCTATTCGGGAGGTTTGTTGAAACGCTAGAGAATCCAACTACTTTTTTTCTTTTAGGATTTTTCACCCTGTCCCTATTCAGGAGGTTTGTTGGTAATATTGCCATGTGGTCAGATATCACCATGCCTTATAAATGCGGTATACAAGAACGATAGCAGACATATAAAATCGACTGGGTTTACCGAGAACTAGGGGTGCTGTTTTGATATTTGCTAAACAGTTGTTTGACTAGACCCGCAAGCTACCTACCCTGCTGTCGCCAAGTTTCAAAGTCTGGATATGTGTCAACTTGTTTCAGTAGTTCGTTGCTAGTTAGTAATTTCCTTACCTATAAAAATTTCTTCTCTATGACGACGAATAAAATCAGGGTGCGGGTGAAATTTGTTAGGAAAATGTATTTGTTGCCCGCAATAACCGATAAAGTTGCGATATAAGGTTTCATCCGGTAAGAAACTTTCCAGATATGCACTAATAATAAGTCTATAATCCTCATCAAATGTAATCAGCCCCTTGTCAAACGCTGTATCTTGAGTACGAGCAAGACACAAACCATTATGAGGATTAAGCCGATGCTCTATGTAACTACCCCAGGGTAGTATATGGCTTGCAACCAAAAGTTCGGGAATTGGATTACCAGTAATGCAGCAACGGCTGTTGTAGTTAGCTAAAACAGTTTTACGGAAAAAATCCTGTCCTATTCGAGCTTTTACGCTCACTGTTGCTTCTGTTGAACCAGTGGGCTGACTTCTAGGTGTTGTAATCGGTATAGGGTTATTAAATTTTCGTTTGTTAGGTAGTTCATACTCTTCAGGTATTAAATTTTTAAATAGTTCTTGAAACCGTTCTTCACTTTCAACTCCAAGTTCTTCCCAATTGTTATAAAACTCTTGCCAAATTTCTCTGTCTGCTTTACTCGCATTGCGAAGACCTTGAACACCTCTGGCTTTTAATAGAGGATCAAGTGAAGCCAAATTACATAGCTTCATACTTAGGCTGCTTGGTGTTCTTCCTAACTTGTTAGCAACTTCAATAATAATTGGTGTTTTTTCATCTAGCTTTCCAAACGGAAGCTTGCAGTATAAATTCATTGCGATAATTAGTTCATCTCGTAACCAACGCTTACCTACAGCCATTTTTTAGTACCTTAACTATTTAAAACTATTATCTCCGCTAAAAGAGGCAGGACAGAATTCCCAAGTAGCTCAAACATTCTCGTTATAGGTGCATCAAGTACAAAATGATCTGGGTAACTTTGCAGTCCAAGCGTTTTAATTTATCAGGTATATTTTTATATTTACCCTCTTGATACATGATGCTGAATATATACAAATTCTTATTTTTATGCGAACGACAAATATGATTCCTTACCGTATTGTTAGCTTGAATTCTCATTAGCTTTTGAGACTCGGATTGAGGAAAAAATTATAAGCTTTAGGAGATTCAATTTGGTTGGGGGCAGTGTTTTTACTCTTCAAAGGTAAACATCTAGGTTCTAATTCTGGTAAATCTCCAATTGCTTCCCCTACAGAGACGGGAAAACCTATATTCGCATCTGGAAACTCGAAAGCTAGATTCGCATCTTTACGTCTACCAACAATGAATAAGCGTTTACGAATTTGAGGAACCCTGTAATCAGAAACAGTGAGAATTTGATAGCTAAGATTATAGCCTGGATAATCACGGTTTTTTCTACTTGAGCCATTCTCTAGATCTCTTGTCAAATTAGAAAATATCCAGTGATTGAGGAGATAATTCACATTTTCAATTACAAAAAACAAAGGTTTGTAGTATTTAACAAATCTAACAAACTCTTCATATAAAAAATTGCGGGCATCACTTTCAATATGTTTGCCTAATGATTTCATTTTACCAATGCCTACTACTGAAAATACTTGGCAGGGTGGCCCCCCTATTAAAATATCAATTTCTCCCGGCTTGAACCCCAGCTTACTAAAATCAGTAATAGATTCGATAGACTGAGCATCACACATTAGTTTACAGCTAGGGAAATTTTTATAATGAGTTCTTATTGCATGAGGATTTTTATCAATTCCCCCTAATATTTTACAGCCAGCATTCTGAAAGCCTAAGCTCATCCCACCTGCACCGCAAAAGATATCGAGTACCGTAGGTGATTTTTTATTTTTACTTTTCGACTTAAATTCAAGCATTATCAAAAAAACTGTACTACTTTTAATAATTTTACATTAACCTGTAGTTAGTCAATTATAAATATGAAAATATATTTCAAATTCAAGATTAATCTATTTTTAAAAAATCCATTTTTAATAAATCAAAACCTTGATAAAGAACTGCTTAAAACTATACAATTATATGCCAATTCGCTATTTCTCCAAACCCCATAAAACACCGCAGACACCACCCATCAACCCACAATCCCGGAATCTTAAACCTTGCCTTACACTTCGGACACTCTGGCAGTAAAGTCAATTCGTGCTTCTCACGGCTCTGCGTCTTCTTCAACTGAATTTTGCGACAAGGCACTTCAGCATAACACGCCCCACACAGCCGAATCGGCTCATGTTTCATCCGCACCCCTTCAGCAACACCGAGAAGTTGACTATCTACCAATAGCACATCTGCACGGGTATGATCGCATTGCCAAACGCGATTGCTATACTCCAGCGATAAATGTTTGCCATCACGAGTCTTAACCGATAGCCGCGCTCCACTCCATCCCCTACTGCTGACACTTTGGGTTTGCTTTTGCATCTCAATAATTGGCTGTAAAACTCGGTAAACCGTACGTTAACTAGGATAATCCTCCTCCCCTAATTCAGTCCCCTTGCTTGTACCGGCAGCGCCACCTACTTAGGCGTAATTCGCTTACTGCCCTTATTGCCCTATAGGTACTGCCTTTTGTTCTAAAGCAGTGATTTTGTGTCCCAGGTACGCATGACATTAGTAATATCTAGAGGTTCAGGCGGTGAGGGTGAAGTGCGTGAGATAGTTTGCACAATGATTTCTCAGTGCTATCGTCAATAATGAGGGAGGGTAAATCAAATCGGGTTGCGCTATCACCGAATTGTTTGAATTGAGGAGAATGAGGCGAGATGATCACCACTACTCAGGAAATTGCACATTTTTCAATAGAAGATTACCATCAGATGATTGCGGCAGGAATTTTGAGCGAGCGCCGCGTGGAACTACTCGATGGGTTGATTTGGGAACTGCCGGCAGAAGGAACGGAACACACCTATTTTGAGGAAAATTTAGCCAAAAGTCTGGAACGCTTAACAGAGGGGCGGGCGTATGTCAGAGAAAACAAGCCAATCACTTTGTCAAATTCCGAACCGGAACCGGATATCGTCATCCCTAAATTACCGCGTTCACAGTATCTAGAGCATCACCCATTTCCCACCGATATTTTATTGTTGATTGAAGTTTCCAAGTCCACGCTAGAACGCGATACTTCAGTTAAGAAAAGAATTTATGCGCGAGAGAATATACCAGAATATTGGGTCGTTGATGTTGCCGGCAGGAAGCTGATTGTTTATCGTTCGCCAGCGTTAGAAGATTATCAGCAAAAGATAGAGTTTTCGTCGATTGAAACAATCTCCCCGTTAGCTTTTGCCGATGTTGAGATTGCGATCACGCAGATTTTTTCCATCTGATGGGCGATCTTTTTGGCTACTAGGAGCAATCTTGACAGCTTGCCGGTCATCAATTGCTTTAACATGAGTGAACAATCGTTCATCTCACAGCAGCTTTTTAGGAATTCTTAGAATTGAAAGCCAAATTCTAACTCAACAAATGGGATCGCTATCCCGTGTTAACCGGGTCATTGAGCCGCTTAATTGCCCGATTCCCAAAGCAGACTTCTTTACAAACGGTTTGAATTGTTTCCTTCACGGTGTGGCCGGTTTATATTTCAAGGAAGGATCATTAAACAGAACTCTAGTAATACTAAATCCGGTTAGGGTTGGCGACTAAAAAAATCGGTTGCGACAGAGACACCCGCCCGAATTGCCAACTGCGTTTCGCTCCGCAAAAAAAGAGTCTGACTTAACCGGATTTGATATAAGTTCTCCCCCAACAGGGTTAAAAAAAACTCCCCAGCATGGTTGTGGGGAGATGTTCGGGGCTTCTAAAAATTGCAATTGATGGTTAAAAAGCCCTCATTCAATCACCCAGCAAGACTGCGAAAATACGCGTCAAGAGCGTCAGATCCGCCGATTAGCTTACCATCAACAAAGACTTGCGGAACTGTAGTCGCACCGGCAACTGCCCGCAGGGAGCGATTGGTGATTTCTGGACCCAAAACAATTTCCTCAAAATCGATGTTGTGTTCCTTCAGCGCCGCTTTCGCGCGAGCACAGAAAGGACAACCGACTTTGGTGAATAAAGAAACCATTTGAGGTTTTGCTGCATTGGGATTAATGTAGCGCAGCATTGTCTCTGCATCAGACACTTCAAACGGATCTCCCGCGACTTCCGGTTCAATAAACATCTTTTCGATGACACCATCCTTGACTAACATGGAATAGCGCCAAGAACGTTTACCGAAACCTAGGTCATCTTTATCAACTAGCATCCCCATTTGGGCGCTAAATTCGCCATTGCCATCGGGAAGAAACGTGATGTTTTCTGCTGCTTGAGTTTTCTTCCACTCATTCATCACAAAAGTGTCATTGACTGAGACGCAGACGATTTCATCTACGCCATTTTCCCTAAAAACTTTTGCGAGTTCGTTATAACCCGGAACGTGCGTAGAAGAGCAAGTCGGCGTAAAAGCGCCGGGAAGGGCAAAAACAATTACGGTTTTACCCGCAAACAGCTCGTCAGTCGTGATATCAACCCATTTATCATTCTGGCGGGTCTTGAAAGTGATGCTGGGAACTCTTTCCCCTTCACGATTTTTCAGCATTCCCTATCTCCTGTTGTGCGCGGTTTCGCCGGCAGCATTTCATTGAGCAGATTGCTTTGCTGCTGCCGGTGAGTCCAATAGAAAACTTAACACACGATCCCTACCAACGTTTGTCTTCTGCCTCTCAACGACAGACTTGACAGAGGAGTGGGTGTGATTAGCCAGTGAGTGGTTAGACGCTTGAAGGGTCAGACTGCGGTCACATCATTAGTTGACACAAATCACATTTTGCGATAGCAGCGGTCACTTTACAATATCTTTAAAAAACCTAGGATGATTATTAAGAGATAGAGGAGCGCTTTAACATGGCCAACAGCGAGAAGAAACTGCGTCAAAATCCCTATACCACTTATCGTGACCCCCAAACTGGCCTATGGATTGTTGTGAAACCGGATGAGGGAGCAGAGCGAAAAGTGGCTTAGGTGCCGGCTCAGCCGGATTTATCGCTTGAAGATATTAGTGCGCTCGAAGTGGGTTTCCCGCTCGCCCATGCCTGCCGGCTTCACGAGAGGGTGAAAAAGTCAAATGCCGGTTTCTATATAAAATTCCTTAAATCAATTGTTTATTTTAATCAGTTTCGTCCATTGGAAGAACCTGACAAACTCACCACTGACAAGCGATACCAGCTTATTAGACTGATAAAAAAATTTTTCATAAAAAATAAGTCCAGCCGATGTCCTCGTAATCGGCTAGGCTTGTTGGGTGATTTTAGACGCTCTCAAAAACGTTTTGTTTTGAGCAGCAAGTCAGGGAACACATTTGCTGAAACCTAGGCACAGCGGGTGCCAGGGCGGTATTTTAGTCTTCGTGATCCTCAAATGGATCGGCTAAGTCCTTAGAAGGTGGGCCAAAAGCCGTGTAGATTGAAAAGCCGGTCATGGCGACCAAGATGGCGCAAATCGAAATGCTAAGAACTGTTGCGGGTTCCATCTGATAAATAAATTATGAGTGTTAATCTTATACAATTTTACAAAACGTTAAAAACTTCTGTCGAGACTCTTCATAGGTGACTTATGGCACAACGGACTAGGTTGGGAGAAATCCTCAGACCCCTTAACTCCGAGTATGGTAAAGTAGCACCCGGTTGGGGCACAACGCCATTGATGGCTGTGTTTATGGGTCTATTTTTCGTATTCTTGCTGATCATTCTGCAACTCTACAACTCCTCACTGCTGATTCAGAACGTCGATGTGGATTGGAGAAGTCTAGGCGGCTAGTTGATGCTGTGGCAGTGTAGCGAGAGAGCAAGTGCGCCTCCCCAGCCACTCGCCACGAAACATTATTAACTCCACGTTTGGAAAGCCAGGAATTTATTCGTTAGGCTTGTGATATTGTTTCCCGGCTAGACCGGGATTTTTTTGTCGGTTTTATACTAGAGCGAGAAGTCGCAGGAGGAAGGCGCGTGAATATTTTTGGGATTGGCTTGCCGGAGATGGCGGTGATTATGGTACTCGCCTTGTTGGTATTTGGCCCCAAAAAATTGCCAGAAATCGGTCGCAGTATGGGTAAGGCGATTCGAGGCTTTCAGCAAGCTTCTAGTGAGTTTGAGTCAGAGTTTAAGCGGGAAGTTGAGGAAATCGAGCAAGCAACGACTGCGCCGGCTAAATCTGAGAAAATAACCGGCACATCTGAGCAAGGCTAGGGATATTGGGAAAAAATGAAGGATGAAGGATGAATTCGGCCTTTGGCCCTTTGCCTTCTTCTCAAGATTTAAAGACTGAAGTGTAATGACAGAAGCAACGGCATCACCGGCTTTGGTAATTCCCCAACTGATCGTGGGTTTGGGGAATCCAGAGCCAAAATATGATCGAACGCGGCACAATATCGGCTTTGCCGCTGTTGACGCCTTAGCCAGTTCTTGGCAGATTCCCTTGGCTGAAAATCGCAAGTTTCAGGCAGCTTTTGGGGAAGGACAAAGTTTAAAAGGCAATAAAATTCGCCTGCTCAAGCCGCTTACCTACATGAATCGCTCTGGCCAAGCGATTCGAGCGGTGACGGATTGGTATAAGCTGCCGGCAGAGTCGGTGCTGGTGATTTATGACGATATGGATTTGCCGGTGGGCCGGCTGCGGTTGCGGCTGTCTGGGTCTGCCGGCGGTCATAATGGGATGAAGTCTACGATCTCTCATCTGGGCACCCAAAATTTCCCCCGTCTGCGAATTGGAATTGGCAAGCCGGCTGAAAATGAGGGTGATCCTGCTATTTCTCACGTTCTTGGCAAATTTTCGCCGGCTGAAACGAAGTTAATGTCAGAAGTTCTGCAACTCGTTGTGGACGCCGTGGAACTCAGTCTCAAGCAGGGTGTGGAAAAAGCAATGAATTTTTACAATAATCGTACGGTCACCAGTGATGGTGCATAAATATCCGGGTAATTGCTAATCAATAAAAGTCTGTAGATGCGGGCTTTTTTTTTCTTCACCTAAATTTCGGCTGCTTGTAAATAGCATCTATACAGACGGATTTTGTATGAGTTATAACCGTCTCCCAAAAACAACGGCCCATGTTCGGGTCACTCAACAGTCTTGGCAACAAGGCACGATCGAAGGAGAAGTGATTGCCGGCTCCTATGCGTGGCAATTTCAATGGTGTTTCAAACGTGGCCAACTTGCCATTGAGCCTTCCAGCGGACGAGCTTTAATTCAGGAACCGCTAGGACGCTTCTTGGAAAAATGGGACTACCAGTTAGAACCTGGGGGTGATTACTCGTTTACGATTCGGGCGGAGCTTTAAGAGGGGGCATGGGGCATGGGGCATGGGGCATGGGGCATGGGGCATAGGGCATGGGGCATGGGGCATGGGGCATAGGGCATGGGGCATAGGCTTAGGGGCTGCGGCGGCTGGTTTTACCGGCTCTGGAGTTTTAAATATCGTTCGATTAAAACGATGGCGACAATGTCATCCACCGGACGGGGAGGCTCTCGCATTCCTTTGGGGATCAGGCGTGACAAGCCGGCAGGGGGATACATTTCCCAGTAACGATCCCGCGCCTCTAAGCTGCTGTAGCGCTCATCTACCATCACAATTTCCACTGAGGCCGGTAGTGCCTCAATGAGTTGTTTTTTCCAAGATTTCGCGGTGGTTTGATCTCCCATGACCAATAAGCCGGTGGGATATTCTTGACACAGAGATTGGATTGTTGAGATCGCCTTCTCTGACGGCACAACTTGATGTAGAAATACCTTGCCATTTACCCCCATTACAGCAACGCCACACTTGAGGCGTCCGGGATCAAAACCTAATATTCTTTCAGGAGGATTAATCATAACTTTCCAGGGAGAGAGCCGGCGAGAACAGAAAAAAGAAGACATGAATCTTCTCTTTTACCTTCTTACTTTTACCTTAATTTTCTTCATAATTGTGAGGATATTTTTTGCTGTGCCAAGATCAACGATACGCGAAGCGCTTGGACTTCGGTCGTGTTTCAAAAAAATAGTGATTAAGTACAATCTTGCCTACTTGCAGAACCAGGCCGGCACGTCTGAAACAGCACCTTTCCATCCTTAATCGCCACCAATTCCACCTTCAGAGGGCCGGCTGTGTATGTCATCTGTGACGCGATCGCTTTCACATCCACGGGTTGATTTTGCTGCTGAAGTTCCTCAAAAAAGCGAATTAGAGTTTGAATGCTACCGTCTCCAATTTGAACCGTATCAGCCAGAATACCCACCCGACGCGCTCGAAAACTAGAAGCAGCTAGCAGCAGCTCAATCCGCTCCCGCATCTGTTCCAATCTCATTGTTTTGGGATCAACAGAAGTTGCCGCCACCACATCTCCTGGCATAAACACAACTCGATTGCGGGCTGCATCCACAAAGACTTGCACCCGCGTTTCTCCCAATAAGTAATTAGCTGCTGAGAGAATTCTGATGACATACTCCTCACCATCACTAATTTGAGCGATTAATTCCTCAATTTGAGCCGGCGCAATTTGAACCACCTGTTCATTAACATCATCTGTCCCAGGTTGAGCAATCTTGATAGCAGATGCGTTCGCTTGCTGCAAAAGTTTCTCCACCGCTTGAGGGCCGGCTGAGGGATCGACGATTTGGACAACAGCAGAAGTTAGCACTTGCCCGCGTCGCAGAACAATTGTCCCGACTTGCAACTGTTGAAACTCTCGTTCCAAAAGTTGCACTTCTTGTTGTAAGAAAGCCTGTTGACTTTCCAATTGCTTAAGCTGATTTTCTTGCTGAGCTAGCAATTGATTTTTTTGCTCAATTTCTTTATTTTTTCGAGCAAGCTCTAGGTTGGTTTGCTCAATCTCTTGGTTTCTTCTGGCAAGTTCTAGGTTGGTTTGCTCAATCTCTTGGTTTCTTCTGGCAAGTTCTAGGTTGGTTTGCTCAATCTCCTGGTTTTTTCGAGCGAGTTCTTGGGTCGTTTGCTCAATTTGCTGATTCTGCTGAGCAAGCAATTGGTTCGTCTGTTCTATTTCTTGATTTTGTCGCGCAATATCTAGATTTTGCTGATCGATTACTTGGTTTTTCCGCTCAATATTTTGATTTTGTTGCTGAATCTCTTGATTTTTTTCATTAATCCTTTGATTCTGTTGAGCAATTTGAACTTTTCCTTGCTCCAACTGATCGAGCAGCGCTTGGCGTTCAGCTTGACGTTGTTTAATTTCTTCTTTCAGCGCTTCCTTCTGAGCGATTGTTTGACTCAGTTGGTTTTGAGAGTTTTTCAATTGCTGCTCTTTCGCGGCTAGTTCGTCAGCCGCGTCATCCAGTTTTCCGAGGGCAGCTTGCAATGACCAATTTGTTGCATTTAAGCGTTGCTGAGCCGCTGATTGCTCGGCTTGGGATTTGCTTAACTCAGCCTCTACTTTCGTTTTTTCAATATTGGCTTTTTCTAGGTCTTTACGGGTTTTTCTAATGTTTTCTTGAATCTGATCGTATTCAAAAATACCTTTGCGTAATGGCTTGCTTGTGGCAAATAAAATTCCCAGAGTTGAGGCGGAAATGGTAACGCCGGTAACAATCGTAACTAAAGTCGCTGTTTTCTTGGGACGGAGATTGAATAGGCTCAATCGCGCCTTTCCAACTTTCGTGCCAATGCGATCACCGGCTGTTGCGAGTACCCCCCCCAACAATAAAATTGCCACAATCAGGATGTATCCAATGGTCATCTACCTGTCGGGAAGCCCTTCAGTACAAAGCTACAGCAAACCAAGATACAGCCTAACGTTTCCGCGACACACTAGATCAGTAATTCCCGAAGGAGTTGCCAAAGGATGTTTGCTAGCAATTTTTTCCCAACCACTGAGATAGAGGCTAAGGACGAAAGTAGAGTAGCGCTATAGGGTGAAAAGTCCGAAGCAAAGGGTGAAACCAAACACCCTTTTATAGTAGCGAGGAGCGAATTGTGCCAACTGAAAATTCACTTTGTATAGGCTACACTTGCCAGCTAACGGCTTACCCTCACGCCCCTCATTTAGTGGAACGCGAATGCCGAAGTCATGAATTAGGTAAACTGCTGGCTTAAAGCGACTGGGTTGTGGACTGTAATCTTTTTCTTGTGGATGGAGATCATTTTTTCCTGCCGCAAATCTCCCAGTAACCGGGTGACGGTGACTCGTGTTGAGCCAATGGCTTCTGCGATGGCTTGATGAGAAAGCTTCAGGTCAATCGTAATCCCCTCGGTGCTGGGAACACCAAAATCCCGGCACAAAATCAGCAGAAAGCTGACAAGGCGCGAACCCATATCTCGGTGCGCTAGGGTTTCAATCATCATCTCGGTTTGCAAGATCCGAGAGGAAAGTCCTCGCAACATCACCATTGACAACTCGGGATCGTCTTTGAGTGCCTTCTCGACTTGTTCAATGGGTACTGAGAGCAGTTCCACCGGCGTAAAGGCGACTGCATGGTAAAACCTATCTGAACGATGTCCCGTAATCAGGGACAGCACCCCAAACACGCTATTTTCTCGCAACAAGGCAACGGTAATTTCCTCTCCAGCCTCATAAACTCTGGAAAGCTTCACCGCGCCTTTGAGGAGAAAATAAACCCGTTCTGCGGGATCTCCGGGAAAAAAGATTGTTTTACCCCGTTCGTAGGTTTCCACCACCGGCGGAAACGCCCCACCTCCTATTTGACGGAATACAGCGGCTAGCGGTCTATCTTGCGTCATGACCATATCCATTACCTTTCACCCGTGCCCTAGAGACTTTGCCCGATAACTACTCGACGAAGTAACTTATTGCGATCGTTGTCTGACTTTAGAACACATAATCCTACTCTCCGGTGTTTTTTTGTACAAAGCGATACATAATTTTGAAGGAGCCACGAATGAATAGGCAATTGGGGGCAAACTGAACTAAGTAAAAATGCTCTGCTGCCGGGGTCGCTGGTTTGTGTTTAAAGCTTGACCATTATCTTAGCGAGAACCTGGGACATCTGGGGGTCTTTTCTGGTGCTAGGTAACACTAACTCAGTTATTATTGGCTCTTTGGGCTTTATGTGGCCTGCAAATTGCTCTCAGATTGATAACTATGCTAGATTTAACCGGAAAAAATGCCCTTGTCACCGGCATTGCCAACAACCGTTCAATTGCTTGGGGGATTGCTCAACAGCTACACAAAGCGGGTGCGAATCTCGGCATCACCTATTTGCCCGATGAAAAGGGGCGTATGGAGAAAAAGGTGGCCGAACTGGTGGAACCGCTCAACCCTAACCTGTTTGTCCCCTGTAATGTCCAAGATGATGCCCAAATCCAGTCTACTTTTGAGACTGTGCGCGAGAAGTGGGGCAAGTTAGATATTTTGATTCATTGTCTGGCGTTTGCCGGCAAGGATGAACTCACTGGCGACTTTAGCAAGACTTCGCGGGCCGGTTTTACCCAAGCTTTGGAAATCAGTGCCTATTCGCTGGTTCAGCTAGCTGCGGCGGCTAAACCATTAATGACAGAAGGCGGCAGTATTGTCACGCTGACTTATTTGGGCGGTGTGCGGGTGATTCCTAACTACAATGTGATGGGAATTGCGAAGGCGGCGCTGGAAATGAATGTGCGTTATCTGGCGGCTGAACTTGGCCCGCAACAGGTTCGGGTGAATGCGATTTCTGCCGGCCCGATTCGTACGCTGGCTTCTTCGGCGGTTGGCGGCATTTTGGATATGATTCACCATGTTGAAGAAATTGCGCCCCTACGTCGCACTGTGACGCAATTAGAAGTGGGAAATACGGCGGCTTTCCTATGCAGTGATTTGGCGAGTGGCATCACCGGCCAAGTTCTGTATGTGGATGCCGGTTACGCAATTATGGGGATGTAATTCCCGATTGCTTGCCGGTTGAAGTCTGAAGTTATCCGAAAAAAGCCCGCACAGGCGGGCTTTATCAAAAGATTATTTTGTTGCTTAGATTAAGATAATTTTTTTACACCTTCCTCTCACGTCACTCGTCAAGAGGCATTTCGCAAATATAGTTAACCAGGTTTCCCAAGTCGCTTTCTGTATCATTTTCTCCTACCAAAGTCCACCGGGGATCTGAGGTTCGCCAGCGCCGGCCATTTTTGACTCTGACGGTTCTAAATTGTCTTTCTTCGCAGTCTACTTCCATCTCTGATACAACAGGGCCGTTGTTATATTCTGTGGTTCCATAAAATTCCCTAACTTCATAGGAAGGGGCACCTGGAAAGCGGGACTGGTTGAAACTAACGCTTTCTGGATTAACACAAATTCTCCCAAAACATTCGAGTTGTTGCGCGGTAGCATTGGAGCCGGCAATGCTGACAAAACTCAGCGTCACTCCCAAAAAAATATATTTTTTCTTCATGTTGTTTATTTTGCCATAAGTTTTAAATTACATTATAAGGGAATTATCTATTAGTTGAGTACGCTTTTCTATGAATTTTAAACAGTTTAAACAGACTGTAAAAAGCAGGTAAAGTAAATAAAGGAATCTTATCAGCCTAACTTCTATGATTGACTTTTCCCCTTGGGATGCACTTCTGCGCCGGTATGTTGATGATCAGGGACGGGTAGACTATCTAGCTTGGAAAAATGAGCAACCTCAAACGCTTGCCGGCTGGCTGTCGAATTTAGCGCAGCCGGCTACTCAACTCGATCTTAACTTTAATGAGCAATTAGCCTTATGGATTAATCTTTACAATGCTTTTACAATTTCCACGATTCTAGAACGATACCCGATTGATTCGATTCGGCCTAAAATTCTAGGAATGCCTAACTGGATTGCCTTTTTGTGGTTCTTTTCTCGTCCGGCTTATTCGTTTGCCGGCAATCGTTATAGCCTTGCTCAAATTGAAAATAAAATTTTACGGGATCAATTAAATGAACCCCGAATTCATTTTAGTATTGTCTGCGCTTCTATTGGATGTCCCTTATTAAGAAATGAAGCATATTGGCCAGAACGCGTGCAAGAGCAGTTAGAAGATGACGTGCGCCGATTTATTAATAATCCAGAAAAAGTTCGTTATGATTCTCAGGATAAGACGCTTTACTGTAGCCAAATTTTAAAGTGGTATCGCAAGGATTTTCTGAAACTTGCTCCTTCTGTTCAAGAATATATTCGCTCTTACTTGATAGAAGATTTACCGATAACTTCTGAAACGCCAATCTCTTATTTATATTATGACTGGAATCTCAATCAACGGATGTCTTCATAGAATTGTTTTAAATAAGTTGCAGAAGCACCAAATCCCCAGAGAAAGCCAATGTAAAGGTAGATTCTTGTTGCTTTGAGAGAACCCCATTTCGCCACGCGCCGGTCTGAAGTTTGAACGATGCGGTTTACTAAGCGAATTTTTCCTTTCTGAACAAGTTTGAGGCATAGATCCCCATCCTCCATAATCGGAAGATTTTCATCAAAACCGGCACACTCCCAAAACTCATGTCGGCGGCAAAAGATTACTTGATCACCGAATAAGAGACGCAATCCTTTAACAAATAGATGCGGTTTAAAAAGTAGCGGCGCGTAGTAAGTTTTGATATAATTATGTAAAGAAATTCCCCATCTCGTTGTTTGAGTGCCGGCCATCAGCGCAATAAATCCCCCAGCAACAACTTTTTCATCCGCTAAAGTTTGCTGGATCACTGCGATTAAATCATCTGGAATCCAAGTATCTGCGTGTAAGAAACAAAGGATATCGCCGGTGGCAACTTTTGCGCCTTGATTCATTTGAATGGATCGTCCCCGCCGATCACATATTTCAACCGGCACTCCAGCAGCTTTAGCAATTTCGACTGTTTTATCTTCACTGCCACCATCCACCACAATCACTTCCCAAGCGGCAGGATCGAGTGCCTGAAGGCAACGCAAGGTGCGTCCCAGGCTGGTTGCTTCATTTAGGGTAGGAATGATGATAGAAACGCGAGACATTATAAAATGTTTTATTAATTATATTGTTTGCACAGTTATGCAAGATTTCTACTGGGTGGAGGATGCCTTTTCTTGAGATATCGCCGGCTCAGAATTAATTGGCTTTAACCCAAACATAAATCGCGCGAGATTAATTCGCTTGACGAATAGATCGTACAGGATAATGGTTCCTAAAAGCGACGCTGTGCTGATTATCCAAAATTTCTCCATTATGCCGGTATTCCATTGCACGACATAAAAGCCAATTGCCACAACAACCGTTTGATGAAGAATATAAAACGGGTAACAAGCAGCACTTGCATATTGCAGCAAACGATTGTTGAAATTTAAATAGCGTTGAGCTAAACCGAGCAGAGCAATTACCCAACACCAAGAATTAAATCCGCGAAATAGTTGATAACCGACATATTCCCATGAGTAACCCTGTTCGGGAACGGTATCAGTTCCCCATAAAAACAAAAGCACTGTCATGCCGGCAACTGCAAGAATGACAGACACGTTTAAGTTTTTATCAATCGCTTGCTTGAATCTCGAATCGGAACAGAGGAGATAGCCATAAATAAAATAAAGAAGATATAAACAAAAATTTGCCCAATCATCATAGAGATTTTGTAAACCGGGCCATCTGGGACGTAAAGCGCCTTCAATAATGGCCAGGGGAATTGCTAATAAAAAGATTGCTCCTGGCTTTTCTAAAAAATTGGCAATCTTTGGAATTACAGCCTGAGTTTCTTTCTTTTTCAAATGAAGGAATAGGGGCAGTGCAATTAAAGAAAAAACTAATAGATAAATTAAAAACCAAAGATGCGCCCATTCAAAATTTCCTTGGGGACGAATGCCATTAAAAAATTGAGGATAAAACTGCAAGTAAGAGGCTTGATAGTCAGGGTTGCTTAAAAGCCGGTAATAGACTTGAGGGGGAACAATGACTAAAGTTCCAAATAAGAATGGGATGAAAAGTCGTTTCAAGCGTTCTTTAATATATTCGCTGCCGGTGCGAAACGAAAGTGCGAACCAAGTGGATGATCCCGACACTAAGAAAAAAAGCGGCATATGCCATTGGTGAACAAATGTGATAAATAACTGCATTGCCGGACTTGCTACGTCATTTTTTACATAAAATTCCCCAAGATTGCCACGATAAAAAATTGCAGCGGTATGAAAATAAATTAGAAGTAAAACTGCTAGTACCCTAAGCCAATCAAGCTCATAACGTCTTTCAGGCTTACTCGTAACTTCTGTAGTGCGATCCGCTGAGTTCATGGATAGTAGTTCTCCTGATTGGCGGAAATAACAAGTCTTAATAAAGATTAGATGGGCGAAGTGAAACGGAGGGTTCGCTATCGCTTTATTCATCGTACAAATAACGACTATCGAAGTCCCCCTTCTCAAGGGGGATTTAGGGAGATATTCAGTAATCAATAGCAGCGCGACACCGGCATTCAACTAATTTCCCCCAAAAGGCATCGTAGGGATGTACTAATTGTGCCGGCAACCCTTCTTTAAAAATTGGCCGGTTTTCATTTGCCCATTTAAAGATGCTCCCTTCCAAATTATAAACGTGATGAAATCCAGCTTCTTGAAGCTTTTGAACAACACCGGCACTGCGATACCCAACTGAACAATAAACAACAACCGGCTGATCAAAAGCAATTTCTTCAAATGCCGCACAATCAGGAACCTTTGGATCAATCCGCTGCGCTGCTTTTAGATGACTCACCGTATACTCCGCCTCAGTTCGAGCATCGAGTAAAATCGGCTTTAACTGTGCAGGATCTTCTAGCCACTGCGCCAATTCTTTTGTGGAAATCCACTGGATATCGGGAAATTTCATTGTGATCAGGCGCTTGAGGAGTTGAAAGACAAGCGCACGTCCAACAAAAAACATTTTATAGATTATTTTGATAATTATCAGCTTAATTGTAACCATTTTCTAATGTAAATCAGATATGAGATTTTTTTATTTCAGGAGACAGTAACCGCTAGTAAGCGTGTTTTTTGGGCAAAATTGAAAATTCGTTAAAGTAAAGAAATGTAAAGTTTCTGCATGAATGGATCATGACCACCACACCCCGCGTCAGAGCACCTGAACTTCCCCAGAATTACCCCTGGCTGAACACAGATCGCCCTCTATCCCTGCAACAGCTAAAAGGGCGAGTTGTGATTCTTGACTTTTGGACGTATTGCTGCATTAACTGCGTGCACGTGCTGCCAACGTTGAAATATTTGGAGCAAAAATACAAAGATTCCCTGACAGTCATCGGTGTTCACTCTGCCAAATTTGAAAACGAGAAGGAAGTCGAGAACATTCGTCAAGCGATTCTGCGTTATGACATCGAGCATCCGGTACTCGTTGATAGCGGATTTAGAGTTTGGCAAAGCTATGCTGTCCGCGCTTGGCCCACTTTGATGGTGATTGATCCACAAGGTTACGTCATCGGTTACGTTGCCGGCGAAGGCAACCGAGATGCGTTAGATGAACTGATTGGCAAATTAATCCAGCAACACAAGGATGCCGGCACGATCAATTTTCAGGAACTCAGCCTCAGTTTGGAGAAGCAGCGCAAACCGTTGGTGACGCCTTTGGCTTTCCCCGGAAAGGTTCTGGCGAGTCAGGATTGCCTATTTATTGCAGATTCTGGTCATCACCGGCTCGTTATTAGCACCTTGGATGGCAAAGTTTTGCACATCATCGGCACCGGCACTCCCGGATTAACCGATGGTTCCTTCACCGAAGCACAGTTTTTTGCACCGCAAGGCATGGCGCTGGATGCGGAAAATCAAATTCTCTATGTTGCGGATACGGAAAATCATGCGCTGCGGCAAATTGACTTGCAGAATCAAACTGTTGCAACGATTGCCGGCACTGGCGAACAAAGCCACAACATTCATCCGCACAGTGGTGCCGGTTTGCAAACTGCTTTAAATTCTCCGTGGGATTTGCAACGGGTGGAAAATCACCTATTTATTGCAATGGCCGGCCCTCATCAAATTTGGGAAATGCAACTAGACACCGGCATGATCGGCACCTATGCCGGCACCGGCAGAGAATTTTGCATTGATGGTGATTTAACAGAATCTGCCTTTGCACAACCCAGCGGCATTACCACCGACGGGGAAGAACTTTTCGTTGCAGACAGCGAAATCAGTTCAATTCGCGCCGTTGGCTTGGGAGAAAATGCCAAAGTGCGAACCGTTTGCGGCAGCGGCGAACTCTTCGGTTTCGGCGACAAAGATGCTCAAGGCTTGGATGTGCGGTTGCAGCATTGCTTGGGGGTGGAATATGCCGGCGGTTTCCTTTGGGTGGCAGATAGTTACAACCACAAAATCAAGCGGGTTGATGCAAAGACTGGAATTTGCCTCTCTGTTTTAGGGGATGGAGTGGCCGGCTTGCAAGATGGTGTAGGCGAGGAAACTCGCTTCAGTGAGCCTGCCGGTTTGAGTGTTCTCGGTTCCTATTTATACATTGCCGATACAAACAATCATGCGATTCGGCGCGTAGAACTGGACACACTGAGGGTGAAAACCCTTGAGTTTCCGGGGGTGTGTGCGCCAGATGTTTGCGTGCCGGTGTAGAGTCTTAATCGCCCTTTTTTTGTTAAGTCTGCGCCGGTTTTTCTGTTAACACGCTTGCGGGAAGCCGGCTGACTGACAAATCTAGGGCAAAAAAACGTTTAGAGCATTCAAATAGCGTCTACCTTGAGGAGGATATTGTTAATTTTTAGCCTCTATAACCCTCTAATCTCAGTTTGAAACCTCGTCAGGTTGAGCATCTCGGCTGCTTAAAAAATTGGAATTTTTAGAATTCACTCACCTTTCAAATTGCGCGACTTTACAAAATCTTTAAATAACCTCTACCTTGGGGTGGATATTGTTAACCCTACCCCTTTAACTAAGCTATTTTTAACCTTGATATAACGTGAATACAGCCGCTCTAACGCCCACTACTTACTTATACGGACACACAGAATTTTTGCAAAAAAGACGAATCTTTAAAATTTCAGTATGATTACGGATGATGATTTGGAGAAAACATAAAATAATTGTGTACATAGCTTGAGCAGTCAATCAGGTGTGTAGATAAAAAACTCGACATTATAGAGTTTTGTTGATTTCTTAAAGGGCGTAGCCCCCAAGAGTTGACCTAGATACCGGGTTACTCGTCTCCAGAGGTGCTTCTACAAACATTACAAGCAAAACGTTCAACTGCCTTTGCGCTCGTTGAATTGAGCTAAGCAACTGATGGAGAAAATGAGATGGCTGCAAATGAACAAAGCGTCGTTTTTATCGATTCAGCGATTAAATACTTCCTAAGTCTTACCGCTGGATTATCACTCAAATCAAAATCTCCGATAGCAGACGCCAAAAAAGATGGGTTTGGGCGAATCAGTGAAGCATTGGAGAATTACATTCCGATTTCTATCTTGCAAAATGTTTTTCGCGGTAATCCCAAGCGTGGGCGGATAGGTGCATTTCAGCTAAATTTAGCTAATCCAGCCCACTATGCAAATCAGTTGCAGCATTGGATATCAGTCTTTTCTTGTGACTTAACCGGCACTGCTTTTGCTGCCGGTGAGAGAAATTTAGACTACGCAATCGACGAAACTAAAGCGCCTTCGCTTTTTGCCGCAGCGCTCGCTAACGCCTGCCGTCGTGTTCTTGGGAGTGCAATCCCAGCATTATCATTGCAACCGGCTATAACCAAAAAACCGGATTTTGCATAAGGCAGAGAAATCAAACGCATGGTTTATGACTTTAAAACCTTTGATGCAAACGCAACCAAATTACGAGTTGCAATCAATCGAAACCGTCAACTGGATCATGTTAACGCTCAGCAACCGCTCTTTTACTGTCTTTTAAGACCCTAGCGATACGGGATAACACTCCATTTTACTCGTTGAATGTTTCAACAGTGGCATCTAGAGCCGCACTCAGAGAAAATGCCACTTTGCAAGATTTATCACCCTCAGTTAATCGCTCAGGAATTGCCTAAATCGGGCATCCTGTAAACATTTCGCTTGAGCAAATTCAGCAAATTAATTGACTCAAAAAAGTATGAGCATTCTAACTGTAACCACCAATGCAGACAGTGGAGTCGGTTCACTGCGCGAAGCAATTGCCTCCGCACAAGCCGGCGATACGATTCAATTTTCATCCAGCTTAGCCAATCAAACGATTAGCCTCACAAGTCAGATAGAAATCGACAAACATTTGACAATAGATGGGGCGGGCGCAACGAATTTAACCATCAGTGGAAATAATGCCACCCGCGTTTTTTATAGCGATTGGCGTTACCTCGTTCCGGAAGGCTTCAACATCAGCCTCAAAAATCTCACCATCGCCAACGGGAAAACCACGGATGCAGATGGCGGTGCCGGCATTCGTATGGGATATCTGGGAGACTTAACGGTAGAGAACACCACATTTAAAAACAATAGTGCAGGGAAAGGTGCCGCAATTATGGCCGGCACCAGTGGGACAACAACCGTCCTCAATAGTACATTCGATGGCAATGATGGCACATCTGGCACCACAGATGTCATGCGAGAACGCGGTGCCGGTGGCATTGCCACAGTCGGCGGTGAACTTACCGTTCAAGGCAGTCAATTTACCAATAACAAGGGAATTGTCGGGGGAGCAATTAACGTTCTCAATACAGAATTACTGGTAGAAAACTCGACGTTTGTTAATAACGACACCACAGCCGGCGCTGCCTACCCAGCCGGACGTTATCAAAGTGGCAACGGTGGTGCAATCTACACCGATGGAGCCAACGGTTTAAATGAACCGGGTAACATTATTATTCGCAAAAGCCGGTTTGAAGGTAACAAAGCAGCCGGTTTTGGTGGCGCATTGAATCTCAGCGCTTATCAACCGCAAAAAGTATCGGTTGAAGATTCCATCGTGCTGGGAAATGAAGTCATCAAAAACGCCAACGGTAGTTCCCTAGGCGGTGGCATCTACCATCAAGACGTAGAGCTAACGATTAACAACACAACTGTTGCCAACAACAAAGCCGTGTTTCAAGGTGGCGGATTATGGGCAAATAACGCAGGAGTTACGGTTAGCAACAGCACCTTCTCCGGCAACATCGCAGAAGATGCAGCCAAAGGTTATGGCGGTGCAATTCGGATTGGAGGCACCGACCAAGCAGCGAACATTACCAATACAACCATTGCTAATAACTCAGCCGGCTGGGTAGGAGGTGGCATATTAGCCGGCTCTACCCCAATTACGGTGAAAAACACGATTTTTAGCAATAACACGGCAACGAATCCCTGGAATATTCAATACAATACTACTCGCCAGTTAACTGATGGCGGGGGTAATATTCAATGGCCGCCTAAAGCAACGAATCTTTCTAACGACTACAATGCAACGGCAACAATTACCCTTGCAGATCCTAAACTCGGCCCTTTGCAGGACAACGGCAATGGTCTTTTAACCCATGCCTTGCTTGAAGGCAGTGCGGCAATTGGTATAGCTGGGGGACTGAATGCCGGCGCACCCATAACACCGGCACCGACTGACACACTTGTTGGTGGTGGTGGCAGCGATACCATAACCCCCACACCGAGTGACACACTTGTTGGTGGTGGTGGCAGCGATACCATAACCCCCACACCGAGTGACACACTTGTTGGTGGAGGTGGCAGCGATACCATAACCCCCACACCGAGTGACACACTTGTTGGTGGAGGTGGCAGCGATACCATAACACCCACACCGACTGACACACTTGTTGGTGGTGGTGGCAGCGATACCATAACCCCCACACCGACTGACACACTTGTTGGTGGTGGTGGCAGCGATACCATAACCCCCACACCGACTGACACACTTGTTGGTGGTGGTGGCAGCGATACCATTACCCCCACACCAACTGACACGCTTGTTGGTGGTGGTGGCAGCGATACCATTACCCCCACACCGACTGACACGCTTGTTGGTGGTGGTGGCAGCGATACCATTACCCCCACACCGGCAGATACCGTAGTTGGTGGTGGTGGCAGCGATACCATTACCCCCACACCGGCACCTAGCGGCAATGATGTCATCTATGGTGAAGCCGGCAATGACACGATTGATGGAGGCGACGGCGACGATACCATCTATGGCGGTAGCGGCAATGATGTCATCTATGGAGGTGCAGGTAACGATGTTATTTATGCCGAAGCCGGTGATGACACGATTGATGGAGGCGGCGGCAACGATACCATCTATGGCGGTGCCGGTATAAACTTTCTCAACGGTGGAGACGGCAATGATGTCATCTATGCCACTGATGATATCCTCTTACCCGGCCCTGCACCCCTGCCACCGGCTCAACAGGGCGCGAATAGTGTCACCGGCACTCCTGACAATGACATTCTGACAGGCGGTAACGCTACTGCCGCGACTGCAAGTGATAGCGTTGCAGATACTTTCCTGCTAGCGAATGCCGGCATCACATCTCAGAGATTGAGTGATTATGCGATCATGACTAACTTCAACGGCAGCCAGGATTTGATGCAGATCCAACAGTCGGGAAGTAACGCTCAAATCTTGTACGGCAACGATTCTGCCAAAGATGAACTGATAGGAACTGTCCCAGGAGATACATCTGGGCTAACACTCACCAGTAACAACTTGGCTTCCGTTTAGATTGTTATTTTTGCGGGGCGACACTTCATTTGCCCCGCCGCACCTTTCCACAGTGGCCGGCACTCAACATTTAAAAGGTCACTTTGCAAGTTTTTGACAATTGGGTTTTGGTTTTTCTTCCAATAGGTTTGTGATAGCAAGTGCAGACATCCCATGAGAGGGAACGGGAGTTTTGCTCAAGGCTATCGCCCCTATCTGGTCAATATCGCAGGGATTCTCTGAATCGGGAATTCCCTACATTTACCGAGCAAACATTCGCAACGTAACTGAATTAAAAGGATTAAATCATGAGTATCATCACTGTAACCACGAATGCAAACAGTGGAGTCGGTTCACTGCGGGCAGCAATCACTTCCGCACAAGCCGGCGACACCATTCAGTTTTCATCCAGCCTTGCCAATCAAACGATTAGCCTCACAAGTCAGATAGAAATCGACAAACATTTGACAATAGATGGAGCTGGAGCAACGAATTTAACCATTAGTGGAAATAATGCCACCCGCGTTTTTTATAGCGATTGGCGCTATCTCGTTCCTGAAGGCTTCAATATCACCCTCAAAAATCTCACCATTGCTAACGGCAAAACCACGGATGCAGATGGCGGCGCAGGCATCCGCATGGGATATCTGGGAACCTTAACCGTAGAAAACACCGAATTTAAAAACAATAGTGCCACCAAAGGTGCCGCAATCATGGCCGGCACCAGTGGCAAAACCACCGTCATCAACAGTAAATTTGATGCCAATAATGGCACATTCGGCACCACAGATGTCATGCGAGAACGCGGATCTGGCGGCATTGCCACAGTTGGCGGTGATCTCGTCGTCAAAGGTAGTCAATTTACCAACAACAAAGGCATTGTCGGCGGTGCAATTAACGTCCTCAATACGGGTTTGCTCGTCGAAAACTCCAGCTTTGTTAATAACGACACCACAGCCGGCGCTGCCTACCCAGCCGGACGTTATCAAAGTGGCAACGGTGGTGCAATCTATACCGATGGTGCGAATGGTTTAAATGAACCGGGCAGCATTATTATTCGCAAAAGCCGGTTTGAAGGTAACAAAGCAGCCGGTTTTGGTGGCGCATTGAATCTCAGCGCTTATCAACCGCAAACGGTATCGGTTGAAGATTCTACAATCCTTGGCAACCAAGTCATCAAAAACTCCAACGGTAGTTCATTAGGCGGTGGCATCTACCATCAAGACGTAGATTTAACCGTTAAGAATACGACCGTTGCCAATAACAAAGCCGTGTTTCAAGGTGGCGGATTGTGGGCAAATAACGCAGGAGTTACGGTTAGTAACAGTACCTTCTCCGGCAACATTGCAGAAGATGCAGCCAAAGGTTATGGCGGTGCAATTCGCATCGGAGGCACCGACAAAGCAGCGAACATTACCAATACCACCATTGCTAATAACTCAGCCGGCTGGGTTGGAGGTGGCATATTAGCCGGCTCTAACCCGATTACGGTGAAAAACACGATTTTTAGCAATAACACGGCAACGAATCCTTGGAAGATTCAATACAACACTACTCGCCAGTTAACTGATGGTGGGGGTAATATTCAATGGCCGCCTAAAGCAACGAATCTTTCTAATGATTACAATGCAACGGCATCTGTGACGCTGGCAGATCCCAAACTTGGGGCTTTGCAAGATAACGGCGGCGGCGTTTTAACTCATGCTTTGCTATCAGGAAGTGCGGCAATTGATAAAGGGATAAATACCGGCGCACCTACGACCGATCAGCGCGGTGAGCTGCGTCCCAAAGATGGGGATAATAATGGCAGCGCAATCGTTGATAGTGGCGCGTTTGAGCTAGGCAGCACCACGACTGTAACGCAGAACGATACCCTCGTGGGGACTGCCGGCAACGATGTTCTCAATGGCAACGATGGCGATGACAGTTTAGACGGTGCCGGTGGCAACGATACTCTTTACGGTGGTATCGGCGCAGATAAGCTATTCGGACAAGCCGGCACTGATGTTCTTGATGGTGGAGACGGTAACGATCTTCTCAATGGCGGCGCTGACAGCGATACCCTTAGCGGCGGTTTGGGCGCTGACTCTCTGGTTGGTGGTGCCGGCAACGATAGCCTGCTAGGTGGCGACGGCAACGATACGCTGGATGGCGGCACCGAAAACGATAAGCTCAATGGCGGCACCGGCAACGATCTGCTTTATGGCGGAATCGGCATAGACTCGCTTGATGGGGGTTCCGGAAGCGATAAGTTATACGGTCAAGATGCCAATGATACCCTCACCGGCAGCAGTGGTAATGACAGCCTTTACGGCGGTGCCGGTAATGACATTCTCACCGGGGTTAGCGCCAGTGCGACGGTTCCTGGAAGCGGGGAAATTGATCGGCTTTGGGGTGAAGCCGGTGGAGATACATTCGTGCTAGGGAATGCCACAAAGGTTTTTTACGATAACATCGGCACCGCTACTCAAGGCTTGAGTGATTATGCCATTCTTGCTGATTTCAACCGCACTGAAGATTTTATCCAGCTCAAAGGTAGTTCAGCAAACTATCAATTGGTTCAGTCAAGCAGTGGCACCCAAATCTTTTACGGCAGTGCTGCTACTAAGGATGAACTGATTGGAGTTATTCAAGGAGATACGACCGGATTAACAGTCAGCAGTAGCAACTTTAAGTACGTTTAAATTGTTGTTGATGTAGGGTAACACTTCATTTACCCTGTAGCAAGTGTCGTGACCTCCCTTGACATTTAAAAAGTCACTGTGTAAGTTTTGTAGAGCTAGGTTTTGGTTTTTCTTTAAATTGGTTCGGGATAGCTATTGCAGACATCTCCTAAGAGGAAACGGGAGTTTTGTCTAATGCTATCGCTCCGATTAGGTCAATATTTCAGGGATTCTCGATTCAGAGAATCCCTGAATTTAACGAGCAAACATTCGTACCTTAACTGAATCAAAAAGATTAACCATGAGTATCATCACTGTAACCACGAATGCAGACAGTGGAATCGGTTCACTGCGACAAGCCATTGCTTCTGCAAAGACAGGAGATACCATTCATTTTTCATCCACCCTTGCCGGAAAAGCCATTATTCTCAGTAGTCAATTAGACATCAACAAAAACCTGATCATCGATGGCACAGGGGCAGCCGGCTTAAGCATTAGTGGCAATAAAGCAACGCGCGTCTTCGAGTTAAAAACTGCGCCGGATAATACTGCTATTAATGTCACAATGCGGAATCTGATTATCGCCAATGGCAAAGCGAGTGGCGTTGATGAAGCTGGTGCCGGTGCCGGCATTAAAACGGCATCGTACACCACATTAACCGTTGAAAATTGCCAAATTAACAGCAACGTTGCCCAGTTTGGCGGCGGAATCTTTACGGGTTGGCGGGGCAAAACAACGGTGATTAATAGCGAATTTGATGGCAATGATGGCACAGCCGGCAACCAAGAAAGAGGCGGCGGTGCGATCGCAACCAAAAGTGAAGGCAGCCTCGTTGTTAAAGACAGTGTATTTACGAACAACAAAGGCATTAACGGCGGGGCGATTAACAGCCTATTGGGAGGGCTAACGGTTGAAAATTCAACATTTTTGAATAACAACACCACAGCCGGCAGTTCGGGAACCGTTACCAGCGGATTTGGTGGAGCAATTTATACCGATGGTGCTAGCGCCTTTACGAACGATTCTATGGGCGGAACTATTAACATTCGCAATAGCCGATTTGAAGGCAATATAGGAGCCGGTCAAGGTGGGGCAATGTTTCTGTTTGGTTATGCCCTAGACAAAATCGTTGTTGAAGGCAGCACGATCATTAACAATCAAGTCATTAAAAACGGTACCGGCAATGCTCTCGGCGGCGGCATCCGAATTGGCAATGCAGAATACACCATCAGCAACAGCACCATTGCCAATAACTCAGCGCTGACTCAAGGTGGCGGTTTGTGGGTCGCAGAAAAATCACCCGGGAAAATTATCAACTCCACCTTTTCTGGCAATAAAGCACAGGGGACAGATGGCACCAGCGGTTTAGGCGGCGCAATGATGATTAATACCTCCAGCGCCGGCAACATTATCAACACAACCGTTGCCAATAATCATGCCGGTTTTATGGGCGGCGCATTTTGGGGCCAAAATCAATATGTCACCGTCAAAAATTCAATTTTCGATGAAAATACGGGCGGCAATATTTGGAAGATCAAACAACACGTGGGCGCTCCGTTAATTGATGGCGGCGGAAATATTCAATTTCCTCCGAAAAATCCTAATGATTCGACGGATGTTAATGTCACGAATAGTATTAAGATTGCTGATCCCAAACTCGGTTCTCTACAAGACAATGGCGGTGGCATTCTAACGCATGGGTTGCTGAGTGGAAGTCCTGCAATTAATGCAGGTGTAAGTGTTACTGGTTTAACCATCGATCAGCGCGGAATTGCGCGTTCCGATGGCAAGTTTGATATGGGCGCATTTGAGCTGAGCAATACTTCGCCTCTAACAACAGATACCCCCATTCTTGGCACTGCAAATAATGATGTGGTGAACGGTTACGATGGCAATGACATTATTGATGGCGTTGCCGGCAACGATAGTCTTTATGGGGGACTTGGATCTGACTTTCTCAATGGCAACTTAGGAAATGACAAATTATATGGTCAAGATAGCAATGATACCCTCATCGGTAGCGCCGGCAATGATAGTCTCTATGGTGGTATCGGTAGTGATACGCTAATTGGCGTTAATGCCACCGGCATCACTCCCGGAGTTGGCGAAGTGGATCTGCTTCGGGGTGAAAGTGGGGCTGATACCTTTGTTTTAGGAGATCGGACAAAGGGTTATTACAAAAATGCCGGTTTAACGTCTCAGGGATTAATGGACTACGCAATTATTGCGGACTTTAATGGCAATGAGGATAAAATTCAACTCTACGGCAGTGCCAGTAACTATCAACTTCTCCAATCAAGCACCGGCACCCAAATTCTTGCCGGCAGCGGTTCTATTAAGGATGAACTCATTGGCGTGATTCAGGGAGGCGCAACAAACTTGAGTCTCACCAGTAGTTACTTTAAATACGTTTAGATTGCCGGTTCAATTGATCAACATTCAATGAACAATTCCCCACTCAGCTTGCAGCTACGGTGTACACACAAGTCTTCTCTACTGACGTTTGAGGTTTATTAGCCCCCTAAATCCACGCCAGTTGCTCCACTTGGGGAGACCCCAAGACCGCACTGGCTCCCCAAAATTGGGGGACTTTGATATTCCGGTTCCCCCCAGAATTGGGGGGTTAGGGGGGCGAATTCCAGCCTTTTGAGGTTGATCACCAGATGTGTGTACACCGTAGCTCAGTTTGCAGTGGGGAATTTTCCCAATTCTTAAGTTATTTGTTGTTGAGGTTTCTTTAAAGGAAAAAAAATTAAAAATTTTAGAGATGAGTATTCAAGAAGAAAAAGTGCTTCTTAATCCTGATTCACGTACAGGCGGGTTGATTCGCTCAGTTTTGGTTGCAACAGAGATATCTGGTTCAAAACTTGAAGCTGCATCCGAAGCTTGAGTGCGCCATAACTGATCAAGCTTGGTTGCCGGCATGGTGAGATATAAAACATCGCCGGCGCTGAGGTATGAGTTGAGTAAATCCCAACCGTGAGTTGATTGGCAATTGCTTTCAATATATAGGGGTACAAAGTCTGCCGTCATTGCCACATCTCGAACTCGATGCCCGTAAAAAGGATGACTGGGTGTAATCAGCGTCGCTAAAGCCACCCAAAGGCTGTCGCCCGTCATTCCATTGCCGAAAATTCTTCCGCCTAAAGCAGCAGCAGCGAAGGAAGGTGCAGCCAATTCTGTTGGGCTTAATACTGCCTCAAACTCAAAAACTTGTTCCACCATTCGAGCGAATTGAGGGTCTTGATTTCGCACCACCACTGGCAATTTGCCGGCTAAACTTTTGGCGGTGAGTGCAATCTCTAAATTCCCTGTATCGTCGCTTGTCACCGCGATCAGCGCTTCGGCGTAATCAATATTGGCTGCTTTCAGTGTGGTCGTTACACTAGCATCCCCTAGAATAACGGGAATTTTCAGGGAACGGGCGGTATTTATAAACCGGCAGTTGGGATCGCGCTCAATCACAACCACTTCATGACCACTCATTCTAAGTTGGTCGGCAATTCGCAATCCAACGCCCCCCAAACCACAAATAATGAAGTGACTTCGCTGGGGAATTCGGGTGGCATCCCAAACTTGTGTGAATCGAGTTCCTAATACGAAATCATTGAGAAGGGCGTAACAAATTCCAATGATGCCGGCACCGACTAACATCATCACAGCCGTAAATAATTTGATGCTTTCTGGTGCGTGTTCTGCAACTTTTTCATTGCCACCGGCACCCGTTATCATCCCTACAGAAAAATAAAGGGCATCGATTGCCGAGGTATTGGAATTAACGCAAATATAGGTAATTGTGGCAATTAAAATTGTGACAAGTAGGCTGAGGAGAACCGCCAAAGTTGACCGCGTGTGCTGATGAAATTGTTGCAAACTGTTAAAAAATTTAGTGACTTTTTGAATCACCGAGTTACGTGCAATCCGCACACGCGGTTGAGAGGCGACGATCAGACGATCTCCTACTTGCAATGTTTGCCCATAACTCATTGCAGAAATTAAATCTGTGCGCCCATTCACCGGCAGATAGTAAATCAGCATCCGCGAGCGATTTTCCCACAAATGACTAAGATGCCGGCCTAGCCAAGGGTGATTTTCATCGATATATTCTTCATGAATAGGCCATGTTTGGTTAAACAGCCGCAGTTGGCCAATCGCTTGTTTTCCCAATGCTGCAAACGCGAAAACTGGGGCGGCTAGGGTAGAAACGCTCATGGTGACGTGTTCGCCGACAGTATGATCGAGACGATCGCCCAAACTGGTATTGAATAGCCGGTTGATAATCCGAATCCGGGGATTGAGTACCCGCGACTGAACCAGAATGGCTAAATTTAAAGCATCGTCAGCGCCGGCAAGCACTAGGGTTTGCGCGTCCCGAATGCCGGCGGCTAGCAAGGTAGAAGGTTCGCGCAAATCTCCAAAAATGATATCAGCACCTTCATGGATAAGCGGGCGATCGCTGATGCCAACAACGTCAGCGCCCTGTTGCCTCAACAAACAGAAAATTTTATAGCCGGTGCGACCAAGACCACAGACAATAATGCGAGGTTTCATTTTGCCAGTTTATTGACAGACAACTCAACGCTGTCCTGTTGCTGAAACCTTATTCTCAACCAGACTGCGCTGAAGAACTGTAGCTAACAACACCAGCTCATATTTAAATGTTGAGTGGGAGAATCAGTTGAGCCGGCCTGAAGCGTGTCACAATAATTAACAAACAGTTTGTCAGCAAACCATAACGAGAGTAACAATTATGTGGCGAGTAATGATTCGATGTTCTGCTGAAGGTTGGCGCAACTCTGCCATTGCCTTTAAGGAAATTGCTGCTAAATATCCTGCAACCTTATTAAGTTCTAAAAAAATGCCCAGTGATGAGCGACGCATCATGGAATACAAGCTCGAAAGTGTTAGCGATGTTGAGGAATTTGTAGAAGAATGTATGACTTTAGAAGGTTTCGATGCAATCTTTGAATCCCTGTAGCCGGTGAGAGGCAATAACACAGCTCTAAAATCAACGCCCTAAGAAAAAAAAGCCGAATAGAAGAGAATCGATCACCTGTCTCATGAAGTGATCACATCGAGTTGAAGCGTACTTTAACCCAGTTGAATGATGCGCTCGCCTAAGTTGCTCGACGTGGCAATTTAGAGCAAACCAATCGAGTCCGCGATCTGGTGGTTCAGGTAAAACGTGAGATTTACAAGCTGCCGGCAGAGCAGTAAGTGGAGGTTGTGAGGCCAGACGTAACGAATTGCTAAACGTGAAAAGTAGCGAGTTAGATGCGTCCTAGCGAGATTGAGATGGCCTTCACCAATACATCTGACTCTACAGGCTTTGTAATGTGAGCTTGAAATCCGACCTGAAGTGCCTGCTGTCGATCAATTTCTGCGGCATAGGCAGTTAACGCAATAGCTGGAATCATTCCACCCTGCTGGAGTGGTCGCGACCGAATTTGCTGGAGCAGCATATAGCCGTCCATCTGAGCCATTCCAATGTCACTTACCAGCACATCGGGAATCGATTGTTCCAATGCTTGCAATGCTTCTAAGCCAGAAGCAACGGCTATCACCTTTGCCCCGTTTTGTTCTAACAGAAACGCTTGAAACTCACGGGTATCTGGCTCATCGTCTACCAGTAAAATTTGAATGCCCTCTAGCGGTAGTCCTGCATCTATTTTGGTCTCGACAAGTTCAGATACGATCGATGCTGTCTGTTTCATCGCCGGCAATTGCACAATGAAGGTTGCGCCTTGCGCTTCACCCTGGCTCTCGGCTCGCACGGTTCCCCCATGCATTTCCACAATTTGCCGCGCGATCGCCAACCCTAATCCCAATCCTCCAAACCGGCGGGTGGTTGAACCATCCTCCTGTCGAAAATACTCAAATAAGTAAGGCAAGAACTGCGGATTAATCCCTTTACCCGTATCGATGACTCGAATTTGAGCCAGTTGATTCAGTTGCCTCAGTTCAACTGTTACCTGTCCACCAGCAGGGGTGAACTTGACCGCATTACTCAGCAAGTTCCAGACGACCTGCTGTAAACGGGCAGCATCAGCAGAAATCGGCGCAACTGTATAGTCAAGATCGAGCTGTAGTCTAATGTGTTTCGCCTCTGCTGCCAAACGCACAGTTTCAATCGCCGCAGAAATGACAAACGTCAAACTAACGGGAGCCGCTGTTAGCGACAGCTTGCCTTGCATAATGCGGGAGATGTCAAGTAAGTCTTCAATTAGCTGTGTTTGGAGTTTCGCATTTCGTTCGATCGTTTTTAAGGCTTCGGCTTTGCGGGCTTCATCGAGTTTGCCGGTTTGCAGTAGCTGTGTCCAACCTAAGATCGGGTTCAGGGGTGATCGCAATTCATGAGACAACACGGCTAAGAATTCGTCCTTGATCCGGTTGGCGTTCTCGGCGACTTCTCGCGCAGTTTTTTCTCGCTGTAAGAGTTGTTCTCGTTCAACTTGGGCGCGTCTGAACTCTTCAATGTCCGTGCTAGTGCCAAACCACTGCACAATTTGTCCCTGTTCGTCATAAATGGCCATCGCGCGGGAGAGAAACCAACGGTAGGTATTGTCGGCTTGTTGCATCAGGCGAAATTCAGCTTGGTAGGGCGTTCCCATTGCAAGAGCGGTACTCCACAGTTGCCTTGTTGCTTCAAAGTCATCGGGGTGCATGATTTGAGTCGCATACTGAATGTCTTGAGTTTGCTCCAGTGTCAGCCCGGTGTAAGTTGTCCATTGCTGGTTCACGTATTGCGTGTTGCCTTGAGCATCGGTAATCCAAACCTGTTGCGGCATTGCGTCCGCCAGTTGGCGAAATTGCGCTTCCTGTTGCAGAATCGTGGCTTCAGCTTGCTTGCGCTCGTGGATATCGACAGATGCACCAAACCAGCGAATAATCTCACCCGTTTGCGGATCTCGGTAAGGCTCGGCACGCACTAGAAACCAGCGATAGGTTCCTGCCGCTGAGCGAATCCGGTGTTCGACCGAGAAAATACTGCCGGTGCGTCGCGCTTCGTTAAACGCCTCTATGGTTTGAGTACCGTCTTCCGGGTGAACAAAATTAGCAGCTACCTCTGTTGCTGTCGCCTGTTCATAAGGAACGCCCGTGTAGTTGCTCCATTGCTTGTTGAAGAATTCAGTTCGCCCCTCCGTATCTGTAATCCAAACGATTTGTGGCACGGCATCCGCCATCAGCCGAAACCGTTGCTCACTCTGACGCAAGGCGGCTTCAGCACGAGCACGTTCGATCATTGTCCAGATCCGGTTTGCCAGGTCGCGCATCAACTCAATCTCATCACTGCGCCAGTGGTAGGGTTCCTGATGATAAACGCCCAACGTAAATTTCCATTCGCCGTCTCTGATCAAAGGCACGTTAATAAACGAACCAATGTTGAGGGCTGCAAATTGCTGTGGGTTGGCAATGCGCGTATCGGTGAAAACATCCCGAATCACAATGGGGTTTCCAGTTTTGGCGAGCTGGAAAAATTCCTCTGTCAAAAAGTCTGGCAGCCGATAAACACCCACTAAACTCGACACATTTTCCTGGTGCCAATCTTGTTGGATTGTCGCTTCGTCGGCTTGCTCATTGATTTCGACGAAGGCACATCTAGACGTTTGAAGATAACGATTCAACTGTTCGCCAACTGTCTGAAGAATTTCATCTACACCATTTGCTTCGATCAGATTCTGAGTCACCGTAGCAAGAAAGTCGGCGTTTAGCTCTGCCTGTTTGCGTTGGGTGATATCGCTTGCTGCCCCCAGCCATTCAATGATTTCCTGCTGTGCATTCAACAGTGGAATCGCCCGCGAAAACGCCCAGCCAATCGTCCCATCTAGCTGAATGACTCGGTGTTCTAACTCAAACGTACTTTTGTTATGAATAGCAGCAAGGATTGCAGCCCTCAACTGCGGGCGATCCTCGGTCGGAATATACTGTTCGACCCATGTCCCGCTTGGGTTCTCAGTGCTGGCAAGAAAATCCTTACCATTTAGGTGACGCAACTCGCTCCAATCTGCGCTCATTTTATACACGATGCCTGAACTGGCAGTGACAAATAAGCGGAGTTGTTCTTCTGAAGATCGCAAGGCTGCTTCTGCCTGCTTACGGTCGTCTTCGATGCGCTTGCGCTCGGTAATATCTTTGAATACGATCGCTACCTTTCGGTCTTCCGGTTTTCCAGTGCGGCAGGCATAAACATCAAACCATCGTTTCAATGGCGCAGAACGATTCTCGAAGCGAATGGGTTCACCCGTTAAGGCAACTCTGCCGTAGGTTGCGATCCAAAAGTCTTCTAGATCTGGCACTAACTGACGCACTGTTTTACCGACGGCTTGTTGCAATCCGGTTTGCTGCTCAAATACTGGATTAATTTCTAAGAAGCGGTAATCAACTGGCGTGTTGTTCTCATCAAACAATATCTCGGCGATACAAAAACCTTCGTCGATTGACTCAAACAAGGTGCGATATTTTGCTTCCGACTCGCGCAGGGCAGCTTCAGCATAAGCACGTTCAACGGCTGCCCACGTCTGTTCTGCGGTTTCTTCAACCAGTTTGACCTCGGTTTCCGTCCACTGACGCGGCGTGGATTGTTGAGCGGCAAGCAGGGCAACAAATTGATTGTTTTTGATCAGCGGCACATCAATGTGTGCAGCAATATCAATCTCGCGGTATCTCGTCTTTTCAGCATCCGTATATTTCGGATTATTGGGAATATCGGTTACAACTTGGGTGTCCCCAACCTGATGGTCAGCAGTTAGGTTGCGTCGGTAGTCCTCCAAGCGGTATCGTCCGCTCAACTGGGCTACACCACTGGTGTAGTTGCAATGAACAATGACCTCCTCACTAGCCGGCACCACTTCGATGTAAATGACACGACTTGCCCCTAAAGATTCACCCAAAATGCGAGCGGCGATCACTTGTATCTCTGAAGCATCGGTGAGCGGGCGGAGGGCTTCTGCCAGTTTGACTCGGAACGCATTGAGCTGATTTGCCGCCTGTAGGACAGCAGAGTTATCCTGTCGCTCTTGGGCGTCTGGCTGCGTCTGTCCGGGGGATTTGGTTTGATCAAGTTCAGTTAGTAAAATCTGCACTGCCGTTTTCAGGTCGTCTGACCAGGTTTCGACAGCACCCAATGGCGTTTGCGACCAATCGTGCAATCGCAGCAACGCCCCCAACTCACCGCCCCCAACAAATAACTTCTCAGCCATTGCCCTAAATTTTTCCGCCCTCATGCGTTTAGTTCCTTATACAAAATACTTCCTTCGCATGGACTGGCAGCGTTCTCGTACCGTGGCATCACTTGACTCCGATAGCTGATTCAAAAGCACCTCAATTTGCTTAAGAGCTAAAGGAGAGGGAGTTGCATATCCATTTTCCCAGCGATTAATTGTTGGGAAGGATACCCCAAGGTGAACCGCAAACTTTTCCTGAGTCAGCTTCAGGGTTTGCCGGAGTTCTCGAATCAATTGACCGATGGCTGGCTGTTCAATACCGACGTATTGCTGATGAAACGCCATAGCTCGCAAACTTTATAAAGCTCTCTATTCATAACTTTGGCTTGTTTTGGCAAAGAAGCAATATCCCTCAAGACATAAGCCTAAAAGTTATCTGTAAGCATTCAAAGCCAAACGATCAGATTTTGTAGCATATTGTAGTATGCTCGATAAAGCTTGCAGAGTTAACTGGAGTTGATGTGGGAATGCAAATTGAACCATACGACCCTCGCCACCTTGATGCTGTTATTCGTCTTTCGCTTCGGGCATGGACTCCGGTCTTTGATTCGATTCAGAAGGCGATGAACGCGCTCTGTGTACCAGGCATTCTATCCCAATCATTGGCGTGTGAGCCGGCAAAAAGCTGCCCTTGGATGTGTGTGCTGCGGAAGACACGAATGTATGGGTTGCTATCAATGCCGGCTCTACTGTGGGCTTTGTCGCCGTGAAACTACACTCAGAGGACAGCATGGGTGAAATCTACATGGTTGCTGTCGATCCAGAGTTTCAAGGTCGCGGTATTGGTAGTGCTTTGATAGAATTCGCTCTGGCTTGGATGAATGATGTTGGGATGTCTATTGCTATGGTTGAGACTGGAGGTGATGCCGGTCATGAAATAGCCCGTCACACCTATGAAAAGGTGGGCTTCGAGCTATTCCCTGTCGCCAGTAACTAAAGTTTAAAAAGAAGGAGAAAGACTATGAGCAAACAGAAAAACAAACCTTGGGATGAAAAATGGGAAATAGTCAAATCGATTGGGGGCGGCGGACAAGGAGATACTTTTCTTGTCAAATCTAAAGATTCTACAGTTTTGTCTCAGAGTTTTGTATTAAAAAAACTAAAAAATCAGAATGATGCTGAAAGACGCAAGAGAATGCACAGAGAGGTTGCTGCGTTAAGTACCCTCGATTGCCCCGGCATCCCGCGATTAATTGAATCAAACTCCGACCAATTTGATTCCGATGTTCCGCTTTACATGGTTGGTGAATTCATTGAAGGGAAAACACTTTCACAAATCCTAGACCCCGCTCCACGTATGGAGATTGCGGAGGCTGTTAATCTTGTTCTGAAACTTCTAGAGACTATACAATACTGTCACAAACTTGGGATTGTACACCGAGATATCAAACCGGACAACATTATTATGCGTCGCGATAACATCGCCGATCCAGTTGTCATAGATTTTGGCATTTCATTTAATGAATCTGATGCTGACGGGACTATTTTGACAGAGCCTTGGCAGCAGCTCGGAAACAGATTTTTAGCACTTCCCGAGCTTCAGGTAAACAGCAGTATGCAGCGCGACCCCAGAGCGGATATTACACAATGCTGTGGGATTTTGTTTTTTGCGATCGTCGGCTCACCTCCGGTCACTTTGCTCGACCATGAAGGAAGAAAGCCCCATCAAAGACCGGAAAATCAAAAAGCTTTGTTGAAAAGCCCTTCCGATTTACTGGCTAAAGTGAATAGAATTTTTGACAGAGCATTTGTAACTCACATCGACTACCGCTGGCAATCTATACCCGAGCTACAACAAGCCTTGATAGCTTGCCTTGATACAAATGAGAGCATTCATAATGCCGAACAATATATTGCTCAAATCCAAAATAAAGTATCAACTTCATCTGATTATGCCCAACGCCAGTCTTTTAAAAAACTTGCTCAACAGCTCGTTAAGGAGCTTTTTAACGTAAGTCGAACTGTTGTCGGCGAACTTGGCGAAGGCTTTGGTACAATTCACGATGCAGATGCAATATACTTAAAAAATCGCGGTATTGCTCGGGTTACAATAGACTGGGCTAAACTAAGGTTCTCGCAAAGTCACGGCATTACCAACGAATTTTTACCCAATAATTTTTTTCCTGAGTTTACAGGATATGCAACAGGAAACGAACTCGTTTTGTTGGCAGAGGTAAAGGGAGAGCAAATTGAACTATTAAGGACTCCTTTAAACGGCGACCCTGACTTTACTGCTTTTAGCGAACATCTCCGGCTTTTCTATCTTGAAGGAGTGAGAAAATTAATAGGAGCTTGAACGACCAAACACTGCGAGAGCGCTCGTTCCTACAATACAATAGTGCTGAACTTACGCCTCTGGTAACTCCTGTAAAATCTGTTCTACTGTTACTTTCAACGGAGGTAAATTATTCTGTACGATTGCCCAAACTAGGTTTAGCGAGACTCGGAAATATTCATGCACTACAAGATTTCTAAACGCTACAATTTGCGCCCAAGGCACGGACGAATATCGGCTAGTTAACTCGGGCGATAACGCATTTGTCGCTTCTCCAATAATTTGCAGGTGATGAACAATCCAAATTTGAATCAATTCTTTGTTATCAAATGCCTGCCTGCCTTGGCTTGCATATCGTTCAATTGCGGCTATTGCATCTAATATATCTTGCAGCCGTTCGGCTTCTCGCCTCATAGTGGTACAGCTTCCTGCAAAACGCGCTCGCGAATGCGTTCTTTCAACATATCCACTGTGGCGATATCAACCTTACGATTGAGTAGTTGTTCTAAATCAAGCAATAGCCCACCTGGAAACCAAGGCGTAATTTTTTCTAAATCGTAATCCACTAACAAATCAATATCGCTTTCTGGGGTCGCTTCGCCCCGCGCTACTGAACCGAATACGCGTACATTGTAGGCTCCGTGCTTTTGGGCAATGGCTAGAATTTGCGATCGCTCATAATACAGTAATTCTTGAATGCCTAATCCTGTTTTGCTCATCAAGCCCTCCTCAACGCCTTAAGATGTTGCTTCCCACACTGGGGTCATTGCTAGTTAATCAGCGAAAGTAGCCTAAAAGTTATCTGTAAGCATTCAAAGCCAAGCTATCAGACTTTGTAGAGTATTGTAGTATGCTCGATATGGTTGCTGTCGATCCAGATTTTCAAGGTCGCGGCATTGGTAGTGCTTTGATAGAATTCGCTCTGGCTTGGATGAAAGATGCTGGGATGTCTATTGCGATGGTTGAGACTGGAGGTGATGCCGGTCATGCCCCAGCCCGTCACACCTATGAAAAGGTAGGCTTTGAGCTATTTCCAGTCGCCAGATACTTCAAGAAGCTTTAAGTGCAGATGTTAAGTCTCAAGGTTTACTTTGTTCTATAGCTAGTCAATCGCGATCGCCCAATCGAGTCATGTTTGGTTTCACGTTACTTACTGATTCACAAGTAAGGACTTGACAGACTCAACTCAACCTACAGCGAGGGGCGGTCGCACTAATTTGCTTAAGGCCAGAAAACCTTACAAAAGCATTGCCTACTCGAAGCCTGAAGGAAATGAGTGTGAGCCGTTTGTTTCATAAATATCACCGCCGGCTTGCCATCGTCTGCACATTCTGCTACTTCTGAATCTAATGACTGGAATGCTTTTTCCTATAGCTAAAGCATTCCATTAGCGTCAACTTGCCGGCTTTCTCATCCATCTCCATACACTAGAAACCTTTGGATTAGACAGTTTCTTTCCCATCAGCCCATTAATAGTTAGACCGCTAAGTTAAGTTGTCTATGGGGACGCAGTAAAATGTTATCTATAGGTTATGATGATCAAGTGGGCATAGGTTCTCGGCTGAGCGCAGTTGAATGGTTAAATATTGGTGGGAAATAATGATCGCTGCTTGTATAGTAGTAGAAACAAACGTATTCTCAGTTTTCACCGCTGAAACCTGGAGTCATTAAAGTCATGCACCGCTATATTAAGCATATTAAGGCAGAGGGAGTTCTTGGACGCTTTGATATTGATCAAGAATTCCAAGAAGGTGTAAATGTCTTGTTTGGTAAAAATGGTACTGGAAAAACAACCTTACTCCACATATTAGCCAACTTGCTAAACGGTGACTATAAGCGATTTGCTTGCACAGAGTTTAGAACAATTAGGGTTCAGCTTAATGATGACACCAATATTGTTATTTCAAAGAAGGAAGTTGAGGAAGATAGCAATATTAATGTGACTGTCAATGATGAGAGCGTTGCAGAAAATATTTCAACAACAAGAGAGAGATTGAAGCTGGATCAAGATAGAGAAGAATGGCGTATCTTATCTGCTTATCGGGAGCGAAAGTTAAGAGAACTACAAGAAGATGATGATGAGGAGGAAGTTAAGCCTATACTTCCAGTTGCGTATTTTCCCGCTTTTAGAACAATGATCGAAGCATGGGCTTCAGCAGAATTGAGGCCACGAAATCCCAAAGACATACAGATTTTAAGCACAAAATTTGCTCGTGAACTATTCGGTTCCTTTGTGCCAAGTCTAAACTATCCTTCACCCATTGAAATAGAACGTGGACTAAGTGAAGAAATAGATGAGGCATTATTTAAAGTGACGCGTGCTGATAGAAAATATTTTGGAGAATTACTTCCAAACATATTTCAAATTTTATCTAAAAACTCAATTTCTACTGAATACACCCTTGCAGAGGAAGGTGAGTCTGAAGAGATTATTGAAGAAATAAACTCCTTAGTCAAAAAGCTAGAAAAATATGCCTTAAAAGCAGCCCCTGAAATCACGAAGCTCCGTAGTTCTGTATCTTCTTTCGAGGTGGATAACCAAAAGAAGAGAATTGCAGAGCAAGTACTAAATATTTATCGAAAGGCTCTTAGAGAAGTTGTTTCAGTTCAAGACAATTCGTTTAGAAGTATTGAAACTTATTTAGAGTCCATAAACTCATTTTTAGAAGGCAAAAGCATAGAAATTAGTTCGACAGAACCCATATTGAGGCGAAAGTCATCAGTAGAAATAAAATTTGAAGCAGGAACTCCAAACACGATACCTGGTATTCGTCGCGCATTATCATCAGGAGAACGTCAAATAGTAACACTGATTTATGCTGCCACTCATATGAGTAAGCAGGAAATAGTTTTGATTGATGAGCCAGAGATTTCTCTTCATGTTGATTGGCAAAGGCATCTTCTTCAGAAAATGTCCGAGCAGCTTGGAGAGCGACAAATCATAGTTTGTACACACTCACCCGTAATTGGAGCAGATTATGAAGAGCGGGTAATAATTTTTGAGCCAACAATTACCTGTTCATCTGAAAATACCAACAACAATGGATTTGTTGAAGAGGACGGTGAGGTATTTTAATGGCTACTAAGTACGATCCACAATCTTATCGAGTGTATTTAAGGAACAGTATTAGTAGTAAAACTAAGCATATTCTTGTTGAAGGAAGAGATGACAAATATTTAATTGACAAATTATGCAAAGATTTTTTAACTGAAAACAACCAAAGCCAAAATTTTGAAGTTCTTGTAGATTCTGCCGAAAGTCTTATACAAGTACAAGGAGATGAATTACAGTTGTTATCAAATAATAGAGAGAAAGTGGAATTCATTGCTAACAGTGTTTATGGACAACCATATGCAGATGGTTTCGTTGGCTTTATTGACAGAGAGTTGCACAAATTTAAATGGGATTGTGATGTTGATTCCGAACTACAAGATTTGGTTGAATCTCATGAAATAATTAAGCGGCTTGTTCGATCAAGAGGTCATTCCATAGAAAACTATATCTTCGATTTATCTATACTTTATGAAGTCCTCGAATCTCTTTCAACTACAGTATATGCAAATCAGGCAATTGAGTTATTTAAGGAATCTTTTCAGCACACTCTCCGTATAGCTTGCTCAATTGGGCTTGCAGCAACAAAAGCACAAGTTTTATCTAAAATTAGTTCGACAATTGAGTACAAACTTCTCGAAATCACTTCGACTAGGGAAATAACGTTCAATCTTGATAATTGGATTGAGGAACTCCTTAAAAGACAAATTTCAGCCTCCCAAGCACAAGATATAAGATTGCACTATGCAACTTATAACGACCAAGTTTCTAGAGCCTCAATTTCTTTGGTGAGATGGATATGTCATGGACATATTGGTTATGATTTCTTGAGAGCCTTATATGAAAGATGCGTATTTGATAGTTGTCCAATTGTACAAGATAAGACTAAAGAGGTGAGTGGAATAAGTTGGGTAGCTAAGGAAAAGTTACTGTCTTGTTTCATCAACTCTTGGATAAAAAAGTCTTTGCAAGAGCAATATGAATACCCTATAGCCATTTTTGAGTTATTAAAAATAACATCATAAGCATTAAATAATTAGCTCGGTATAACAACCCTGCTGGAGTGGACTGATGATATATATTGGCTAGGTTTGCAGAGGTTATTCGCAGCCCCTCAGCAGGAACGTTAGCTGTCAACTCAATCCCCGCCCAGATAGATGTTGAGTTTCGCTATGCTTAACCCAACCTACAGTTCCTCATTTTTTTGAATTTCGCAAGAGGTCTAATCAGTGCTGTTTTTTAACCTAATCAATTACCAGAACTTAAGTACAATTTAGAGAGATTAACCCTTCTCGCTGTACAAGAAACCTGGAAAATTTTTGTAGCAAATCTTTTGAACTTTTTTAAATCAAATAAAGTGTAAATTTCAGGGTTTTATTTTTATGAGAAAAACGAATAGATTCATATTAGCTCAAATAAAAAAATCACTAAGACAAACCTCTTGTTTCTATCATTAGCGTTGAAGTCGCCGGAACATTTGCTTCAAAGACGCTTTGCTTACCCATGAGATGAGAGCGCTCGCTCATCGTTTAATTTTTCTATAAGTTTAAAATTTACTGCGTAATGGAGCATCAGGCAAAACAACAATTATTTAAAACTCTAGAATTACAATAGGAGTAGGTAGTTTATGTTATTAAGGAATTTGGGTTTTCATGCCTTACCACGTTATTTATGATGGCAATTGCAATCTGTGTGTCACCCTGGTGCAGCAGCTAGAAAATTTAGACAAAGGCCAGCTATTTACCTACATTCCCATGCAAGATCCACAGGCGCTCACTCAGTTTGGCGTCACGCCGCAAGATTGTGAACTGGGGATGATTGTAATCGACGCCGGCAATCCCCAGCGCCGGTGGCAAGGCAGTGATGCCGCAGAAGAAATTGGACGGCTGTTACCCGCCGGCTACGTGTTTGTGGAAGCCTATCGAGCACTGCCGGGGCTAAAGTGGGCCGGTGATCGCTTCTATGAACAAATTCGTGATAACCGCTACACCATATTTGGTAAACGCTCAAGCACCTACCAATCTACCTACCCCAGCGCTTGCAGCAACAACACTTGCGGCTAGTGCCCCATGCCCAAAAACCCCTAATTCCCCGGACTATTAAACACATCTAAAACCTGCCGGCAAAAGTGTTTCAGCATATCAGCAGCGCTAGGTGCCGGCTCAGATAGCCCAACAAACTGCCAGCTGTCCACAGTGGAAAATCGCCACTGTTTTCCTTGATGGTCAAATCCAGCAGCTTCTACCCCGATCGCACGCCGGTGTTCATCCAGCGGATCTTCATAAAAGCGAATCTGAACCAAAATACTGCGACTCTGAAACAACCGGCTTCTGCCGGGGAAATGGAAGCCAATATCAATAGAATCTGGATCGACGAGTTCCAGAGTATCGGGATCATTCATCCAGGGCTTAAGATCTACCCTTATATCTGGAAACTCTGACTTAAATAAATTAACCACCGTCGCAATCTTGCTGGCCACTTCAATATTTCGAGCCTTCTCCGCTGCGTTCACTCCAAACCCTCCTACTAACGTGCTGTCAGATGTGATCTAATGGTTTCAGATGGGCAAACACAAGTTTTTCATATCAAGATAGCTCATACCCCTGCCAAAGAAGCGGCAATCAACAGAAGACTAGGAGTCAAACAGATGGCCACCCCCTGCCACATCATTGTTGAAGGGAATCCCGTAATCATCTACGCCAGTCGGAATGGAAGCCCCGACAAAGTTCGACGTATCCTCAAACCCTTTCTAGAAAAATTTTTGCAAGAGAGAGAAACCGCTGGAGAATACTGTGATACACCTGAGTGTTTAGTGGCTCAGATTGTTGTCCGCTTTGGGTTTGAGATTTGTGAAGATGATTTCTCTAATTTAAAAGTGAGCTTGGCTTACGATCCAACGGTGGAGTACCTTTACTCCGTTGCACCGGATCAACAGGTGAGTGTTTGGGTTGCACAGGAAGAATATCGCCAAAATCCCAGCTTGGGACTGAAAGCGTGCCGGCAGTTGGAGGGGGAAGGCTGGCGCATTGACTAATTTGCTGTGATTTTAACCCCATTTAGCGATTTGCCTGGGAGTTGAATCCCAGGCGTGATTGCTCAATGCTATTGAGAATCGGCCAACTTATCAGGGAAACTGTTTAAAGCACGACGGTGGCAGATGAGTGCTTAACATCGGGTTCAGGCTGCGCTTCAGTTGCCGGCAACACCCGAACACGGGCAAATTTAAGACAACTGACGCCTTGCAATTGCTCCACGATGCCGGTAGAGATTTCATGCGCCGGTTAATTTGTTTAAACTTATTAGGTCGCAAAATTGAATCTCGCTCGATCAGCAACTGAGTCAGCCGGCGCATGGTTTCCTGAGCAGTGACATCAAATTCCTCAAGCAGCAACAATCCTTCAACTTGGTAATTATCTAAACGCAGTCGTTGCTCTAAAACCGGCAACTCGCTAGCAACTAAATCGAGCGCATCTGTTAATTTGAGTTTGCCTTCTTGTCGCAGCTTGTGTAGCTTTAAATCGGCAAATTCATTGATATTGGAATTGCGCCGGCTCACTTTTAAGCGATCTGAGGTTAGCCAAAATTCGATAAAGCGCGGTTCCTGAGCAGAAGGACTGTGGAGTGTGGCCACCTGCGGCTCATCAAGCAAGTGCAATTTCCGTAAATCAATGTTATACAAATCTCTGAGAACTAAATGCAAAACATGACGCCGATATAGTTCTTCAGCAGCCGCTTCACTAATATCTTGGAACAGATCCAGGAGTCGGATTTTCTTGCCGGCACCTATTCCATTACTCATGTCTGCCGGCGGCACTTCAATCCCAGCTAGCCGGCAAAACGCATCATTGCCATAGCGTTCGAGCTTTTTGCCTTATCTGGATAACTGAGTTTGCTTCCTTGTTTCGCCTCACGCCTTGAGCTTCGCTTGATCTCAGGCTGGCATTGAGCTAATTGGGCGATTGGCGAGGAAAGCCGGCTCAGTTTGCTCCTAGATGTCATAGATGCTGTGAGAAAATTGTCAAAAATTCCGCTTTAATTAGTTAAATTTAGACGAAGGGAATGGGGCATGGGTCAAGGCTGCGCCAACCTAAAGGTATGGGCAAGGCTGCGCCAACCTAAAGGTATGGGCATTGGGCAAGGCTGCGCCAACCTAAAGGTATGGGCATTGGGCTATTAAAAACTGCCCTTCAGGACTCAGGACTCAGCACTCAGCACTCAGGACTTAATCCCGCCCTTCCCACGGCTCAAATCCCATAAAGGGTTATCCTAATCTATAAGTCTTAAAGAAAATTATCTAGAAACGATCCTTCCATGTTCGACGCACTTGCCGACCGCTTAGAAGCTGCCTGGAAAAAACTGCGAGGTCAGGACAAAATCTCGGAATCCAATATCCAAGAGGCTTTGCGGGATGTTCGCAGAGCGCTTCTGGAAGCCGATGTTAACCTCCAGGTGGTTAAAGATTTTATTGCTGAGGTAGAAACCAAAGCCCAAGGTGCTGAGGTGATTACCGGCGTGAGGCCGGCTCAGCAGTTCATTAAAATTGTCCACGACGAACTCGTGCAGGTGATGGGGGAAACGAATGTTCCCCTCGCCACTGCTGACACGAAGCCGACAATCGTACTGATGGCCGGTTTGCAAGGGACAGGTAAAACGACGGCATCTGCCAAGCTGGCGTTACACCTGCGGAAAACCAATCGCACGGCGATGCTGGTGGCGACAGATATTTACCGGCCTGCTGCTGTTGACCAGTTGGTGACACTGGGTAAGCAAATTGGCGTGCCGGTGTTTGAAATGGGCACCGGCACCGATCCGGTGGAAATTGCCCGTCAAGGGGTCGAGAGAGCGATCGCAGAGAACGTCGATACGGTGATTATCGATACTGCCGGTCGTCTGCAAATCGACCAAGACATGATGGCAGAGCTAGCACGAATCAAGGAAACTGTCAAGCCCCACGAAACCTTGCTCGTCGTGGACGCCATGACCGGCCAAGAAGCCGCCAACCTGACGCGCACCTTCCACAACCAAATTGGCATCACCGGCGCAATTCTCACCAAGCTAGATGGGGATAGCAGAGGTGGTGCAGCCCTTTCTGTGCGGCAAATTTCCGGCGCACCGATTAAATTTGTCGGCGTCGGCGAAAAAGTCGAAGCACTGCAACCGTTTTACCCAGATCGGATGGCGTCTCGGATTTTGGGGATGGGAGACGTTCTCACCTTAGTCGAGAAAGCCGCTGAGGAAGTCGATATTGCAGATGCCGAGAAGATGCAAGAGAAAATCCTCACGGCAAAGTTCGACTTTACCGACTTTCTCAAGCAAATGCGGCTGATGAAGAACATGGGTTCTCTCGGCGGTTTGCTCAAGCTAATTCCGGGGATGAATAAAGTTTCAGACGAGGATTTGCGAAAAGGCGAATCCCAGCTGAAACAGGCAGAGGCGATGATCAATTCCATGACGATTGAAGAACGCCGCAACCCCGATGTATTAGCCAGTTCACCCAGCCGCAGGCGACGGATTGCCAAGGGTTCGGGTTATGGAGAAAAGGAAGTCACCGATTTGGTGACCAACTTCACCAAAATGCGAGCAATGATGCAGCAAATGGGCCAAGGCCAGTTTCCAGGGATGGGAATGCCGGGAATGGGTGGCATGGGCGGCATGGGCGGCATGGGCGGTGGCCCTTGGGGTGGCAACAATGCACCCCAGCCCGGTTGGCGAGGATATCCGGGTGGAAATCCAGCCGCTAACAAGAAAAAGAAAAAGGAAAAAAAGAAGAAAGGTTTCGGCCAACTGTAGCCATCAGCAACAGCCGCTTACCGCGCGGCAACACCTTGGGGGAATCCACCAAAATCTCCCCCACTTTCTTACTCTCCCCCACTCCCCCACTTTCTTACTCTCCCCCCCACTCAGCACTCAGCACTCAGCACTGAGCACTCAACTAAGTGGTATAATGGGGAACTCTCAGGCAAATGAAATTTAGAAGCTGGTAGCTGATAGCTGATAGCTTAAAATCTTAAACGGAGCATAGGGTATCAAACATGATCAAATTGCGCTTAAAGCGGTATGGCAAAAAAAGGGAAGTGAGCTACCGGATCGTAGCGATGAAAAGCAGCGATCGCCGCGATGGCCGTCCCTTAGAAGAACTGGGCTTCTTCAATCCCAGAACCGATGAAGTCAGGCTTGACGTGCCGGCGATTGTCAAGCGTCTGCAACAAGGAGCGCAACCCACAGAGACAGTGCGTGCCCTTCTGAAAAAAGCCAATGTCTTTGAGCAAGTCAGTGGTTAACCCACAAGCGATATCACAAAGCGGCTCCCCCTCAGCCGCTCCACAATACGATGAACTGGTACGTTTTTTAGTCCAGCCTTTTTTAGACGCGTCAGACGCCTTGAAAGTGGATTGCGAAATCTCCCCCAGCAGACCCCGGATTTGGGTACGTCTGGCTATTGAGGGCGAGGATAAAGGACGTGTATTCGGTCGGGGCAGACGCAATATAGAGGCAATACGCATGGTGTTGGAAGCGACGGCTCAAGCTGCCGGCCAGTCCATTCACCTGGATATTTACGGGGCGGGGAATTCAAGAACGGATACGCCGCCGCCCACTCGCGAAGCGAATCCGACGCCCACTCGCGAAGCGAATCCGAGAATCCCCAGACCTCAATCTCGCCAGTCTGGTTTACCCAGACCGTCTTCTCAACCACGCTCTCCCGAATGAGTCAATTGAGCGAAGAAAAAACCCGCTCATAAAATTGAGCGGGAAAGTTTTATAGCTAGTAAATTAAATCGCTAACGGCAGGAAAAATGTAAGGAGGTGGACAGAGAGATTGGCAGAAGTCCGTTTGGCAGAAAATGAGTCGATTGAGTCGGCTTTAAGGCGCTTTAAAAAGAAAATTCAGAAGGCTGGGATTTTGTTTGAGGTTAAACGTCACGAACGTTATGAAAAACCCAGCCTGCGTCGTAAGCGCAAAGCGGAAGCTACCCGCAAGTACCGTCAATAAGATCGTCGCTCGTAAACCGGGCACCCCAACACTTCACAAATCGGTGGGGTTGCCGGCTAAAAAGACGCCTGAAGGGCAAGAAGACTCGCCATCATTCAGGCGTCTTTTTGCAAATTTACGAGCTAGAATTATTTTTTTTAGCCGGCAACTCAGGAAAATCAGGGAATTTGAAAATATCTGATTTGTTAAGGAAAAATTGACAGTACGCAACGTAGCACTCAAGCATCTGAGGAGGGAATATTTGGCACAATCAAGAGGAAGAATTCAGGCATGATAGAAGCATTTAAAATAGAACTGCCGAATGTTAGCAGTGCCCTTGCGCTAGCCGGCTATCAAGAAGAAAATTTAAAAACACTGGCACGGCAAACCGGCGCACAACTCGTGCTGCGCGGGCAAGATTTATTGATTTCTGGAACAGAAAATCAAATCGATTTGTGTCGCCGGCTAGTGCGTTCCTTAGAAGATTTTTGGAAACACGGTAAAAGCATTTCTCAAGTCGATATTCTCACAGCCCGTCATGCTTTAGACACTCATCAAACTGACGAGTTGCAAGATTTGCGGCACGATGTTTTGGCAAAAACTCGTCGCGGAGAAGAAATTCGAGCCAAAACCTTTCGGCAGCGGCAGTATATTCAAGCGGTACGCAATCACGATCTGACCTTTTGCATCGGCCCTGCCGGCACCGGCAAAACCTATCTCGCCGCCGTTCTTGCCGTCCAAGCATTGCTGGCAAATCAGTATGAACGGCTGATTTTAACTCGCCCCGCCGTAGAAGCCGGTGAAAAGCTGGGCTTTTTACCAGGGGATTTGCTGCAAAAAGTCGATCCCTATCTGCGCCCTCTCTACGATGCCCTCTACGAATTTATCGAACCTGAAAAAATTACCAATTTGATGGAACGGGGGGTGATAGAAATCGCTCCCTTAGCATATATGCGGGGCCGTACCCTGAACCACGCCTTTGTAATTTTGGATGAAGCCCAAAATACAACACCGTCTCAGATGAAAATGGTATTAACCCGTTTAGGGTTCCGTTCCCGCATGGTTGTCACCGGCGACATCACCCAAACCGATTTGCCGACGAACCAAGCCTCAGGATTGGCAGCCTCTCAAAAAATCCTGCAACACGTTGAGGGCATTGCTTTCTGCAACCTCACCCAAGCCGATGTTGTGCGCCATGCTCTAGTGCAGCGCATTGTCGCCGCTTATGAAAAGTATGAAAATTAGCCAGTCAATCGAATGAATAGCACCCTGAAAGACTTTCTAGAATCTTGCCACACCCTCGGCATATTACGCCTGATTGTTACTAGCAGTGCAGCCGTTTTAGAAGCCCGTGGAACTGTTGAGAAATTGTTCTACGCCGAGTTGCCCAAAGGCCGGTATGCGAATATGCACACAGAAGGCTTCGAGTTTCACCTAAATATGGACAAAATCACACAGGTGAAATTTGAAACCGGCGAAGCGAAACGAGGCAATTTCACCACCTATGCCATTCGCTTTCTCGATGAAAAACAAGAGCCGGCTTTAAGCTTATTTCTCCAGTGGGGCAAGCCTGGAGAATACGCACCAGGACAGGTGGAAGCATGGCATCAAATGCGAGAGCAATACGGCGAAATTTGGGAACCTGCACCTTTGGAGGTTTGAGCGAGGAGTGCTGAGTGCTGAGTGCTGAGTGGGAGAGGGGGAGAGTCAGAGAAATGCCCAATGCCCCATGCCCAATGCCCCATGCCCCATGCCCATACCTTTAGGTTGGCGAAGCCTTGCCCAATGCCCCATGCCCATACCTTTAGGTTGGCGAAGCCTTGCCCCATGCCCCATGCCCCATGCCCCATGCCCAGGAGTTTTGAGGGAAGTCTTTAAGCTCTAAGTTATGAGAATTATTTGGAATTTGTGCTTAATTTTGCTTTTGTCGTTCTGGGGGGCTGCCGGCGCGACGGCTGGGCCGCTGGCTGAGCGGATGGCGCAATTTCCTGACTGGCAGAATAAGCCGCCGGTGAGGGCTGCTCAAGGGGATTTAATCTATCCAGGTTGGATGGCAGGAACTTGGCGCGTTACCAGTACGCTGGTGGATACCGTGGCACCTTTGGCACCGGCTCTTGTCACGCCTGGATTTGAGGGAAATCGTCAGTATCTCAATCAGCCTGTGACATTTCCTGTGCGGTTTGTGGGGGAAATCTCCCTGAAGCGCCGCACCCTTAATGCAACTCTTTTCACGCCATTATTTAATACTTTTGTCAATAAAAATTTAACCCTTCAACCCGCTACAACGAAAGGGAAATCTATCAAAACCGGCCCCGTGGTTGCAGATAGAGCCTTCAATGGCTTAAGTATTGCACGAGCTTATTTAGGTGAGAGCGCTGTCTCTAGTGTCAAAGTCGATCCTGATTCTCCCAGCCGGCAGATTACCCAATTGCGAGGCGGAAGTCAGCTTGTTTCAGTTGTCACAGGTCGAGGAAGTGAGACACCGGCACCTGATAAATTTGTAGCTACCGAAGTCAGTCAACAAGTGTTTCGAGGGGGAACAACGCTTTATTTTAACGAAGTGGAGACCACAACATTCTATCAGCGACAGCCCTCAGAGATGCCGGTGATTCAAGCACAGCAGGTCAGCGCTATTTATCTATCACCGCAAGATCCAGACTACTTTGCAGCCAACGGACGGCCTGTAGCGCTTTATCGCTATGATTTGGAACTATTGCCGGCATCTGAGTGAGTGCTGAGTTTCAGTTGGAAGTCAGAACAGAGGCACCCTTTATTTAAGGTAAAAAACGAAAAGTCCTCAAAACTATCTGTATTTATCTGTGTAGAGCTGCCGGCACACTACGCTATCATCTGTAGCTTTTATCAAAAATATTCGCATTTGCAAAAACCGCTTTATTTAAAAAATAGAACTATCAAAAAAAAGGTGACTGCATTGGCATCCGATAGCATAAAATTATCAAACATTTGAGTTTGACCGTGAAGGCTGAGAATTGGATTCTATTTGCGATTCACTTAGCTTCACCGGCAGCCAAATTGTAAACGTCGATCCATGACCTAACTCACTACTAACTGTAATATCTCCCCCCATCATTTGGCAAAACTTCTGGGTGATCGTTAGTCCCAGTCCTGTGCCGCCATAATTGCGAGTTGTCGAGTTATCCGCTTGGGTAAAAGGCTGGAACACCTGAGCACTTTGCTGCGGAGTCATCCCAATGCCGGTATCGGTGACAGAGAAAATGATCCAAGGTGAGGAAGAATTTGAACCGGCGAGGTTGTGAGAAAGTGAGGGAGCAAAAGATTGCAGATTCTCTCCTACCCTTCCATTATCGCGTTCACCGGCTTTGTAGTTCAGTTCCGCTGCTGTATCTACTGTCAGCGTAATTTTCCCCTGCTTAGTAAACTTAGCCGCATTACTCAGAATATTCAGCAGCGCTTGCCGAACCTTACTCAAATCAAGCTGCATTGAGCCAATATCATCAGGACAATGAATCGTAAGCGTATTGGCATTTTTGTCTACCAACGGCTGAATGGTTGTAACAACTTCCCAGATCAGCGTCGATATTTCAAAAGTTTCCAAATGAAGCGTCATGCGACCGGCTTCAATCTTAGATAAATCAAGAATATCGCTGATCAAAGAAAGCAATTGTTTGCCGGCGGAATTAATTTTCAATAGATCTTCAACAAATGCATCCTCACCGGCATCTTCGGCTTCCTCTTGCAGCATCTCACTGTAACCAATAATCGCATTCAGCGGCGTTCGCAACTCATGACTCATATTCGCCAAAAACGCACTTTTCGCACGGTTGGCTTCTTCAGCAGCTTCTTTCGCCAAACGGAATTCTTCGGCCCGCTGGCGTTCTGTAATGTCCTGAACTGTGCCGGTGAGACGAACTGCCTCTCCTGCCTGGTTTAGAATAATTTCCACTTGCTCGTGAACCGTGCGTTGAGTGCCATCGGGTCGAACAATTCGGTAGTCAATACTATAAGGTGTTCGTTCGTTCAATGCCTGACTGAAAGACTCACTGACCAGTTCTCGGTCATCAGGATGAACTAATTGCAAAAAAGTCTCGTGTGCAGGGCGAATCGTACCGGGAGAAAATCCGACCAGGCGATAAACTTCATCTGACCAAGATAAATGCTGTTTCATCAAGTCTAAGTCCCAGTTTCCCACTTGAGCGATCCGCTGAGCATTGGCCAAACTCGCTTGATTTTCCCGCAGCGATACCTCCGCACGCTGGCGTCCGGCAATGGCAGCAGCCAAAACCAAAGAAGTGAGAGCAAGTACCGCTGTAAAGGCTTGTAAAGTCAGAATCGCCTCGCCGTTATTGCTCGTATGCTTGAGGAAAGGGCCGCTTTCCCTGGCAACACCCCACAGGGCAAAACCAGAAAAAATCAAGTTAGCGAGAACCGTTCCCCCCTGGCCAAATCGCAAAGCCCCCCAAACCATAAATGGAAACGGCAGATACTCAAGGGGATAGCTGGCAATATACACCCGCGTTCTCGAACAGAAGACAACCCAGCCGATGCTCAACAGCAGGCAGATCCAGCTACTAACTTCAATGAGGTAACCAAAACGTTTAGGGTCGGGCCACTCACGCCATTTGAGTAATAGGGGCGTCAAAATTGCGACACCCATGACGCCCCCTACCCACACACTCCACCACAGTGAATTAAACTCCGCCCAGGGTTGGATGCCGGCTAAGCACAAGGTCAAGGTATCAAGGCTAGCATTGATCAGCATCGATACCATTGCGCCCAAGAAGAGGGAAACCACATCTCGCGGGCGTTCAAATGAAGCGCGAAACCCCATGCGGTTAAGCAGTTTTAACCCGGCTAACGCTTGCAAGGTACTGCTGACACTGATGCCTAAAGCCACAACCCATGAGGCGTGGCATGAGAGTGCGAAGAAAAAAGCACCCAACCCAACCCCAGGCCAGAACTGTTGTCCGTGGACGAGAAGGGCTGCCAGGGCAATACCGGCAGGCAATCCCACGGGCGACGCCAACACATTCATTCCCGGAATTTTAGTTGCAACAACTGCCGCGCCAAAGTAGACCGCAGTGAGGACACCCACCGAGATCAAATACCGCCACTGCCGGGTCTGGAGCCAGGTCATATCTATTTACAGTTCCCTATAATTTGAGCGAGGAACCTTTTTTTTTCGCGCCAGAATGCACCCGTTATTTCCCAATCTTATTAATACCTCTATAAAAATTGCTTTGGATAGGGCCGCTAAATTTGGATTAATTTTTAGGTGTAGGCTGCAAATAGAGAGTCCAGCAAATTTAAACATTACTTCTGAACAGAGGGCTACAGGCGAGAATATGGCGCTGCACCACGCCCCTGAGATGGGGCAAGGCTGCGCCAACCCTATGTGTTTATGAATGACCGAGCTTTTAGCCCCTCGATTTACCTGTGCCGAACCCTTGAATATGCACCCTCACTGGAAAACTCTCCTCTGTAGGGATAGAGCATCCAAAATATTATCGCCGATATGCTTGACGATTGCTTCAGGGTGATTACTTCTGTTCACTCCTTTGTTTAGGAGCAAGAATAAAAGACTATCCTGGGTTAATTGTGCCATCGGGCATCGTCGCGCCATTCATTGCGGCACCGGCTAGATTTGTGTTGTCGAGGATGGCATCTGTTAGATTGGCATCCCACAGGATCGCTTTGACTAATTTTGTGCCGCTTAAGTGTGTGCGAGTTAAGTCTGCACCTGTTAAATTCGCCTCGCTTAAGTCTGCACCTGTTAAATTCGCTCCCGTCAAGTTGGCTTTTTGCAAGATCGCTGAGGTGAGTTTGGTGAAGGTAAGATGGGTGCCGGTTAGATTCGCTTCTGTTAAATCTGCGCCGGCAAGGTTGGCTTTCGTTAAATCTGAGCCGGTGAAGTTGACGAATTTCAAATTTGCACCGGCAAGATTAGCGCTGAATAGTCGTGAACCAATAATTTGCATTTGTGTCAGTGATAACCCACCCAAGTCAGCGCCGGTTAAATCTGCGCCGATTAAATTTGTTTCACTGAATTTTGCCTGAGTGAATTTGGCCCCGATCAGACAGGCACTCGCTAAATTTGTGCCCATTAACTCCGCACCAAAAAGGTTTGCGCCGGCTAAATTTGTCCCCACTAAGAAAGCTTGGTTGAGTTTTGCCCCAGCGAGATTTATGCCGGTTAAATTGGTGACTCTCAGATCGCTTCCACTGAGGTCTACACCGCAGAAATTCCTTTCCCCGCCGACATATCGTTTTAGAAGTTCTTCACTTTTCATGAATTGTCTGTATTCTATACCAACCAAGCTTTGCAAGAGCCTGCCATTAAAGTCAATAACATTTAACTTGCTCCCCCAGGCTCGATGCCGGCGGGTGTTTCGCTGCCGGCGGCTACAACGGTTCCCCCTTTACGTCGCAAGGCGCTACGGTGGAGGACTCGCAACACTTCTTCTACTGTTGTAATGCCGGTTGTCACTTTGTCTATAGCAGCCAGTCGAAAGGATGCAAAGCCACATTGATTGAGGTAACGGTGCAGTTGCGTCATTGTTCCTTCATAGATTAGCTGTTGCACCATCTCATCAATATCCAAAATTTCTACAATTGCTTCGCGCCCCAAATAGCCAGAACTAAAACAATTGGCACACCCCCGCCCCTTCCGCCAGCTATCTGGTTTTGCCTGATCTCGTTCCAATCCCAGCACTTGCAAATCTTGATCGCTGGGGGTATAAGCTTCAGTACAGTGGGGACAAACGCGACGCACCAAGCGCTGCGCGACGATTCCTAAGAGAGCATCGCTAATTAGGCCGGGATCAGGGCCAATATCTTTCAAGCGGGGAATCGCACCAACCGCATCGTTAGTGTGCAAGGTGGTAAAGACTAAGTGGCCGGTAAGGGCTGCCCGAACGGCTGTTTCTGCGGTTTCTTGGTCACGAATTTCCCCGACCATGATGATGTCTGGATCTTGACGCAAAATTGCCCGCAAGCCCGCGGCAAAGGTCATACCGGCTCGTTCGTTGACTTGGGTTTGGGTAATCCGGGGCAAGACGTATTCTACCGGGTCTTCGACCGTGACGACATTCACATATTCTTTAGCAACTGATTGCAAACTCGTGTAAAGTGTGCTTGTTTTGCCAGAGCCGGTCGGGCCGGTGAGGATGATCATGCCTTGGGGCTGGCTTAACCAATTTTTAAACGTCGCCAGGTTCTTTTGAGAAAAGCCTAAGTCTTCCATATTGGAAAACGGGTTCTGTTGGGGTAATAACCGAATCACGGCTTTTTCCCCACCCACACAAGGCAGGGTACTCACTCGCATATCTAAACCCACTTCATCTTGACCGGCAGCATAATTTTCTCCGATCCGCCCATCTTGAGGCCGCCGGCTTTCCGCAATATCCATATTGGACATAACTTTGATGGCCACAACCATTTGCCGGCTAATTTCGCGCGGCAAAGTCGTAATATCCCGCAGCACACCATCAATGCGATAGCGTACCTTTAAGCCTTCTTGCATCGGTTCCAAATGAATATCACTAGCGCGGTTGCGTAATGCCCCAGAAATTAAGGTTCTAATTCGCCCAATTTGGTTAACTGCTTTGGAGAGATAAATTTCGGTGGTTTCGCTGAGATCTTCTCTCTCTTCTTCGCCGGTGAGGGGATTGACTAAAGGGGCGGAACTAATGCGGTTGGGATCGAGCTTTTGTGTGTGATACCAAGAGCGATAACTTTTGTCGTCAATCTGTATGATTTTGATATTGCTGAAGGTGCGCTCGCTGAGGTAGTCCATCTCTTCATTAGAGATTTCAACCGGACTGCCCAAATAGTAGCAGTTGCGCCACAGCAGCAAGGGGATCACCGGCGGCAACTGTTTTCTGTCAGGAAATTCTCGAAAAAAGCGATAACTAACTTCTCGATCAAGCAGTCTCAGGTTGAGTAGACCATTTTGATCGACCAGCAACCGAAGTGCTTGTTCGCAAGTGATCACCTGATTTCTAAGCTGTTGCCAAGCAGATTGGATAGCTGGAGAAGTTTGCATAGGGGTTGCCGGCATCGGCTGCGGTAGTGCTGATCGTCAGGATAACAGAAAGCTTACGGGCTGTTGATTTAACGGCAGATTGGAAGGTCAATTTGCTGCCGGCAATCCCTATGCGATGGCATTATCTTTAAATGCCGGCATTTTTGCTCACTTCTTTGGTCAAATTCTGCTTTAAGCAGGCTATACTCCCTTTTAAGTTAGGTTGCCCCATGCCCCTTGCCCCACGCCCATACCTTTAGGTTGGCGCAGCCTTGCCTAATGCCCCATGCCCCATGCCCCATGCCCCTACCTTTAGTAGCGGATTTCTACTAATTTTCATTAAATGCCTGAAATTTAAACCCTGTAGATCCAAATATGGAAACACTGCCGGTTAAAAATACCATGCGAGGTTTTTGCAAAAAATTATAAGAATCAGATCCTTTCACTGTAGATAATTTGAGGCAATTTCGGGTGTTGCGGTTAAAATACGGATACCCGATCAGGTTATGTGTCTTTATCGGCTACAATAAAAACTGTAAAAAATGTTAGCAGTTGAGAGTTAAAAGCAAGCATGGTCTGCTCCGAAGAAGTTCAAATTCAAACTTCCTCTCTTGACCTGGATGAACTCAACCAGAGATTTGACACAGCCCATCCAAGAGAGATTCTGGCCTGGTGTATCAGAAATATTCCGACAGGACTGGTACAGACCAGTGCGTTTGGAGTCAGTGGTATGGTGACGATGGATATTCTATACCGCGAACTCAAACCAGAGCCGCCCGTGCCGGTGCTGTTTCTCGATACGCTGCATCATTTCCGCGAAACTTTAGAACTCGTTGAAAACTCCAAGAACCTCTACAACTTGGATCTGAGAGTCTATAAAATTGAGGGCGTAGATTCTCGCGAAGCGTTTGCCGAGGAGTATGGCGAGGCGCTGTGGGAAAAAGACGTTCAGAAATTTCACTACATCACTAAAGTTGAACCGTTGCAAAGAGGTTTGACCGAACTGAACACCGTCGCTTGGCTGACCGGCAGGCGGCGAGATCAAGCAAGCACTCGCGCTGTGATGCCGGTGTTTGAACGCGATATCAAGCATCGGATTAAAGTGAATCCTTTAGCCAACTGGACACGCAACCAGACTTGGGCTTATGTGATGGAAAATAACGTTCCCTACAATGTTCTGCATGACCGAGGTTATGGCAGTATTGGCGATGAACCGCTGACAACGCCAATCGCAAAGGGCGAAGATGAACGTGCCGGTCGGTGGCGTGGCACAGCTAAAACTGAGTGTGGAATTCACATTTAAGCCGGCAGTCATAATAACAAAAACCCCGTCCTTACTGTTACGCTGGACGGTTTTTTTTTCTCTAATTCTGTTCCTAACCACGAGTCGGGAAGCTGGGTGTGTCAAACTTATGAAAAAGGGGATGAAGTCTACTTAGCAAGTGTAAATTTTAGTTGCAAAATTAGCAAAATCTATCAAAAAGTTCCTGGCCTCCTGTAAGTGAGATAATGATTAAAGTTCTGCATTTATCAGATATTCACATGGGGAGTGGTTTCTCCCACGGACGGATCAATCCAGCGACGGGATTAAATACACGATTAGAAGATTTTGTCAATACTTTATCCCGATGTATTGATCGAGCGCTGACAGAGCCGGTGGATTTGGTGTTGTTTGGCGGGGATGCCTTTCCGGATGCCACGCCCCCTCCCTTTGTGCAGGAAGCGTTTGCCAGCCAATTTCGCCGGCTCGTTGATGCCCAAATCCCTACGGTATTATTAGTTGGCAATCACGATCAGCATTCCCAAGGGCAAGGCGGCGCGAGTCTGTGCATTTACCGCACATTAGGAGTACCTGGGTTTATTGTGGGCGATCGCTTGGAAACGCACCGGATCGAGACAAAAAGTGGGCCGGTGCAAGTGATGACGCTGCCTTGGTTGACGCGCTCAACGTTAATGACACGCGCGGAAACAGAAGGACTAGCACTCTCAGATGTTAACCATTTGCTAATTGATAAACTGCGCGTGGTTCTAGAGGGAGACATCCGGCAGCTCGATCCAGAGGTGCCGACGGTTCTGCTGGCGCACTTGATGGCAGATAAGGCGGAATACGGCGCAGAGCGGTTTCTGGCTGTGGGCAAGGGTTTCACGATTCCGATGTCGATGCTGATTCGTCCTTGCTTTGATTATGTGGCTTTGGGACATATCCATTTGCACCAGAATCTTAACCCGTCTAATGAGCCGCCGGTGGTTTATCCCGGCAGCATTGAACGGGTGGATTTTAGTGAGGAAAAGGAAGATAAAGGCTATGTGATGGTGGAGGTTGAGCGCGGCAAGACAAAATGGGAGTTTTGTGCGCTGCCGGTGCGGAAGTTTCAAACGATTCGGGTTGATGTGTCTGAGTCAGCTGATCCCCAGGCAACGTTGCTCAGTGCGATCGCGAAAAAAGACATTAAAGATGCGGTGGTAAGGTTAATTTATCAAGTCCGATCCGAACAGCTTGATCGCATTGATAATACGATGTTGCATGGCGCACTTGTCGAAGCACATAACTATACGATTCAACCGGAGTTGGTGAGTCAGTTGGCTCGGCCTCGTTTGCCGGAGTTGGGTTCGAGTGCGAGTATTGATCCCCTGGAAGCGCTGAGTGCTTATTTAGGCAGCCGGGATGATTTGAGGGATATTAAGGCTGAGTTGTTAGAAGCGGCGCAAAATTTGCTGGCGGGAGAGGAGATATGGTTAGAACCGGCTGAGGTTGAAGTGGGAGGATCGGAGGTTTCAGCGAGTAATGAGAAGTTGCCGACGCAGGACGGTGATCGTCAACTGCGCTTGCTTTAATTGGTGCCGGTGGGGTTGAGGTTTTTGTTTTTTTAACCGCAGATGCACGCAGATGCACGCAGATGAATGCAGATGATCATGTCGCTTGCCGGCACGTCTGTGTGTTTACAAGTGCTCTTGTTAAGGCGAAAAAGTAATAACCGGCTAATTAGCAATAACCGGCACTGACAGTAAGGTGGCGACTAATTTAACGCCGTATTCTGCTTCAAAAACGTCTTTTTTGTAATCCAAACTCCAGCGTTCTAAAATACACTCATCGTCTGGATTTGCCGGCTGCAACCACAAATGTAGTTCCTGAAATTCTTGACTGTATTCGCAATTGACGCGTTCGACTGCACCAATTTGCCGACGATCTAGTGCGACTGCTAAGCGCAATAATGCACTCAGTTGGCTCACCATCTGCCGGTATCTTTTGGTGGGCAAATTGCGGTAATTATCATGCTTTTTCTTGGGAGCGCTTTTGCGGTGGTAACGCGCTAAATTGGCAATCACTTCTATCTCGGTTTCTGTATAGCCGAGAAGTTCACTGTTGCGAATTAGGTAATAGGAGTGTTTGTGGTGAGATGAATGGCTGATATGAAGTCCGCAGTTGTGTAAGATGCCGGCAGCCCAAAGCAGTTCGCGTTCTTCTACACCCCAGTTGTGAAGAATCCCTTGGGTTTGGTCAAATAAACTCAGGGCAAATGTTGCGACTCGTTCACTGGCTTCTAAGTTGACTTGGTATTTTTGGGCGATTTTAAAGGTGCTGCGTTCGCGTACTGAGCTTTGATAGCGCAGCCGATCTTCGATTAAGCCGTGAGTGAGCATCCAATCTACGATGACACCTTCGCGCAGGGAACGTTCGCAAATTGTTAGGGATTCCATGCCTAACAGTGTCATGGCTTCTTGTAAAATTAGGGCACCGGCAAGGATGATTTCTGACCGGCGATCGGACATCCCTGGAATCGCTAGCCGTTCTGAGTAGGAAAGCTTCCGCAGGCGACTAACCAACTCTCTAAGGTCTTTAAGGCTTAATTGGTAGCCGGTGAGGGGGTTCGGCACCATCCCCAGTTTTTCACGGGCGTTAATTGTCGCTAAAGTTTCAATGGTGCCGGCTGTCCCGACTAAACGCGGTAGCTCCCCAGGCAGCAATTGAGCGCGTAACTCGTCTACTGAGCGCTCTAATGTACCTCGCACAAACGCTTGTAGGTATTGAAACTCAGGGGTGCTGATGGGATCTGTGGTAACAAATTCTGCCGTGAGTCGCACTGCACCCACTTTGGTGCTGCTGAGAGAGCGAGGTTCGTGACCATCTCCTAAAATTAATTCTGTGGAACCGCCGCCAATGTCAATAATGATGTGGGGTTGGTTGTTGAATTCCATCCCCGACAACACACCGAGATAAATTCTCCGGGCTTCTTCTTGCCCAGAGATTAAACTAACGGCTAAGTCTAACTGTTCTTCGATTTGTGCCAGAAAGTCTCTGCCATTGGGCGCTTCGCGGACAGCGCTGGTGGCAACGGCGATGGTGGTTTCGGCATTCAAGCTTTTGGCGATTTCTTGAAAACGCCGTAGGGCTGCGATCGCCCGTTTCATCACCGGCTGTTTGAGATCGCCGGTTTCCAAACACCGATCGCCCAAGCGCACTGTTTCTTTCTCTCTAGCGATAATGGTAAATGCAGGCAGCGCCGGTTGAATCCGCACGATTACCATGTGGAGCGAATTCGTTCCTAAATCAATGGCAGCGATAATGCGGTCTTGCTCCATTGAAGAAGCAGAATTTTTTGCGAACGGAACTGTATTGACCATCCCAATGTATCTAGGGTTACAACCCCAGCCCATACCTCCAGAATAAAGATATCTTATAGAGGTCATAAGTGATAGGCAAGAACCGGCAAAACTGCGATAGGCTAAAATCTTCACTAATTAGTTGTGGCAAAATAGCCTGCAAGCTGTGTTTCTCAATCGCGCCACATTGGCTAAATATATAGATAAGCCGCTCATTTATCAGTTAATGCAATGCTGACGTCACAAAAACGCCAACCTGAAGCCATCTGGCAAAGCATCTTTCGACTTTTGAGGTGGGACAAGCCGGCAGGACGGCTGATTTTGATGATTCCCGCTCTATGGGCTGTGTTTTTGGCGGCACAGGGGAAACCCCCGATCCTGCTGGTTGTGGTGATTATTTTAGGGAGTTTGGCAACCAGTGCCGCCGGCTGCGTTGTTAACGATCTGTGGGATCGAGATATTGACCCAAAAGTTGAGCGGACACGCCTGCGTCCCCTCGCTTCGAGATTGCTCTCGGTTAGAGTGGGTCTGGTGGTTGCCGTGGTGGCCTTTATTTGCGCCGGCATCCTTGCCCTTTATCTCAATACGTTCACGTTCTGGCTGTGCGTAGCTGCCTTGCCGGTGATTATTATCTACCCCCTGGCAAAGCGCAAATTTGCCGTGCCGCAATTGGTGTTATCGGTTGCTTGGGGTTTTGCTGTCCTCATCAGTTGGAGTGCCGTTGCCGGTCGCTTAGAACCCGCCGCTTGGGTTCTCTGGGGGGCAACGGTTCTGTGGACTTTAGGATTTGACACCGTCTACGCCATGAGCGATCGCGAAGATGATAGACGCCTGGGGATCAACTCCAGCGCCCTATTTTTTGGCGATTATGCCCCAGAAGCGGTGGTTTTATCCTACGCCAGTGCCTCGGCTTTGCTGGCAATTGTCGGCGGGATGATGCACCTGCGGATTGGATTTTGGATCGCTTTATTTGTGGCTATCGGCTGGTGGGGTTGGCAATATAGCAAACTCAGAGAAGACAACCTGCCCAAGTTTGTTTACGCCCAGCAGTTCAGCCAAAATGTCAAAATAGGTTTTATTTTACTCGCCGGCATGATTATTGGTTCTGTGTTTTAACCCAGAGGTTTTCATAGTAGGGACGCAAAGTAAGATGTCTTTTGCGTTAAACTTTGCGTCCTTTTGCGTTTAAAAAGTTTGATGAAAAAAATAGTTGTTGGGGTTATGGGACCCGGTGCCGGTGCGACGGCAATCGAGCTGCAAAATGCAGGAGAACTGGGCGAATTAATCGCTGAAAAGGGATGGGTCTTGCTCACCGGCGGCAGGGATGCCGGTGTGATGGACGCGGCTTCTATGGGTGCAAAAAAGGCAAAGGGTCTGACGATTGGGATTCTGCCGGCAGAAGATTGTAGCCATCTCTCTGAGGGTGTTGATATTGCCATTGTCACCGGCATGGGCAGCGCTCGCAACAATATCAATGTTCTTTCTTCAGATGTGATCATTGCTTGCGGCATGGGTGCCGGCACAGCTTCAGAAATTGCCCTTGCCCTCAAAGCCAACAAAAAAGTTATCCTGTTAAATAACCACGTTGAAAGTCAAGTTTTTTTTCAAACTTTATCAGAAGAAAACGTTTTTGTGGTTAAGACAGCTCAAGAAGCCATCGAACAGGCTGGCAAAATTCTCGAAAATTACTCATGAAATTAACTAAATTACAACTTTGTTTAAGTGGCGTTACAGTTAGCCTACTGACTTTTACAGGTGCGGTGGGAGTTTATGCAAATGTTCATAAGATAAACGCCTCATCTAGTTTTAGCGGTGAAGAAACGAAAACTTTGGCACAGAATTCCCCGCGTCAGGAAGAATCATCACAGGGAGAAGAAGGGCCACCAATTACCACCACTTCCGGGCCGGCAGAAATAGCTTTGGCACGCCATCTCAAAAGTTTAGATGCCAAGTTCTATGGGGCTTATTGGTGCCCTTACTGCCACGCCCAAGAGCAACTTTTAGGCAAGGAAGCTTTTAAAGAAATTAATTACATTGAATGTGATCCGAGGGGGAAAAACGCTCAGACAGATGTTTGCATGGCTGCTAACATTGAGGGATTTCCAACTTGGGAAATTAACAACAAGTTCTATTCAGGTTTGCAATCTCTAGATAAACTTGCTGAGATATCCGGTTATCAAGGAGATCGGAATTTTCAGCACTCATTCCCGCCGAGAAGAGGGAAATAATTTTCAGGGGAATGGGGCATGGGGCATGGGGCATGGGGGATTGGGCACGGGGAGAATATAAGCAGCTACAACCTCATCTCAGGCTAAGAATTTACCACTCAGCACTCAGGACTCAGCACTTATTTGAAAGTAATTTTCTACAATTTGCACGATGCGTTCGGCGGCATGACCATCTCCGAAAGGATTAACAGCCGTTGCCATTGCTTGATAAGCAACGGGATCGCCTAGCAATTCCGTTGCAGCACCGGCAATGCGATCACAATCGGTGCCAACCAGTTTAGCGGTGCCGGCAGCGATTGCTTCGGGTCTTTCTGTGGTTTCTCGTAACACTAAAACAGGCTTACCTAATGCCGGTGCTTCTTCTTGCAATCCCCCAGAATCCGTCAGCAGCAAATAGCAGCGTTGAATTGCTCCCACGAGTTCTGCATAATCTAGGGGTTCTGTCAGGAAAACTCTGGGATGCTTACCTAAAAGCGCCTGTAGCGGTTCTCTGACGGTGGGATTGCGGTGCAGGGGCAACAGCAAAGCCGTATCTTCAAAGGTGTCTAAAATTTGCAGGAATCCTTTGGCAATTCCTTCAAGGGGTTCTCCCCAATTTTCCCGCCGGTGGACGGTTGCCAGCAGTGTGCGGTATTTATTCCAATCTAAACCGGCAATCTCGCAAGCCGGTTGGCGCTTCGCCACGGTTAGCAGCGCATCAATGACGGTGTTGCCGGTTTGGTGAATTTCACCCGTAACCCCTGATCGGCGCAGGTTTTCCACCGCGAGTGAAGTGGGGGCAAAGTGCAGTTGCGCTAACTGAGAAATTAAGCGCCGATTTGCTTCTTCTGGATAGGGATTTAATAAATCATCGGTTCGCAAGCCGGCTTCTACATGACCGATGGGAATTTGCTGGTAAAAGGCAGCAAGGCTGGCAGCAAACGCCGTCGTGGTATCTCCTTGCACGATTACGAGTTGGGGCCTATTCTCTTGAAAAAAGGCTTCGAGTCCCTGTAAACTGCGGCAGGTAATATCGGTGAGGGTTTGCCCGTGTTGCATGATAGCCAGATCGTGATCAGCATTCAAATCGAACAGTTGCATCACCTGATCGACCATTTCTCGATGTTGGCCGGTTAAAACCACCCGTGTGTCAAAATGGGGGGAACGTCTAAATTGCTGGATTGCCGGTGCTAATTTAATCGCTTCAGGACGGGTTCCCAGAGTGATACAGACTTGAATAGGAAACTTGGGCATTGCAGTTGATTTGACAAGTTTGAGACAGGGTGATTGCAAGCGCAGCTATACAAACAAAGACCACCTGCGTGATCTTAAGAATTGTAGCCGGCGCGGACGGATGTTAAAATCGCCTGGGATATTTAATCCCAAAATTTATCCCTGCATTCAGGAACTTCTGTAACAGAAAAAATCAGGCTATAAATTTTTATTTAATTTGATTCGTTTCGTTTATAATATTTTAAATTTTTATTTTGTAAAATTGTCCGCAGCAAGCCGGTGGAAAGATAATTTTATAAAAACTTTTAATTTTAATTCCCTCCAATTTAAACAGCATTATAGCAGTTTTCAGTTGTATGGAGGTGTTAACGTAGTAGGGACTTCCCTGCTGGAAAGCCCCTAGAGAGATTATTACACGCCTGTATTAAATAGCAACAGATGCCTTTGGTCTAACTACACTTGGGCAAAATCATTGACAGTGATCAAGCCGGCTTGCACTCCAGTTAAAGAAGCAAGAAGTTCATCACCGGCACTAATCAAAGCAGCATTATTACCCGAAGTAATCGTGAGATTTGCGAAGGTTAAACCGGCACTTAAACTCAGCAAATCTTCCCCATCTGTAAAATCGGCAATCGTATCACTGCCGGCACCCGATTTCAGCACAAAACGATCATTGCCGGCACCGCCAGTCAGGATATCATTACCCAAATCCCCGGCGAGTACATCATCCCCATTACCGCCAGTCAGAAAATCATTTTCCTGACCCCCACAAAGGCTATCATTCCCATCCCCACCATCAAGGGTATCACTGCCAATATTCCCGTAAAGCGAATCATCACCCAATTCACCATTGAGCAAGTCATTACCAACATTCCCAATTAACGTGTCATTATCTTTGCCACCGTAGAGATTATCATCGCCTTCACAGCCATCCATAATGTCATCGCCGGCATTACCAAAGACACTATCATTTCCTTCCCCGCCACAAAGGGTATCATTGCCGATATCACCGAGTAAGATATCGTTGCCGGCATCCCCTTTCAGTATGTCGTTATCCTTACCGCCAAAAATTGTATCGTTGCTGTCGCCGCCATCAATAAAATCAGCGCCAACATTACCGAATAGCAGATCGTTGCCGGCACCGCCAAGAATAATATCGTTTCCGATATCACCTAAAAGGATATCCTCACCATTTCCACCCAACAAAGCATCATGATCTTTGCCGCCAAAAATCGTATCGTTGCCATCTTCCCCCTCGATGAAATCATCGTTTTTGTTGCCAAACAATAAATCATTGCTGGCACCGCCATTGAGGGTATCATTACCCATATAACCGATGACAAAATCATCGCCATCTCCTCCCAGAATCGCATCTGCATCTTGACCGCCAAAAGCGGTATCATTGCCGCCACCGGCATCCATGTAATCAGAGCCAAAATTGTTAAATAGTGAGTCATCGCCATCACCGCCATAAACATTATCATTGCCTTCGTATGCAAAGATAATGTCATTACCGCCTTCACCATAAAACGCTTCGCCGTAAAGACTTCCCAGCAAATGATCTACGCCGTTGCTGCCATTGAAATTGCTTTCAACAACATTAGGAATGATGCTGCCGGCAACTAAATTTGGTGTGGGGAAAAGATCACAAAGGCAACTGGTGTCGATGGGTGCCGGTTCAGGTTCAGTCGGTTCAGGTTCAGCCGGCTCAGGTTCAGCCGGCTCAGGTTCAGTCGGTTCAGGTTCAGTCGGTTCAGGTTCAGCCGGTTCAGGAGCACTCACCGCCAAATTAAAGCGATCACCGACACTCGCGCCGGCAGCATCCTTAACCGTTACCAAAATATCAAACGTTGCCTCTGTCCCTTCGGGGGGTGTTCCGGATATCGTGCGTGTTTGTGCATCAAAACTCAACCATGCCGGTAAGGGAGTGCCATCCGCCAGCGTCAACGCATAAGTCAACGCATCCCCATCCGCATCAACAAAGGTATTTTCAGCAAACGTATAACTAAAAACTGTCCCCGCCGTCGCTGTACGATCTGAAATTGGCGTTGCCACTGCTGGCGCAGTATTGGGAGTAGTGTTAACCGTTAAAGAAAACACATCACTGGCACTTGCCACACCATCTGATGCGGATACTTTTACATTAATTGTCCCTAAATTATTCGGTGCCGGTGTTCCTGAAAACGTGCGCGTTGTCGGGTTAAAGCTTAACCAGCTTGGTAAAGCACTGCCATTTTCTAAACTAGCGCTGTAAGTCAGGGTACCGCCATCAACATCCGTGAAAGTATTCTCGGCAATCGTGAAATTAAAGCCGGCATTTTGCGTTGCACTTTGGTCATTAATAATTGCCAATAATGTTGGCGGATCGTTGACTGCGCTAAGACTTAAGTTAACCGTCCCGCCGGCAGCCGAGTAAGCGCTGCCATCAAAGCCATTCCAATTAAAGCTTGTGCTGCCGTTAAAATTGGCAGATGGAGTGAAGGAAAGATTGCTTAAAGAAGCTAACGCAATTTCTTGATTGGCTATGACAGCCGTGCCATTTAAACTTAAGCTGCCATTAGCCGGCAATGTCACAATCTGAATTTTTGTTAAACTGTTGCCATCAATATCGCTAAAGGCACCCGTAAAATCAGCCCCAGTAAAAGTAATAGCGGTGTCTTCAGTGCCGGTTTTATTGATATTTATAACCGTCGGCGGATTGTCGTTATCAGTAACGCTGACATTAACCGAATTAATCGCCAGCGTTGTAGGATAATTGCTATCTGGGCTATTTGTAATCGCGTGGGTAATCGTGCCGACATGAGCGCCTTCACTGACAATAGAATCATCGACAGCACGTACCGTAATTGTTTGGACAGTGAGATCGCTACGAGTGAAGGTTAGAGTGTTGGAAAACGTGGTTCCATCCAAACTAATTTGGGTTTGCGAATCGGCGATAGCTGTAATTTCTACAGAGCCGGTGGGAATTGTATTTAAGGCAATTTGGTAACTGTCGGTAACTCCCCTTTCTGCAACAGAGGTGATGCCATCCGATTGAGTAATTGTAATGCCAGGACTATCGTTATCGGTATTGGTGACATTAATATCAGGTGCATTTAAACCGTTATACTTGGCATCAGTGCTAACAGCACCGGCTGTGATAATTTGATAGGCAACTTCCCCCTCAGCATTAAGATCATCTTGCCCTGTAATCGTGACAGTTTGAGGGGTATTCCAGTTAGTGGAATTAAATGTCATCGATGAAGTGACAGTTCCTTCAGCGGTGTTGGTGCTACTTAAAGCAATAGTGACATCAGCGGTGGGTTGAGTATTAAGTGCAATGGTAAAAGTTGCCGTTCCCCCAGCTTCAGTGGTGTTGAGGGTGACACCGGCAGGAGTAATGGTAAAGCCTGCCGTATCGTCATTGGTAATCGTTGTGGCGGCAGGCGTGGTGATGGGAATTGTTGCTTGGAAACCGACAGGTGCAGTAGGGGAAGAAAGAGAAATTTGTACGGTTTCGTTCTCTTCATCCACAACATCGCCGACAACATCCAGGGTAATGGTTGCAGTTGTCGCACCGGCAGCAAAATTAACGGTATTGGCAGTATTGGTAATGTCGGTGCCGGCAATTTGTATGTTGCTGTAATCTGCGTTATTGCTAGCGGTGCCGGCTAAGTCAAAATTGACGCTGCTAGCTTGATCTGTTCGGCCTGTGCGGGTAATGGTATAGGTGATGGCAGTGGTATTGCCGGTATTTCCTTCCACGACTGTGGGGGTGCCGGCGGCGATGGCATAGTTGATATCATTATCTTCAATGGTTAGCGTGGCGGTGCTATTGGGCGAAACCCTTACCTCGTCACTCGTCGTGTGAGTGAGAGTAACTTGCACCGTTTCACCCGGATCGATAACCGTATCATTGATGGGAACAACGTTAATAATGGCAGCGGTTTCCCCGGCGGCAAAGGAAACAGTTCCGGATAAGGCGGTGTAGTCGGTGCCACTGGAGGCAGTACCCGCTACCGTGTAAGATACCGTGATGCCTCCATCCGTTGCCGGTTCGCTGAGGGTGACGATAAAGCTGCCGACTGTCCCGGCTTCTGTTGGAGAAGTGCCGGCACTGATGCTGACGGTGGGTTCGTTTTCGTAGTAGCGAATTATGCCGTCAGCTGCCCCAACAAAGGCGTCTAAATCACCGTCGCCGTCAATATCGGCTAATGTGGGGGACGCACCAGACCCCACATCCGTGAGGTTGAAGGCGTTGGCTTGAGGGTTCGCAAAGGCTGGGTTGAGGGCGGTGCCGATATTCTCGTAGTAGTACGTGTTGCCATCCCATGCCCCAACAAAGGCGTCTAAATCGCCATCGCCGTCAATATCGGTTAAGGTGGGGGACGCACCCTCCCCCCCCACATTGGTGAGGTTGAAGGCGTTGGCTTGAGGGTTCGCAAAGGCTGGGTTGAGGGCGGTGCCGATATTCTCGTAGTAGTACGTGTTGCCATCCTGTGCCCCAACAAAGGCGTCTAAATCGCCATCGCCGTCAATATCGGCAAAGGTGGGGGAGGCAGAATACCCCACATCCGTGAGGTTGAAGGGGTTGGCTTGAGGGTTCGCAAAGGCTGGGTTGAGGGCGGTGCCGGTATTCTGGTAGTAGTACGTGTTGCCCAACGATTCCCCAACAAAGGCGTCTAAATCGCCGTCGCCGTCAATATCGGCTAAGGTGGGGGACGCATCAAGCCCCACATTGGTGAGGTTGAAGGCGTTGGCTTGAGGGTTCGCAAAGGCTGGGTTGAGGGCGGTGCCGGTATTCTCGTAGTAGTACGTGTTGCCATCCCATACCCCAACAAAGGCGTCTAAATCGCCATCGCCGTCAATATCGGCTAATGTGGGGGACGCATCAGACCCCACATGGGTGAGGTTGAAGGCGTTGGGTGGGGGGGCAGCAAAGGCTGGGGCACTGGCGGTGCCGGTATTCTGGTAGTAGTACGTCTTGCCATCCCTTGCCCCAACAAAGGCGTCTAAATCGCTGTCGCCGTCAATATCGGCAAAGGTGGGGGACGCATGATACCCCACATCCGTGAGGTTGAAGGGGTTGGCTTGAGGGTTGGCAAAAACTGGGGCGCTGGCGCTGCCCATATTCTGGTAGTAGTACGTGTTGCGGTAATATTCCCCAACAAAGGCGTCTAAATCGCTGTCGCCGTCAATATCGGCTAAGGTGGGGACGGCCCGATACCCCACATTGGTGAGGTTGAAGGGGTTGGCTTGAGGGTTCGCAAAGGCTGGGGCGCTGGCGCTGCCCATATTCTGGTAGTAGTACGTGTTGCCATCCCTTGCCGCAACAAAGGCGTCTAAATCGCCGTCGCCGTCAATATCGGCAAAGGTGGGGGACGCACCAGACCCCATATAGGCGAGGTTGAAGGGGTTGGTTTGGGGGGCAGCAAAGGCTGGGTTGATGGCGGTGCCGATATTCTGGTAGTAGTACGTGTTGCCGTCATGTGCCCCAACAAAGGCGTCTAAATCGCCGTCGCCGTCAATATCGGCAAAGGTGGGGAACCCATAAAGCCCCACATTGGTGAGGTTGAAAGGGTTGGTTTGGGGGGCAGCAAAAACTGGGGCGCTGGTGGTGCCGGTATTCTGGTAGTAGTACGTGTTGCCCAACGATTCCCCAACAAAGGCGTCTAAATCGCCGTCGCCGTCAATATCGGCAAAGGTGGGGGAGGCATTATACCCCACATCCGTGAGGTTGAAGGGGTTGCTGAAGGTTTGTTCTTGAAAAGTTGCCATTTTTAGTTTCTCCTCATTACGTTTTGCAGACTTTCTTTGATAGACCTCGGCTATTTTTCTCTGCCGGCCTGTGTTTAAACTTGCTTAAATGAGTGCCGGCATTCACTGCAAAAAGTTAAATAAGGTTCGATTCGGCAGTATATTAGGGTAAAAAACCCTAATATACTGCCGAACATTCGATTAAATGTAGATGCCTATCTGTCTAAATTTAATCTGACTAAAAATACTCGGTTAAATCGGTAAGGGGTGAAAGTAAAGTTAATTTATGAGAACAGAACCAGTCGAGGAAATGAGGAAAGCCAATGATTTTCATGGCTAAAGAGGTTTTTGAGGTTGGATTTGGTTGCTGCACTGCTTAAAAGAATCTCCCAAAAGCGTGATGTGCATTAACTTTTTTGTGACACACCTGTTTGTGGCACACGCGCGATGTCTACGCTAACTTATTAAAATCCGTACGTCCACTATTGACAAAATTAAAAAATATGTTAATTCATTAACAAGTATGTATTTTATGCTTTTATGTTTGGCTCTCTTTTATCACCGGCACTCAATCCCACCCATCAAGATCGCAAAAACCCTGGCTGGGCGAGAGATTGCTTCATCTCCACTTCCCAGAACCAGGGTTTTCAAACTTATGCTAAAAAAGCTTAATACTTAAGCTTTAGCAATGATAGTGCGGTGACGAGGACTGTTCGGTGTAATGGTTGGCGCTTCAAAACCGGCATCTATCAATGTTTGCTCAATGTCTAAAGCAAAATACTCATCCAAATAAGGCTCAGTGCTTTTGAGCAATGTCAAAATGTAAGGCGGCATTTTGCCATAGATTTCTGACTTTGGATTCATATCCATAATTGCCAAATGACCGCCCGGACGCAACAACCGGCGAGCTTCTTTGAAAATCTGCATCGTTACGGTTTGCGGCAGTTCATGACACATTAAAAAGGTGGAAACGAGATCATAAGAAGCGGTGGGTAAGCCGGTGCTTTCTGCCCCAGCATGAACCCAATTAATATCACTATGACGCTGCTGCGAACGCAGGTTTGCAATTGCTAGAAAATAAGGGGATAAATCCACACCCGTAAAATTTGCTTGGGGGAAAATTTCTTGCAGAGCAAACGTACTCATCCCCACACTGCAACCGAGATCCACAATATTCTGCGGAGGGTTTGGTAGATGGGCTTTGAGGATGTCATGATAACTTTGGCGCAGTCTGGCATCCCCCTCAGCACCGGCATCCGGCCAAATGCCGGCGTGAACAGTCCGCGCAGCCACTTCCACTTCAGTTGCCGCCTCCCAGCACAGATCGCCTAATTCGTAGGCGTGGAATGAGCGCAAGTAATATTCTGGATAGGAAATCTGGGGATTTTGCACCTTTGCCATTTCGGCTTCCAAGTCTTGCGAACGCAGTGCTTCTACTTCCTGGTTCCAATGCACCCCTATCCTCTCAGCCCGTTCGATCATCATCTTACGCGCTTGGTGTTTGGCTAGATTTGCCAAAGGTTTGATTGAGAGGACACCATTAACCAGGCGAGACGCTAATCCTGGTGTTGTATTTGCAGCAACAGTCATAATAGGAGGTTGTTATTGTTAGTCTTTACTGGCCTGTTTCCAAGTTTTATTTTAACGGTTAATCGTGCCGGCATGACTTATGCAAAATTGTGAAAACTTATGGCTTTAGGGGCTATTTTGGTTTTGAGAGGTTCTGTAAGCTTTCTACAAAAGTTGAGGATTTGGATTTCTTTAACCGCAGATAAACGCAGATAAACGCAGATAAGGTTAAGAGTTTGGTGCTGAGATTGGAGGTTTGAAAAGGTTAGCCATTGGTTGAGTTGTAGATAATACATTCACAAATTTATGGGCAATTTTAAATAAAAATTTAACCTTTATTTTTAATTAGCATGGATTTGACCATTTGAGAAGCAACAGCATCTGGAATTTCTAACACTTCTTCTAGTTGTCGTAAAAATTCTCGTTCGCTTTCAACGAGGGTGCCATCTGCCATAACCATATTTATGGCAACGGCAAATGCGGTTTCCCGAAGTTTAGGAGGAAGGGCATCTTTAGCTGAATGAACAAGTGTATGTGCTCCTTTTTGCCTGAGTAAATCAAATAACTTTTCTAAAAGTTTGAGTCGCTGCTGGCTTGAATATTTCTTGAAAACTTGTAGGCCGGCCATCGCAGAAACAAGACTTTGTCTTTCTTCGTCGAGCAGATAACCGTCTGCCGCGAGCGCCGCCACTGCAATTGCTGCCAGGGCTTCGGCTTGCGAAAGCGAATTAGGATCTAATTTTTGATCTCTGAATAGTTTTCTAAACAAACCCACTGCATTTGTCTCCTTTTATGAATTGATGCCTTGATGTCTCATTATTGTTGTTTCTGTTGCGCCACACAATAAGGCTGCTGATTTGTTCACAATAATTTTTAAAAAAGTGTGGGAATCGGAAAAGAGGGACGAGGGAAGAGTGGAAGAAATCCCTTATTCCTTTACTTTCCCCCTCTCCCACTCTCGCACTCAGCACTCTAGCGCCTATTTACTGCTGCGCTTGAGAGAAAACAACATCTCTAGCTGATTGGTTGTTTTATTTTCCCAAGTCGCCGTTACACCGACTCCGCGCATCGAGTTAAGGATCGCAGAAGCTGCCGGTGAGATGGGATTACCGGATTGCTCGGTGATGTTATTAACAACCGGCATGATTCGATCCATATCTAGGTAGAAATAGCCTTGATTAGACTTGGGTAAAGAACCGGCAATCGCTTTAAAACTGGGGCTAGTGTCAAGGGGATTCGCCGGCTTATTGGCTATCACATCCACCAAGGGGCCAAGCGCCACAAAGAGGGAGTTTTCATCCAGCCAACCGTACCCTAGCAAAGCACCTTGAGGGATTTTCCACTCGGTGATTTCTTTGTCTCCAATTTTTCGCTGATCAATGCTGAGAAATGGCAGATTTTGCTTAACCAATACCCCCAGTTTGTTAAAGGTGCTATCAGCGGTTTTGCGATCGCCGGTTTCCACAACCAGAGCACTGCCAAATCCAAACTGAGCTAAAATTCCCTGGTTGGATGAAATCACACCCAGGCCAAATTCACCATCCATCCAACCGAAAATTTCTTTATCGGCATCGAGATTAACGGTATCTTTGACCGACTGCCGCACCTGATCCACAGATGCTTTAATTTCAGGCGAGTCTTTTGACTGGGCCACCATTTGAGACCAATATTCGCTGATTTTGTGGCCGGTGACTAGGGCCATTGTTTCAGCGGGAAATTCAGAGACCACAGTGCCTGGGGCCGGTTTAAACTCTTGGGTGATGGCTTGCGGGTTCATCTGTGCGTCTGCTTTCAGCCGCAAACCTTCATTATCCACCCCAAGCCCCATGACGACGGATTGCACTTGCTCTAGCTGCTTGAGTGTGGTTGCCGGCAGTTGCGGTGCCTGTGGGTTGTTCGAGACATATTGCTTCACCACGCCGGCCCAATCGCTGACATAAACTTGAGCGATGGGATTTTGCACACCGGCACCTTTTGCTAACCCAGTTGCCACATCACCTTTACTGGCAAAGGAAGGTTCCCCTTTAAACGTATCAATGGCATTCTCAAGGATTTCTGGTTGGAAAGCCAGCAGCAAATGATCTCCCAATACAGCCGTGTTGTAATTGGTGCCGTTTTCTTCTTTAACATTCGATACAGTAATGCCTTTGTACTGCTTTTCTTCAACCGCAGCCTTTTTTTGGCCTTTCAAGCGGTTGGCAAATTCTAGCGCTTTCAATTTATTTTGAATGCCCACAACCATGAGGACGTTGGATTCTTTACCGGCAGTCTTTTCAGCCGGGGGCATGATGGCGAACATCACCCCGCCCACCCAAGGCTTCAAGTCCTTCTCATAATTAATGTTAGAGTCTGCCAGCATTTGCGCTTGCAAGTTCTGTAAGCCTTGAGTCACCAACTTTTGTGCTTCAGGGCTGCCAAACTGTTTCAATTTTGACCAGTTTTGGGAATCTGTGGCGACAAAGGCGGTCATCAAGGCTTCATCTGGCACTAATTTCGCACTCTCAAGCGGAGTCGAACTCTTGCCGGGAAGTCCTTTAAAGTAAAGGTAGCCCGCCACGCTTCCCGCCGCAACAACAGCCGCCGCAGCTATCAATAGCGGTGTTTTTTTTCCCGAAATTCTTTCTGTCATGGGATTAGTGTCTATCATTTAAACGATATCAACCTCTGTGATGGTGTCACGACACACGCAGGCCGGTTGCTGCGTGCGGGCTACGCAAGCCGCCAGACGCGCTAATCTGGTAAGGAAAAGCGCACGCCGCCCAACATCTAACATAACTAGCAGTAATCGGCCATTACAGGCTCTGAAATTCCCCATGTCGCACTCTTACTTTGATGCAGAAAATAACGGTAACAAATCCTTTGAGTTGCCAGGAGCTCGCCCCCATTACAATCCAGATCGACCGGGCCAAGTAGAACATATTTTCCTTGACCTGGTACTGGAAATTCCCAAAAAAAGCTTCCACGGCAGTTGCACTATTCAGCTAATGCCTGTGCGTAGCGGGATTGACCGGCTTACTTTGGATGCGGTCAACTTGAACATTAAAAAAGTGAAAGCTGATGAAATTAAACAGTCCTTCGACTATGATGGCGAAAAGTTGCACATCCAGCTAGCGCAACCGACCCAAGCCGGCCAGCAATTAACGCTGGAGATCACTTACAAGGTAGACAATCCCCAGCGCGGACTGTATTTCATTGCGCCAGATAAACACTACCCCGACAAACCTGTGCAAGTCTGGACGCAAGGGGAAGATGAAGACTCGCGCTTTTGGTTTCCCTGCTTCGACTATCCCGGACAACTGGCAACCTCTGAGATTCGGGTACAAGTTCCTAAGCAATTCCTGGCTATTTCTAACGGGGAACTGATCGCCACAGAAGATGCCGGTGATGACAAAATTTACCACTGGTTGCAAAAACAGGTGCATCCCACTTACTTGATGACTTTGGCGGTGGGTGAGTTTGCAGAAATTAAGGATGAGTGGAATGGTGTGCCGGTTAACTACTATGTAGACAAAAGCCGGCAAGCAGATGCCCGTCGCAGCATGGGCAAAACACCCCGAATGATTGAATTTTTCAGTCAAAAATTTGGCTATCCTTATCCGTTTCCTAAATACGCCCAAGTTTGTGTAGATGATTTCATTTTTGGGGGAATGGAGAACACCTCAACCACGTTGCTGACGGATCGGTGTTTAATCGACGAACGGGCGGCGTTAGATAATCGCACCACTGAAAGTTTAGTGGCTCACGAATTGGCGCATCAGTGGTTTGGGGATTTAGTTGTGATCAAACATTGGTCACACGCCTGGATTAAAGAAGGAATGGCTTCTTATACAGAGGTGATGTGGACGGAAGAAGAGTATGGTTTGCAAGATGCTGCCTACTACCGGCTCAAAGAAGCCCGCAATTATTTTGCGGAAGATAGCAGCCGGTATCGCCGTCCGATTGTTACCCATGTTTATCGGGAAGCCATTGAATTATACGACCGGCACCTTTATGAAAAAGGCGCTTGTGTTTATCACATGATTCGGGCAGAATTAGGTGACGAACTGTTTTATAAAGCAATTCAAACCTTTGTTCAAGACAACGCCCACGCAACCGTTGAAACCATTGACCTATTAAGAGCGATTGAAAAAGCTACGGGTCGTAATTTGATGTTTTTGTTTGACCAATATGTTTATCGGGGTGGTCATCCAGATTATAAAGTCGCTTATTCTTGGGATGGAGACAGCAAACTCGCTAAAATAACAGTCACGCAAACCCAGGTTAAAGATAGCAGCAATGGTGCCGGTAAAGAGTTATTCGATCTAAAACTACCGATTGCATTTGGTTATATCCAGCAAAGGGAAGACAGCACTGAAGAATCAGAAGAAAAAGAAATAAACTCAGGACTGAGCACTCAGGACTTAGCACTCAAAACTTTCACCGTTCGCGTCCACGAACGAGAGCAAAGTTTTTATTTTCCGCTGCCAGAAAAGCCTCAGTTTATCAGTTTTGATGCCGGCAATCATTTCCTGAAAAAGGTAACACTGGAGTATCCGGTTGCGGAATTGAAAGCGCAGTTAAAGTTCGATCCCGATCCACTTTCTCGCATTTATGCCGCAGAGGCGCTGGCAAAGAAAGGCGGTTTAGAAGTGGTGAAGGCGCTATCGGAATCGCTTCAGAAAGAGGCGTTTTGGGGTGTGCGGGTGGAAGTGGCGAGGCTGCTGGCGAAAATTAAGCTGGATCAGGCGTTTGATGCGTTAGTGGTTGGGTTACAAGACAAGGATGCCGGTGTGCGTGAGGCGGTGGTGGAATCGCTAGCGAAGATTAAGACGCATGAGAGTTACAAGGCGCTCAAGCCAATTGTGGAAAAGGGCGATCCTAGTTATTATGTGGAGGCGGCGGCTATCCGGGCGATTGGGGCAATTGGGGCGGCAAAGCTGAATGAGAAGCCGAAGGAAAGTCAGATTCTGAAGCTGCTGAAGTCGGTTCTGAAGGAACGTGCCGGCTGGAATGAGGTGGTGCGATCAGGTGCAATTGGGGGTTTGAGCCGGCTAAAAACGTCGGAAGATGCTCTAGATATGATTTTGGAATACACGGAAGCCGGTGTACCGCAACCTCTGCGTTTGTCTGCGATTCGGGCTTTGGGCGCGATTTCGGCGGGGCAAACTGCGCTGAATCTAGAACGGATTTTGGATCGGCTGACTGAGTTATCTTGCGAAACGTTCTTTTTGACGCAAGTTTCGGTGGTGTCGGCGCTGGGGCAAATGGAGACGGCGAAGGCGATTGCAATTTTGAGTGCTTTAGCCGATCAAACGCCTGACGGAAGGGTGCGGCGCATTGCAGAAGAAGCGATTCTGAAGGTGCAAAAGAATGCCGGTGCTGATAAAGCGGTGAAGCAGATGCGGGAAGAACTGGATCAATTGAAGAAGGAAAATCAGGAACTTAAGAGCCGGTTGGAGAATCTAGAAGCTAAGTCTAAATAGTTGTTTGTTGTGAGTGGAAAGAAATCCGGTTGCTTAGATTAACCGGGTTTCTTTCCTTTATTTTTTTGCAGCCACTGAGGAACAATCAACTTGTTTTTTTAGAAAGGCTGCATCTGTAAAAGTTTCTCAGATTACTCTGTTCTGGGGTAAAATTATCTACGGCTATTCTTTTCCTTATTCCCAGTCGCCCCTCTCTTACCGGAATGCTTTTATCAAGAAGAAAGTAAGTCGTTTAAAATAGTAAAGATGCTTGCGAATATTCTCAAACGCAATAATGTAACAGTCCTGGGAAAAGGCAATCAAACACTCATCTTCGCTCACGGTTTTGGCTCGAATCAAACCGCTTGGCGATATATTGTACCGGCCTTCGAGTCTGATTATCGCATTGTACTGTTCGATCATGTGGGAGCCGGCAAGTCAGATTTGTCTGCTTACAACCCTCACCGCTACAACAGCCTTTCCGGATATGCACATGATTTACTGGAGATATATGCTGAATTAAAACTGACTAACTCGATCCTCATCGCTCACTCAGTTAGTGCGATGATTGGCTTGCTAGCAGCCCTAATTGAGCCACATCGCTTCAGCCGGCTCATCATGATTGGTGCATCACCCCGATACCTCAACGATACAGGATATATTGGCGGTTTTGAGCAGTCCGATTTGGATGCCTTTTATGCTGCCATGTCTGCGAATTACAATGCCTGGGTTTGTGGCTTTGCACCTTTGATCATCGGAGATCCACAACAACCAGAACTCGCAATTGAGTATGTAAGTACGCTAAAAGCCCTTCGCCCAGATATTGCTTCAGTTCTTGCTCGCACAATTTTTCAGTCGGACTTTCGCGATGATTTACTACGTTTAACGATTCCGACATTGATTGTACAATCGAGTCAAGATAATGCTGTACCTATGCAGGTAGGTCGGTATCTGGCAGCAAAGATTCCTAATAGTCAGCTAATGAATATCAATGCGAAAGGTCATGTTCCTCACTTGAGTGCGCCGCAAGAAGTAATTCAAGCAATTCGTGCTTATCTGACTCAATAAAGCCTTTATTCCTCCGGTTGTGAGTGTTCGGAAGCCGGCGGCAACCAAGCCACTAAATCCTCCTCCTTTGTAAAATCTAGCAACGCCTCTGCTAAATCCTCTAACTGAGGCAAAGATAACTGCTGAATACGCGCTTGTAACTCAGGGGAAAGCACACCAATTCGCCTTAAAAGTTGGCGCAGAATTAGTGAGAGTGTTGCCTCCTGTTTTCCTTGCTGCAAACCCTGTTCTATTCCTTCTTCCATCCAGCTTGTAACTATTCGCATAACTTCCTCCTGCTGAACCGGCTCCATCTTAGCAATTTCGTCCCGTAACAGCTTCTCCTCTTCTGCACCCAAGCGCAGATAGGTATCGATAAATCCAGAAATCAACTGCATCCGCGCTGGATCTAATCGCAAAGTTGCTAACAATCGCAGACATTCAAATTTTACCTGCCGGCGCTCTGCCGGTGCTATGTTCATTTTTGCCATTAACGCACTGGCAACCGGGTTGGGTTGCCGCAGAAAATCTCGCCAATTGAGACGATTTAGCTGAATCACATCATAATTGAACTGCAAAACCACTTTGTTTGGAAATGCCACTTGATGCACATTCGGTTCTGGGCGCACCGGCGTCTCGTAAGAAAATAGCGCTACAGGATACACCGGCAGCCCAAATTTTTCATACAACCGCGCAAAATATCGAAACATTCGTTGAGCGAAATCCGCTTCTGTTCGCGCCTGATGTTCGAGATGAATCAGAAAAAATGACTCCTGCCCTCGGAATCTGGCTTTCACCACTAAATCTGCTTCATATTTTTCGCCGGCTGTGACATCGGTAAACACTTCCTTATCTATAAATTCTATTGAATCCCCTTCTAGATAAGCCACCACCTCTGGCAAAAACAACTCGATAAACTCCACAAAAAAAGTTGTTAGGAGTTCTTTAAACAACCGATCATGGTCAATCATTCGCATCTAAAGATGACCAAATTTATCATTTTTATCTCTCATTTTCCAGATTTAACAAACGCCGTTACTTTGTTTCCATCCAATTTTGCCCCGCATGAATATCAACCAATAGTGGAACACTCAGCGGCAGAGCATTTTCCATCGCAGATTTAATTTTAGGCTGCAATTCTTCCCATTCATCGGGCAAAACTTCTAACACTAATTCATCATGAACTTGCAACAGCATCCGCGATTTATAATCGCGTAAAACCTCATGCATTTTTACCATTGCTAACTTGATAATATCCGCGCTAGAACCTTGAATCGGGGCATTTGCAGCCGAACGCAAAGCATCTGCATCATTTCTGCTATTCGTTTGAATTGCATCCAAATCGATTTCATCCCAAGGTGTTCCGAACTTCGCTCTCAAGCTGGAATTTTCAAATTTAACATATCGACGCCGGCCTAAAATTGTTTCTACATAATTTTGTGAAATCGCCTGTCTCTGCACCATTTGCAAAAAATCAAAAACTTTGGAATAGCGCTGCTTAAATCGATTAATAAATTCCCTTCCTTCTGCTGAAGTTTTCCCAATAGAACGGGCAAATCGTGTTGAACCCATGCCGTAAATTACGCCAAAATTAATCGTTTTAGCAATGCGGCGTTCATCCGAGGTGATTTTTTCTCGATCAAATAATAGCTGTGCCGTTACGGTATGCACATCCTGATTATTTCTGTAAGCTTCAACTAACACCGGCTCCTGGCTTAAATGAGCTAAAATTCGCAACTCAATCTGCGAATAATCAGCAGAAACCATTAACCAACCAGCTTCAGGGACAAACGCTTTGCGAATTTGCCGAGAGAATTCTGTTCGGATAGGAATATTCTGCAAATTTGGATTACTAGAAGACAGCCGGCCTGTCGTTGTCACCGCTTGGTTAAAATCGGTATGCACCCGATGTGTATCTGCACGAACTAGCTTTGGCAAAGAATCGACATAAGTAGATTTCAGCTTATCTAAGGTGCGGTATTCTAAGATTGCATCAACAACTGGGTGAGTGCCTTGCAATCTTTCCAGCGTGGCGGCATCTGTTGAGTAACCTGTTTTGGTTTTGCGAGATTTGCCGACATCAAGCTGTAGCTTTTCAAATAATATTTGAGCCACCTGTTTTGGCGATCCAATGTTGAATTCCTCGCCGGCAGCCTCATAAGCTTCTCGCTCAACGGTTTCTAAATTCTTTTGCATCTGTTGCGAAAGTTGCTTCAGATAAGCGGTATCGATGTGGATGCCGGTGTATTCCATCTGTGCCAAAACCGGCTCCAAAGGCTGTTCCACTTCTAACAGCAATTTATGCAGTTTAGCAGCCTTATCCAACTGATCTCGCAGCTTCGGCACCAGTAAAAACGTTGTATATACGTCCATCCCACAATAATCAGCGACGGCTGCAATATCGATATCAGCAATCGTTTTATTTTTGGGAACTAACTGATCGTAGCTTTTGGCAACAATTCCTAAATATTTGCTCGACAATTCACTCAAGCTGTGATTGTTTTCTGGATTAATTAAATAACTCGCCAGCATTGTTTCAAATACCACACCGGCAAGTTCAATTCCCTGACAGCGCAACACGAGCCGGTCAAATTTGGCATTCTGCAAAACCTTGGGATATTTCGCACTTTCCAAAATCGGACGCAACGCATCTAAAGCCGTTGTTTTATCCAAATTACCACCGGCAGCATGACTGATGGGAAGATAAGCCACATCCTCCGCACCGGCACCCCAACAGCAGCCAATCCCCACTAATTCCGCATCTCGTGGTTCTAGATCCGTTGTTTCCGTATCCCACGCAACCGGCATTGTTGGATCAGTATGAGTTTGCAGTTGTTGCACCAATTCTTTTAATTGTGCTTCAGTTTGAATAATGCGAGGTTCAATCAAACTCTTTTCCTGTTTCTTAGCCTTCTCTGTGTCAGCAGCCGTGAAAAACCACAGATCGTTATCCTCATTGATTGCAGCAAATTCAAACTTTTGCTGTGCTTCTTTGCTGTCTTGTTCATCAGCACCGCCAAACTGCCTTTGTAATTGCTTGACTTTAGGTAAGAAGGACTTAAACTCTAACTTTTCCAGCATCGGAGTTAACCTTGCCTCGTCAAACCCCTTGAGCTTGCAATCTTCTAGCTCAATTTCTAAAGGCACATTCCTGATAATCTGCGCCATCATTTGAGAGTGATACGCTTCATTTTTGCTTGTTTCTAACTTGGTTTTGACGGCACCTTTAATTTGATCAATTGACGCATAAATATCATCAAGAGAATTGTAAGTGCTTAAAAGTTGCACCGCTGTTTTTTCACCAATGCCTCTAACTCCGGGAATATTATCAGATTTATCACCGCACAAAGCTTTATAATCAACAACTTGTGCCGGCAGAATGCCTAATTTTTCCTTGACCTGCTCTGGGCCATATTCTTTCGCCTTGCCGGTGCCAGAATAACCAAAACTATCTCGTCCCAAACGCAGAACACTAATATTTTTAGAAGTATCAACCAATTGAAATAAATCTTGATCGCCGGTAAGAATTTTAACCGTGTAACCGGCAGCACTCGCTTGCGTTGCCAACGTGCCTAAAACATCATCCGCCTCATAGCCGGGAGCGGTTACAATCTTGAGATTAAACGCTGCCAGCAATTCTTGTAAGTGCTTGAGATCGACGATAAAGTCTTCAGGTGTCTCCTCACGATCCGCTTTATAAGTGTCGTCGGCTTCGTGGCGAAAAGTCGGCAACCCCAGATCAAACGCGATCACCAGATATTGTGGGTTGTGCGCCGTCATCACCTCTAGCAGCGACTTGAGAAAGCCAAAACTGGCACTGGTGGGAATGCCGGTGGTTGTTCTTAAACCCCCATCCCGACTTTTGGCAAACGCAAAGTAAGACCGAAAGGCCAGCGAGTGGCCATCAACAAGGATAAAGGTAGAGCTAGAATTATCCGACACGTTCAAACCACTGATAGAGTGTGACATCGTCTCTATTTTAGCTAGTCCCTCGACCTGCACCATCAACCCTCAAGCCGGTGGCAGTCTAAACCCAATAGTGGTACTTTGACAAAAACGTGTAACCCAGCCTAAAACCGAACCGGATAACCACAGCCAAGCAACCATCTGACGATAACTGACAACAGACTGCGCTATCATCTGCGTCTATCTGCGGTTAAAAAAATCACCCACTTCGGCAAAAACCACACTACAAGCCTAAAATCACATGACCCACTATCAACAACTCCTAAAAGTTCAAACAACCGGCAAATCCCTGTGTAAAATCACAAGCAAAGTGCAAGCCGTGGTTGCCGAGTCAGGCGTTAAAATTGGACTTTGTACAGTGTTTCTCCGCCATACCTCTGCTAGCCTGGTGATCCAAGAAAATGCCGATCCCGATGTCCTGCGGGATCTGGAAAACTTCTTAGCGACGTTAGTGCCAGAAGACAGCCGGCGGTATTATCATAATGCTGAAGGGCCTGATGATATGCCGGCTCATATCCGCACTGCGTTGACGCAAACATCAGAACAGATTCCGATTTCTCAAGGTAAACTGATGTTAGGCACTTGGCAGGGAATTTACATTTGGGAACACCGGCAGCGCAGTCACGTTCGAGAAGTTGTCGTTCACATTGCCGGTGAGTGAAATTCCTTCATTCTGAAGACAAAAACCTGAACCCTATTAACGGTAATGCTTCCGCATAGCCAAAGACTCAATTACTTATTTTCCAAAAATATTTATATTTTTTTAACTTTTAGCTTGAACCCGCCACATTGAGAAACTTGGCCATTCAAATTGGGCCTTTTCTTACGAGCACCCCAAAAAAATAAAAAAGAAAATCTGTGTGATAGTTTTTTTGATGAGCAGGGAAAAATATAACATCACTGGGATCTTTTGGTTGAAGGATGAGGCGGAAAATTAAGGGGTTGCACAAAGAATAAACTGTAGAGCCATTCACTTACGCTTGGGATTTGGGTTAGGGTTTTTCAAAAATTCTGAGCCAAACGCACTTGCCTAAAAGGTAAAAAACGGCATTTCAGGAAACAAATTTAATGAGTGTCAAATAACTTTTAAAAATGTTGCCAAATCCATTTTACACAAAATAGTTTTGTATAGATGGGCATAAATTGCTCGGAAACATTAAAAATTAGCAGACAAATCCCAATCAAAAGCTGAGGGCAAGCGATGATCGTGAATATTGCCGAAATAAATGGCGTTAGTAGCTACAAATGGGCAGAAGTAGACCAGTTTTTCAATTTTTCCCTGGATTTGCTTTGTGTTGCCGGCACAGATGGCTATTTCAAGCATCTTAACCCCACATGGGAAAAAACCCTTGGCTTCACGCAGCAAGAACTTTTGGCAACGCCATTTATCGAGTTGATTCACCCGGAAGACCGGCAAGCAACCCTTGCGGAAGCGCAAACACTCAGAGCCGGTGTCAACACGATCATCTTTGAAAACCGCTACCTATGCAAAGATGGCTCTTACAAGTGGCTGAAATGGACAGATGCTCAGCACACAGCAGACGGCTTGGTTTATGCCGTTGCTCATGACATCACCGAGTGCAAGCAGATGCAGAAGGCACTGCAAGAGAGCGAACAGCGCCATCAGAGCCTAGCAGAAATTGCGCCGGTGGGGATATTTCACACCGATGCTCAGGGAGATTGTTTGTATGTTAACAAGCGATGGTGTGCGCTCACCGGCTTGATGGTTCAAGAAGCAAAAGGAGCCGGTTGGCTAAAAGCCATCCATCCTGACGATCAAGCTCGCGTCTTTGCAGAATGGTATCACTGTGCAAAAGAGAACTTGCCCTTTAAATCAGAGTATCGTTTCCAACATCCCGACGGCACAACAACCTGGGTATTTGGTAAAGCAGTTGCTCAGAAAACTCTGAGCGGAGAAGTTGCCGGTTATGTTGGTTCAATCTCCGACATCAGCGAACGCAAGCGAACTGAACAAGCGCTACAAGAAAGTGAAGCGCGGCTGCAAGCGATTATTGATAATTCACCAACAGTCATCTTCGTCAAAGACGCTCAGGGCCGGTATATTCTAGTTAACCAACAGTACGAAAACCTCTTCCATATTCATAGAGAACAAATAAAAGGAAAGACAGATTTCGATATTTTCCCGCAGGAAATGGCTGAAGCATTCTCTGCGAATGATCAAACAGTGATCGAAGCGGAAACGTCCTTGCAGTGGGAAGAAATTGTCCCTCAAGACGACGGTTTACACACCTACATCTCCAGCAAATTTCCGATTTACGACGCTGCCGGTGTCCCGTATGCAACCTGTGGCATCGCAACGGACATCACCGAGCGCAAACGAACAGAACAAGAGCAGTTGCGACTCGTTAATCACATCCAATTATTGCTAGACTCAACCGGCGAAGGAATCTACGGAATCGATTTACAAGGAAACTGCACCTTCATCAACAAAACAGCCGCTCAAATGCTGGGATATCAGCCCAATGAATTAATGGGCAAAAATATGCACGAGTTAATTCATCACAGTCGTAGTGATGGCTCATCCTATCCCACTTGCGAGTGTCCCATCTTTTGCGCCTTTCACAAAGGAATGAGTTGTCATATAGACAGCGAAGTTTTTTGGCGGCGGGATAAAACGGCTTTTGCTGTGGAATATTCTTCTTATCCAATTATTGAGGGAGAAGAAATTAAAGGGGCGGTTATCACCTTCGTGGATATTACTGAACGGAAGCAGGCACAGGAAGCACTACAGACAGAGACATTACACGCCACCTCTCTACAAGAACGGTTGCAATATCTGCTCAATGCCGGCCCTGCCGTGATTTATAGTTGCAAGGCTGATGGCGATTTTGGCGTAACCTTCATCAGCGAAAATGTTAAGGCGCAGATGGGCTATGAAGCAAGAGAATTTCTAGAAGATTCAAACTTTTGGGCACGTCACATTCACCCCGAAGATGCTGCCGATGTCTTCGCGAAAAAGTCCCAGCTATTTGAGCGAGGAGATGACTCCCACGAATACCGTTTTCTTCACAAAGATGGCACCTACCGATGGATGCAAGATCGCATCAAGTTGGTTCGAGACAAAGCGGGAAATGTCTTAGAATTCATCGGTTGCTGGCAAGACATTAGCGACCGTAAGCAGACAGAATTAGCCCTACAGAAATCGATTAAACAATTAGCACAGTTCAAATGGGGCTTAGATCAGTCTGCCATTGTTGCCATCGCCGACTGCCAGGGAACGATTACTTATGTTAACAACAAATTTTGTAAGATTTCTCAACATTCCCGTCAAGAATTATTGGAAGAAAACCACAATTTTCTCAATTCCAATTATCAATCTGCGGAATCTTTAAAGCAATTGTGGTCAACTATTTCCGCCGGCAAAGTGTGGCAAGGCGAAATTAAGAATTGCGCTAAAGATGGCTCGCACTACTGGGAAGATACCACAATTGTGCCGCTTTTAAATAATGCCGGCGAACCCGAACAATATTTGTCTATCCGATATGACATTAGCGACCGGAAACGGGCGGAAGAAGCCCTTAAACAAGCCAATGAAACCCTAGAAATCCGGGTAGAAGATCGCACTGCGGAATTAAGGAATGCCATCGAGCGGCTGGAAGACGAAATGGCCGAGCGCCAACAGGCAGAGTTATCGCTCAAACAAGCGAAAGAAGAACTGGAAAAAAGCTATAGCCTCTTGCGAGGTGTGATTGAAGGAACCCCCGATCCCATTTTTGTTAAGGATATTCACGGTCGCTATGTGTTGGTTAACTCCGCGACTGCCCGCGTAATGGGAACAACCTGCGAGGAAATAATTGGCAAAGATGACAACGAGTTTGTTCCGCCTGAACTACTATCTCAAATTAAGGAAACTGACAACAGAATCCTGAGAACGGGCGTTTCTGAGACCTTAGAAGAAATTGTCCAAGCGCCAGACAGGAAGCGAACGTATTTAGCGACAAAAAGCGTCTACCGTGACAAAGAAGGAAATGTCATGGGTCTGATGGGAATTGCACGGGACATCACTGATCGCCAGAACACAGAAGCAGCTTTGCGCGAGAGCGAGTCACGGCTCAACAGCATTCTCAATTCCCTGAAAGATTTGGTGTGGTCGGTTTCAGCCACTACCTTTGATTTGCTTTTCATGAATCCATTGATCGAGAAACTTTACGGTCGCTCACGCTCTGAGTTTTTCGAGAACAGCAACCTCTGGCTTGAGGTGATTCATCCAGAAGATCGTGATCGCGCCCTTGAAAACAACCGCAGGGTGATGCAAGAGGGCAGCAGTGAAATAGAGTACCGAATTATTCGAGCAGATGGCCAAGTGCGCTGGGTTCACAGCCGAGCGTGGATGATTTATGACGAAAGCGGTGCTCCCCTCCGCATGGATGGTTTGAATTCAGATATCACCGAACGCAAACAAGCCGAGAAAACTCAGGCAAGACTAACGGCAATCTTAGAAGCAACGCCAGACTTTGTCGGCACCTCTGATGGCCAAGGCAATGTACTCTACGTCAACGGTGCCGGTCGGAAAATGTTAGGGATTGGTGAAGATGAGGACATCTCAAGCCTCCATATCTCTGAGTTCTGCGCCAAGAGTGCGGCAGAAATTATGCTGGCTGAAGGAGTGCCGGCAGCCATCAAGGACGGGGTGTGGAGCGGCGAAACGGCTTTGCAGTACCGCAACCGCACAGAGATTCCCGTCTCGCAAGTCATGATGGCGCACAAAGGGGAAAACGGAGTGCTGGAATTTATCTCCACCATCGCCCGTGATATCACTCCCGCCAAGCAGGCAGAGGAAGCGATCCGCCAAAGCGAAGCCAGACTTGCAGAAGCTCAAAAAGTCGCCCACGTCGGCAGTTGGGAATTCGATCTAGCAACGGGAGAAATTACTTGGTCGGAGGAAATGTTCCTTGTTTGGGGAATGGAACCGAGTCAACCCGTCCCGAATTATGAAGAGTTGTTGCAAAAAATTCATCCTGATGATCGAGAAGTTTTTGTATCAGCAGTTGGGCTGGCAATTACGGAACGCGTGCCTTATGAATTTGACCACCGATTCTTTCGCCCTGATGGTTCCATCGCATATATGCTCTCCAAAGGGCAGCCGGTTTTAAATTCAGAGGGTCAAGTCATTAAACTATTAGGCGCGGGGCTAGATATCAGTGCTCGCAAACAAACAGAGGAAGCGCTGCGCCAAAGCGAAGAACTGTACCGTGCCCTCGCCCGGAATTTCCCCAATGGTTCGGTGGCTTTATTCAACTCAGACTTGCGCTATATGCTGGCGGACGGAACCGAATTAGCGGCGGTTGGACTTTCTAAGGAATTAATGGAAGGGAAAACCCTTTGGGAGGTTTTTCCACCGGCAACCTGCGAATTTCTCGAGCCAATGTATCGAGCGGCACTCGCCGGCAACACGACGGTTTCGGAAATGCCTTATGGCGATAGAGTCTATTTAACGCAAATTTTGCCGGTTACCAACCAGCAGGGAGAAATCTTCGCCGGCATGACTTTAGTGCAAAACATCACTGAGCGCAAACTGGCAGAGGCAGCGTTGCAACAGCGCGAAGAACAACTGCGCCAGATCGTTGAGAATATGCCGGTGATGATGAATGCCTTGGATGCCAGTGGGATCACCGCCGTTTGGAACCGCGAGTCCGAAAGGGTTACCGGCTACAGTGCCCAAGAGATTGTAGGCAATGCTAAAGCAATGGAGTTGATATATCCAGATCCCGCGTATCGGGCCTCAATGCTGACCAAATGGGGTGAACTTGGCAATAACTACCGCAACTGGGAATGCGAAATCACGGCTAAAGATGGAAGTGCCAAAACAATTGCATGGTCGAATATATCTGAGGAATTCCCGATTCCCGGTTGGGCTAGCTGGGGCATTGGTGTGGACGTTACTGATCGCAAGCGGGCACAAGAAGCTTTAGCAGAGAAAGCCGGCTTAGCTGCATTTCGTGCGGATGTAGACACGGCTCTCACCCAGAGCGAGGGCTTGCCGGTGTTGCTGCAACGCTGTACTGAGGCTGTCGTTCAACATCTTGATGCTGCCTTCGCTCGCATTTGGACGCTCAACAACGAGGAGAACGTGCTGGAATTGCAAGCAAGTGCGGGAATGTATACCCACCTTGATGGCCCTCACAGCCGCGTGCCGGTTGGTCAATTCAAAATCGGTCTGATTGCCCAAGAGTGCCAACCTCACCTAACCAACTCGGTTCAGGACGATCCGCGTGTCGCTGATAAAGATTGGGCAAAAAGAGAGGGCTTGATCGCCTTCGCCGGCTATCCCTTGATCATCGACGGCCAAGTCTTAGGGGTTATGGCCATGTTTGCCCGTAAACGGCTCACCGATTCTACTCTCAAGGCACTGGAATTTGCAGCGGACGAAATTGCATTAGGCGTTAAGCGCAAGCAAGCGGAGGAAGCGTTGCGGCTGTCGGAAGCACGATTTAGACAACTCGCGGGGCGAGAGGCACTGCTCAACCGTTTGTCGAGCGATATCCGGAACTCCCTTGATGTCAATACCATATTGGGAACGGCTGTGGGTGAGATCCACAATTTGTTGCAGATTGACCGATGCCTCTTTACTTGGTATCGACCCTCAGAAGATCAAGCCGCCTGGGAAGTGGTGAAAGAAGCGAAGAACCCCGGCCTGCCCAGCTCCTTGGGCCAACACCCAGCCCCAGCAAATTCTATCACTCAAAAATTCCTTAACTTGGAAATGCTGCGGACTGAGGATCTGGCGGCGGCTATCGATCCACACGAACGAGAACTGTATACCACTGTCGGCTACACCGCGATACTGACGCTGCCGGTTCAGACGCCTTCTGGTGAGATTGGAGTGCTCAGTTGCTGCCATCATAGCGGTTCTCGACCTTGGGCTAACTCAGAAGTGGAACTGTTGCAAGCAGTTATGGATCAACTTGCAATCGCCCTGAGCCAAGCTGAACTCTACACGCAAGCCCAAGATTCTGCCAAGATTGCTCAAGAAAAAGCTCAACAGTTAGAGCAAACTTTGCACGAGTTAAAACGCACTCAAGCCCAACTCATTCAAACTGAAAAAATGTCTTCTCTCGGTCAAATGGTTGCCGGGGTTGCTCACGAAATTAACAATCCGGTTAACTTTATTCACGGCAATCTTTCTCACCTTAATGAGTACACGGCTGATTTAATGAATTTAATTGACCTTTATGGCCGGTGCTATCCTAACCCGATGCCTGAAGTGAAAGATTTACTTTCTGAACTTGACTTGGAATTTATGGCTGAGGATTTGCCGAAGGTTCTCTCATCTATGAAGATGGGAACGGAACGCATCCGCAATATTGTGCTTAGCTTGCGGAATTTCTCTCGCCTTGACGAAGCGGACATGAAAGAAGTCAATATTCATGAAGGGTTGGATAATACGCTGCTGATTTTGCAAAACCGGCTGAAAGCGAAATCTGACCAACCGGAGATTCAAATTGTGAAAGAGTATGGGGAGTTGCCCTTAGTTGATTGCTTTGCCGGCCAACTGAATCAAGTGTTTATGAATCTGCTGGCTAATGCCATTGATGCCTTGGAAACTGTGCCATCGTCGGGCACGATTACGATCCGCACTTATGTGGAGACGGGAAGTCGCGGTTTCGGAAACCGAGCGATCATTTGCATTGCTGATAATGGCAGCGGCATGAGCGAGGAAGTGCGGCAACGGTTATTTGACCCGTTTTTCACGACGAAGCCGATAGGTAAAGGCACGGGATTGGGATTATCTATCAGCTATCAAATTGTGGTAAAAAAACATGGCGGTGCTTTAACTTGCCTTTCTGAACCGGGCAAAGGCTCTGAGTTTTATATTGAGATTCCAGTTCATCAAGCTCAGTGAAAATAATGCAGAGGCGACTCTTTGATTGGGGGAGTTATCCAGAAAGCAGCGGCTTGGATGCTCCCTCAATTGATTCTAAAATTTAAAATCTGCCTATGAAAATAGATTTCTAGCTTAAGAAGAAGCGCGTCATAGTTTTACTAAACTTTAACGATATGAGCATAAGAATTTGCAGCTAAACTTCCCTTTAATTCAATTTTTCCATCAGTCTTATCCGGGAGTGGACAACGGGGCCGGCTCTAGAAAGCTCGTTTTTTGGTAGTTAAGATTAAATCCTAGAAACAATTGCTTTGCCATCTAATTTTATCTAAGATTTTAATAGCCCATTAATTCCAGAATGAGTAAAAATACGGAATTGTCATAAAACCTTGTGATTTTCAAGTTAAGTGCGTTAGGATATGGCAATTAGTTTTAAATCGGAATGTGTCTCATTCTTTTCTGAAAAGTTAAGATATTTTTGTATAGGTAAATATTGATATCGGTGAGTTGTAGGGAGACATTTTCTTGATGCATTACCCACCTTCAAACGACGATTTAAAATCAAAAAATTCCACTGTTTCTACAAAGTGGAATAACAGCTCCTATCAGCCTCCTCAAAATTGGTTAAATCGGCAAATCAGTCGCTTAGAAATTAGACAAAAAATTGGCTGGGGGTTTGCTTTGGCTTTGGGAGCAGCCATTGTGGGAGTAACGACAGGATTTCAGATCAGAAATCACTATGAACAACAGGCTGCGGAAATCGAACACCACACCCAAGAAGAAATCAGCCTGTTGCATCGCTTGCAAACGGCTGTATTGCAGTCACGAGGGCATCAACAGCAATTGGCTGCTTTGATAGATGAACCCGATTCTTTTCAAGAAGAATATAGCCATTTTCTTCAACACGCTGCTGAAGTGAATCGCCTCTGGGCTGAATTCAAATCTTTAGCCGGCACTGTCAGCTATGCCAACGAGATGCACACTGAAGAAATCCCCCACTTGCTGCAAACGTACGAGGGGGCACCAGAAGCTTATTTCGAGCAAATTGAAGCATTGGTTGGGCAAATAAAATTACCTTTATTAAACCCTGAAGACATCGAAGCTGTACAAAAACAGCTCTTAATTTTAAGCAGCAGCCCAACTGCGCTTAAATTTGATGGTATCTCAGACGATCTCACTGAACTGATTCAATCGTCTTATAAAGAACAAAAACAAGCAGAATCTGAGTTAAATGCAGCACGGAGAACCGGCATACAGCTCAGTGCCGGCAGCCTCATGCTATCAGTTGTAATCGCAGTCGCCTTAGCTTTGTATACGAGCCGGTTGATCGCTCGTCCCCTCGAAGCCACTACCAAAGTCGCTCAGCGAGTCACTGAGGAAGCGGATTTTAGCCTGCAAGCGCCAGTCACGACCCAGGATGAAGTGGGAAAGCTAACGCAGTCTCTCAACCTATTGATCCAGCGCGTCGCCACCTATACCCAGGAGCTGCAACAGGCACACGCAGAGCGTGATCGCTTCTTTAATTTATCCTTAGAAATGTTTTGCATCACCGGCTTTGATGGCTATTTTAAACAACTCAATCCTGCATGGGAAAAAATACTCGGCTTTACAAACGAAGAACTTTTAGCCAAACCATTAATTGAGTTTGTTCACCCTGAAGATCGAGAAGCAACCCTAGCCCAAACACAGAAGCTCGCCCAAGGGATAGACACTATCTCATTTGTGAATCGTTATTTGTGTAAAGATGGCTCCTATAAATGGCTGGAGTGGGCGTCGAATCCTTCGGCAGAAGAAAATTTAATTTATACAGTGGCGCGGGACATTACCGAACGCAAGCTCTCAGAAGCAGCCTTGCACGAAAGTGAAAAGCGATTTCGGAATCTGCTTTCCTATAGTCCCATTGTCATTTACAGTTGCAAAGCGTTTGGTGATTTTGGCGCAACCTTCATGAGTGAAAATGTGAAGGCGCACATGGGTTATGAGGCAAGAGAATTTTTGGAAGATACAAGCTTTTGGGCAAATCGAATTCACCCAGAAGACGCCGCCAAAACTTTCGCGGGAATGTCGAATCTGCTGGTAGCCGGCACCCAGTTTCTTGAATACCGTTTTCTTTACAAAGATGGGCTGTATCACTGGGTGCAAGACGAGCTGAAACTGGTACGAGACGAAGCCGGCAATCCATTGGAGATTGTGGGTTGCTGGCGAGATATTACAGAACGAAAACAGATGGAATCAGCGCTAAAGGAGGCGAATGAAACACTCGAAATTCGAGTGGAGGAGCGCACAGCCCAATTAACAGAAACGATTGAGCAGCGCGAACAAGAAATGGCTGAACGTCGCCGAGTAGAGGAAGCTTTATACAAAGAACAAGAATTCTTAAACGCATTGCTCAATAACTTAGCCGATGGCATTGTTGCGTGTGATGCGAATGGAATTTTAACGCTGTTTAATCGAGCAACCCAAGAGTTTCATGGGTTGCCGGCGCAACCGATCCTAGCAGAAGAATGGGCGCAACACTTTGACTTGTACTTGCCAGACGGGAAGACCCCAATGCAACGGGAAGACATTCCTCTGTTTCGCGCGTTGCAAGGAGAGAAGGTTCGTGATGTAGAGATGGTAATCGTCCCAAAGCAAGGAAAAACTCGCATTCTCCGGGCAAATGGTCAACTTATCGTTGATGCAGCCGGCAAAAAATTGGGTGCGGTGGTAGCGATGCAAGACATCACAGATCGCAAGGAAGCTGAGGCCGCTTTAAATAATAGTGAGTCGCGGCTAAATAGTATTCTTAATTCTCTGCAAGATGTGGTGTGGTCAATTGCTTTTGACACCTTCGAGGTGCTTTACATGAACCCAGCAACAGAAACGCTTTACGGACGTCCACGCTCTGAATTCTACAGCAAACCGTCTCTGTGGCAGGAGGCAACTCATCCTGAAGATCGGGATAGAGTTGCCAAGTCTACGACTCTATGGACAGAAGTTAACAGCCAAGAATTAGAATACCGAATTATTCGAGCTGACGGAGAAGTACGGTGGATTAGAAGCAAGAGTTGGCTGATTTATGATGAAGCCGGTGTTGTTGTCCGCATGGATGGTTTAACATCCGATATCACCGAGTATAAAGAAGCTGAGAAAGCTCAAGCAAGACTGACGGCAATTCTTGAGGCAACCACTGACTTTGTTGGCGTTGCAGATGCAAATGGCCGCGCTCTCTATATCAACAAGGCAGGTCGCCAAATATTGGGATTTGATGAGGATGAGGACGTTACATCCATGTTTATTCCGGAGTTCATGGCGGAGTCTGTCCTTGATCTTATTCTTAATGAAGCGTGGCAGACTGTTGTGCGCGATGGGGTGTGGAGTGGTGAGAGCGCTTTGCGACACCGCACCGGCAGGGATATTCCTGTCTCGCAGGTTTGGATGAGCCATAAATCAGAAAATGGAGAGGTGGAGTTTTTCTCGACCGTAATCCGCGATATCAGCGAACGCAAGCAAGCAGAAGAAGCCTTGCAGCAACGGGAAGAACAACTACGCCAAATTGTTCAGAATATGCCGGTGATGATGGATGCTTTTGATGCACAAGGGAGCATTACCGTCTGGAACCGAGAGTGCGAAAGGGTCACGGGTTACAGTGCCGATGAGATCATTGACAATTCCAAAGCAATCGAGTTGATGTATCCAGACCCAACCTATCGAGCCTCGATGATGACCTTATGGGCTACACTTGGCAATGATTACCGCAGCTGGGAATGGAACATTACGGCTAAGGATGGGACTGTTAAAACAATCGCCTGGTCTAATATTTCTGAGCAATTTCCAATTCCCGGATGGGCTAGTTGGGGGATTGGTGTGGATGTGACTGAGCGTAAGCAAGCAGAGGAGGCGTTGCGACAGTCTGAAATCCATTCCAGACAACTTGCCCAACAAGCGCAAGAAAAAGCTCACCAGCTAGAGCAAACTTTGCACGAGTTAAAACGCACTCAAGCCCAACTGATTCAAACTGAAAAGATGTCTTCTCTCGGTCAGATGGTTGCCGGTGTTGCTCACGAAATTAACAATCCTGTCAACTTTATTCACGGCAATCTTTCTCACCTGAATGACTATACGACTGATTTGGTGAATTTAATCAAGCTTTATGGTCAGTGCTATCCTAACCCGATGCCGGCTGTACAAGATTTACTTTCTCAACTTGATTTGGAATTTGTGACTGAGGATCTGCCGAAGGTTTTATCCTCTATGAAAATGGGAACTGAACGCATTCGCGATATTGTTCTGTCCCTGCGGAATTTCTCTCGGCTTGATGAAGCGGACATGAAAGAAGTCAATATTCATGAAGGTTTGGATAATACGCTGCTGATTTTGCAAAACCGGCTGAAAGCGAAATCTGACCAACCTGAGATTCAAATTATTAAAGAATATGGGGAGTTGCCTTTAGTTGATTGCTTTGCCGGCCAATTGAATCAAGTGTTTATGAATCTGCTGGCGAATGCCATTGATGCTTTGGATAATGTGCCATCTCCTCGCATCATTACAATTCGTACCTCACTCAATTCTGGTTTGTCTCGGTTGAGTTTAGACAACAAACAACTCACTCAAAGCTCACTCAAAACTCCCAAAACATTAGTAGGAGAGACTCAAAACTCAAATTCCTCTCAGGACTCAATCGTGATTTGCATTGCTGACAATGGCAGCGGCATGAGTACAGAAATCCAAGAACGGTTATTTGACCCGTTTTTCACAACAAAGCCGATAGGTAAAGGCACAGGATTGGGATTATCTATCAGCTATCAAATTGTGGTAAAAAAACATGGCGGTGCTTTAACTTGCATTTCTGAACCCGGTAAAGGTACTGAATTTTATATTGAGATTCCGGTTCATCAAGTCTAGTGAAAATAAAGTCGGGGGCATTATTAACAAACCGAATGATCGCTCACTTATTCCACGCTTAAATTGAGCCGGCTGAGAAAGCCACGCAAACGCTCACTTTGTGGGTTCGTCAAAACTTCCCGCGCAGAACCTGACTCTTCCACTTTACCCTGATGCAAAAATAACACGCGATGGGCGACTTCCCGCGCAAATAACATTTCATGGGTGACAACAACCATTGTCATTCCCTCTTCGGCAAGTTGTTGCATAACTCGCAGCACTTCTCCCACCAATTCCGGATCAAGGGCGCTAGTGGGTTCATCAAATAGCATGACTTTAGGATTTACACACAAGCTGCGGGCGATGGCAACTCGCTGTTTTTGTCCTCCAGAAAGTTGTTGGGGATAAGCTGTTGCTTTTTCTGAAAGTCCGACTTTTTCTAAATAAAATCTTGCTTGTTGAATACTTTCTTGACGCGATTTGCCTAAAACTTTTTGCGGGGCTAAAATTAGATTTTCTAATACACTTAAATGGGGAAAAAGATTGAATTGCTGAAAAACCATGCCCACCTCAGTTCGTAACTGTCGCAGTCGAGTGCGGCTGAGGTTTGGGGGAGACAAATCGATGCCGCTAACAACCAACTGCCCACCGTCAATTTTTTCGAGCCGGTTGAAACATCGTAGCAGGGTACTTTTGCCGCAGCCAGAGGAACCGATAACGGCAACTACTTCACCTTGATTAACCGTGCCGGTGATTCCTTGCAGCACTTGCAGAGAGCCAAAGTTTTTCTGAAGATTTTCAAACGTGATCGTGGGAGTGGCATTTTCCATAAATCACTCAGCTCTTTGACCTTTTTAAGGTTTACTGATTCGTTAAATGTTTTTAACAAAAAGTGGTTTTATCTAACATTTTAAAAATTGAGCTGATATTAGCATAAAATTACTAAATTATCAATGAGCCGACCGATGGCTAATCCCAACATTAAACATTAAAATGCCAAAAGAGAATTTATCGTTCCGACACCGGCACTTCCCCGGTTTGCCGGCAAAATCGCCGAAGTGGCTGCGCCGGCTCGCATTGGGTTTAACCTGTCTGCTGCTACTCGCCGGCTGCGTGTTAAACGCCAACCTTGCCGGCACCCCCAAAACCCTCAAAGTTGCCACCGGCGCAGATTACCCTCCTTTTGAGTTTCAAGCACAAAATGGCGAATTAACCGGCTTTGATATTGAGTTAATCCAAGCCATCGGCAAAGCCGAAAACTTTAAAATTGAATTTGAAAGTATGCCCTTTGATGGCATTATTCCGGCATTGCAGTCAAGAACTGTAGATGCTGCCATTTGCGCCATGACGATTACGGCTGAACGCAGTAAAACAATTTCTTTTTCCCGACCTTATTTTAAAGCCGGCATCGCCATCGCTATCAAAACGAACAACAAAAATATCACGTCCTTCGATAGCCTCAAAAATAAAACTATTGCTGTGCAAATCGGCACAATCGGCGCTAAAAAAGCCAAAGAAATTCCCGGTGCAAAACTGCGAACTTATGATTCTGCACCCCTAGCATTGCAAGCCTTGGTTAACGGGAATGTGGATGCTGCTATTAGTGATGCCCCCGTCACCCTTTACGCCATCAAACAAAGTAATCTCAAAGGCATCAAAATTATCGACCAATTGATCACAGAAGAATTCTTTGGCATTCCCACACCTAAAAATTCTCCCAACCTTGACACCATCAATAAAGGGTTAACAACGGTTTTGAACAATGGCACCTATGCCCAAATTTATCAAAAATGGTTTAATGTACAACCGCCCGAATTACCGGCAACCTCACCAGTTTTAAACTCTAATAATGTTCGTACCGGCATCTTGGGTTCTGCCGGCATGATCGCCACCGCCTTGCCTAACTTGCTGCGAGGCGCATTAATTACGTTGCAACTAACGGCTTTCTCCCTATTTTTAGGGGCGATTGCAGGTTCTTTGATAGCCCTCGCCCGTCTTTCTTCCACCCGCCCTTTGAGTGTGCTTGCGCGGGTATATATAGACTTTTTCCGGGGAACGCCCTTGTTGGTGCAGATTTTTATGATTTATTATGGCTTGCCGGCGCTGATCCAAGAGTTGGGACTGACCTTTACCCTAGATCGCCTGCCGGCAGCCGTGATGGCGCTGAGTCTCAATAGTGCTGCTTATATTGCAGAGATTGTCCGCGCCGGCATTCAATCGATAGAACCTGGACAAGCCGAGGCTGCACAATCTCTAGGATTAGGGCCGGTGCAAACGCTGCAATATATTATATTTCCTCAAGCGTTGCGGCGGATGATCCCACCTTTAGGCAATGAATTCATCACCTTGCTTAAAGATACCAGCTTAGTTGCTGTGATCGGTTTTGAAGATTTATTCCGTCGCGGACAGTTAATTGTGGCAGAAAATTATCGCACGTTTGAGATATACACGGCTGTCGCCTTAATTTACTTAGCCCTCACGCTTTTATCCTCTCAAGCCTTTAGCTGGTTAGAACGTTGGATGAACCCGGTAAAACGGCAATTTAAATGATATTCACCCTCTGGCTGATCGATTACTACCCTTTTGGATAGATGAACTGTGCTCGCGCAATCAGGCAAAGTGGTTGAGTAATTCTCGCAGAGAATAAGTTTATGGCCAGCAACGGAAATTCAGTGATCAGCAACCTTGAGTACGACTTGCTCACAGTGCTGCAAAACAAGTCCGAAGCTCTCAAAGCCTACGAAGTTTATATCAAAGATGCTCAGGACACCGGATCTGAGCCTTGTGTGCAACTCTTCCAAAAGTTACAGGAGACGGAGATGCAGCAGGCGCAGGAGATCCGCCAGCATCTTCAGGAAGTGATGCAGAAGGGCAAAATGTAGCACTTTGAGCAGGACACTTAAACCCTGTCTTTGCTAATTAGGTTGCTTTGCTTGTGACAGGACGAACCGGCCTATCTTCGCTTAAACAGGCGAGCGAGACGGTGAAATTGCCAGGACATCGGGAACTTCTAAAAGCAGGCATAGGCAAGATTGCTCTTAACAAAATTTGCTGCCAAACACTGAACTTTTCGATGCCACTAACCGCCGTTTTAAGTTGCCGGCTCAGCCTTCAAATAAACGAAGGCAAAACTAAACAGTAAAAAGGCAGAAGTAAAACTTAAACGTGTTTGCTTTTGCCTTTTTACATGACTTTTAATTATTATAATGTTATGCAAATAAAGTGCAGAACAGCTTCTCAAGTAACGGGAGATCGGGTAGTGCAGGCCAATCGGGTGCCGGCACGGATGCAATAAAGACGATCCAACGATAAAATCGTGGGGATCATTAGCCGATCTAACTCCCAAAATGAACGCGGTTGTCGAGACGGGTGCTCTACTCAACAAAATAGTTCCACCATCGAACAAGCTCTTGTATCGCTTATCCCTAGGCAAATGCAATCAAAATTGCTCGCACAATTCTAGTTGCATTGGCTCAGGGGCGGGAGTAGGGTGCATCACGACAAACGCCTTGGGGAAGCCGAAAGCAGAACCTAGGCGGGTTTTTGAAGAGGATTTCGCACCGGCAAATCCTCCCAATCGCAACCCCAATCTAATGGCTCACAAAAAAAGCCAGAGTCGCCTTTGGTTCGCTAACGCGCTAGAAAAAGGGGCCATCTAGAGGTAAGCGATGTACACAGATCGACAATCATTCAGACACTGGAACGTCAGTAGTTCTGACACTGAGTTGATTCAACAGTGGGTGGGGTGCCAATCTCCCCGCCGACGGCGGTCTTCCTGGCGCTTGGCCAAGCAGTTCCAAGCTTTTGCCGGCAAACCCTTCGCCCAAGTCACAAGAGCCGATATCCGGGCGTTTGGAACCGCTAAAGCTTCCGAGGGTGTTGCCCCCCAAAAAGTCGCGCAGATGCTGTTGGGGATCAAGTCCTTGTTCATCTTTGGATACGAACTCGGTGTGCTGCCGGTGAACATCCCCCCAGAACGGTGGCCAAAAATTCGACTCAAAAAGCGTTCTCGTCGTAAGAAACCTGCTCGGAAGTTGGGATTCGGTTTGGGGTTGAGTGTTTGTTGTTTGGCGCTGATAGTGCCAGGATTTCTCAACAAGGTAGAATCTACCCCACCGGCATCCAGTCTCACAGCGAAGGAGTGGGATGAACCCAAAGTATCGGGACAGTTGAGTGATTTATACGCCCAAACAGCAACGCCTCTCAAAAGTCCTAACACGAAAGCTTTTCTGGATTTGATTGCTGTAGCAGAAGGAACGGCGGGATCAGACGGCTACCGCACTCAATTCACCGGCGCTAAATTTGACAGTTTCCACACTCATCCCGATGAAGTGTACTGCGCCTATTCTAACGGGCGGCGCATTTGCTCAAGTGCGGCGGGGAGATATCAATTTTTAAAGCCAACTTTTGACCGGCTTAAACGAAAACTGGGATTGCCAGATTTTGGCCCCCGATCTCAAGATTTAGCAGCGATTGAATTAATTCGAGAACAAGGCGCTTTGGAAGATATTGAAGCCGGCAACATTAAAGCCGCTTTACGAAAAGTCTCAGCCATTTGGGCTCATGTTGAAGGTGCCGGTTACGGGCAACCCGAACACCCCTTAGATAAGCTAGAGGCGATCTACTGGCGGGAACGAAAAAAATATGAATTTCCCTCACAGGCGCAAAAATAGGGAAATGGGCAACCGATAAGCGAGCGTCCTTCTCATTCGTTCTTTTAGGGGATCACCTCAAAATCCCCCATTTCTCTCTACCCCTTAATCCAGCTTAATTGTCTTCCTTCCCTAGAAAAGTGGAAATTGAGAATAGAGGGCAACCCATCAAATTCTTGCCCTTAGCCGGCTTTTTCCGCTGACCAAAGCGCTGCTATTTTTTACTTTTACGTTTATATGGGTCGCCCGGGATTCGAACCCGGAACTATTCGGTTAAAAGCCGAGTACTCTACCGTTGAGTTAGCGACCCAGTAACTGTGTCTTTAAAACACCTTTACTAGAGTAACAGAGGTTTTTCTAAAAGACAAGTTATTTTTCTAAAAAACTTACCGTCATCCGAACGAGTGTCTCGCAACTGGCTCCTGGCTGTAAGCGAATCAAGGGCTTACCGACATTAAGGGCATTGCGGGGAGCGCTCCAAGGTTCAACACAGTAAAAATCTTTACCCTTTACCGTCCAGAAAACCACCGTGGAATAGGTGCTGTTGTAGCTGAGGGTGATCCGCATCTGCCGGCTGGCATCGGTGACACTTGTGGCTAAGCCCGTTAACTGGTTAAACGCCACATCAATTTCATCTTGCTCAAAATCAAAGGTGCCGGTGAACGGGTGTTTCGTTTGCGCTCTTTGATCTTGGTATTGGACAGCAGGAATATTAAAACGCAACTGAGTTTTGTCAAGCGCCAAAAAGTAGGGATGCAAGCCGGTGGAAAAAGGCATCGGCTCAGCCGAGCGATTTGTATAGCGCTGAAAAATTTCCAAGGCATTACCTTTGATCTGGTAAGTAAAAGCCAGTTCAAAGTCAAACGGGTAAACAGCGCGTGTTTGGTCATTGCTGGTCAAAACCAGCGTCATAGCGGCTCGCTCTTCAGTAATTTGCTCTCGCACTTCCCAGGGCAGATCGCGGGCAAACCCATGCTGTTTGAGGGTGTATGGCTGGTCGTTGTGAGTGTAGGTGTTGTCTGGCAAGTTGCCACAGATCGGAAATAAAATCGGAATTCCACCTCGCACACTCAAGTCTGGGTTGGCAAACCGGGCGGTATCTAAGTAAAGGATGTCTTGCCCTTTTACCCGCCAGCCGGTGATGATGCCACCCCGTTCTGGAACGACCTCTAGCCGAGATTCTGCGGCTTGGTCAGTGAGAATGTAGGTTTTATACTGCTGCTTTTTGACGGCGATCGCAAACACAGTGGTTATTTGTTAGTTATCAGTTGTCAGTCGGTACAAGTCAGTTGTCAAATATCAGTAGCGACTAACATTTAACAACTGACTGCGAGGCGATTTATCTCGCCTAGGCGAACACCGGCAGTTGAATTGTCTTGCGACGACGCATTTGCTCGGCTGCTAAGGTGAGAGTTTCCGCTTCTTTCTGCTTCCAATTCGACAGATTAAAAGAAGGCGGTGGAATTGCGGGCAGTTGACTTTGTTGATTTTCGGATGGCGGTGAGGGTAGGTTGGGAATGAACGGTTGTGTGATAAACGGCTGAGTGTTAATAAACTCATCCTTCGCAGCCGGTTCAGTTTCAGGAGAAGCCTCTAGCTGTTCCTCATTTTGAGGCACTTCAAGCTCTTTGGCATAGTTTCGCAGAATGATATCGCCAGGAAACACCGGCACTTTAATTGAAGAATTCGATTTCTGGGCCGGCGCTGGAGAAGGATTGGGTGTTTTTACAAGTGCCGGCGCAGAATTTTCGCCCCCTGTTGTAAATTGGGCATTCTCTAATGCCGGCGCAGAATTTGCACCTTCTGCTGCGGCAATGGATTCGGTTCGCCGAGTATTCAAGATCATCGGTGATGTCATTGGCCGCTCGAAAATATGAGAAATTTCCTCAATATAGTTGAGAATCTCGTCGCCTCGCTCATTCTTAACAACGGTTGGCTGATACTGCCTCACTTCCACCGGCAGAAACTCTACCTTCATTTTTTGCCCTTTCAGCGAGACTTTCAGCACGGCTGTATCGTAATCGCTGCGGGAATTTCCCCCGAAGATAAAATTTCCTAACGAGTAGGCAATGGGCCGGCCCTTATAAATCTCTGCACCCTGCAACACGTGGGGATGATGGCCAACTACCACATCGGCCCCCTGATCGATTGTGAAATGAGCCAATTGCCGCTGCCAATCAGCCGGATAATCGGCGAGTTCTGCACCCCAATGGTAGTTCACGATGATCCAGTCTACCTGGTTCCGGATCGCACTGATATCTTCAGCGATTTGAGCTTCGAGTAAAGGGTTGGTGCCGGCTACTTGCTCGGCGGCAGCATGAGATTCTGGATCGTAGTAACCCAGATAGGCAATCCGCTGACCTTTGACTTCAATAATTTCTGGGCGTCGTGCTTCTTTGATATCTCTGCCGGCACCCACATAGCGAATTCCTGCCCCATCTAATGTTTGCAGGGTTTCCTCTAGTCCGGGTGCCTCATAATCCATCGTGTGGTTATTGGCGAGATTGACAATATCTACACCCCCCTCTGTCAGGACTTGGACGGATTCGGGGTCGGCTTTAAAATTAAATTCTTTACCTGGTCTAATTGTCTCGGATCGCGTCAGCGGATTTTCCAAATTGACCATCGCCACATCAACTTGCCGGTATAAATCCATTTGAGCGAAGGCCCATTTGTAATCGTTGCCGGCCACATCTGCAAAGGAATCTGACAAAGTGACATCGCCGGCAAACATCAGCGTCACGATCGGATCAGTCGGATCGGTTACCTGATTGTGATACTTCACAGGGATGGTTTCTAAAGCCGCCCGCACCTCTTTGGGGCGAGTTTGTTGGCTCAGCGTCACCGCCTCAGTCGGGATAGGAGTAGAAGCAATTTTATTATTTAGAATGGCGCGGTAACCAAACCAGCAGCCAAAGGTAAAAGAAGCAACTGCTGTGCCTACCACTAGCAGGGCACGCAGCACCTTAAAATTAATTTTCTCACCGGGCAGCCAGCCAATCGCAGGCTTTCTAGACACCCCTTGCACGCGCCGCTGCTGGTTAGCTGGGGTGACAATGCGGACTGATTCTTTCCACAGAATATCGGGTTGGCCGGCACAACGCGCCACAATCCGCACACCATCTATTTCGTCTGAGTTTAGTTTCCAAATTTGGTGACAGATTGATTGGACAGTCCGCTGCTTGTCCACTGCTTGTCGGAACTCTACAAAGATTTGTAGACAGCCGGCCTGAGCGTTTTCTACACGGGCGTGAATGCCTTGAGGCAACAAGTACGTGTTTATCCAATACGTCAGCGCCCGGAAATTACCTGCTCGCGCTAAATCGATTACAGACGGTTGCCACACACTGTCTAGACTCGTCATCCTGTTCAATCCTCAACACACGCTACGCTGCTTAAAACTAACACCCTATTGAAAGTCAACTCAAGTGTTCTCCGGCAATCGGAGGCATTTGTTTAATGGCAGTTCAATCGTAGTTTACAACGGCACCTATGATTCTACGGGCAGGTTTCATTAACCTAGCTGGGAGAAAGTGTATCGATTTTTATAGACACTGCGTTCCCATCTTGAGCGCTCAGCTCCCCCGTTCTTGCCGGCGAAAGCGTTTTCAGAACCCCAGCACCGTACAACCTCGTTCCCAGACTGCAAAGAGTGATACAAATTGTCAGTGACTTCAATCACTGTGACACAAGCTTCACAATCACACCTATCGGGGATCGCTATCAACTGATCTCTCGCTAAAATCCAGGATATTTAAGGGTAAGGAATTCACAGATTCAGGATGCTCATACTGCCATGATTCGCACCCTTGTAGAATCCGCATTTCAAACAGGTTGCCTCAGCGTCGAATCGGAAGGTCTTATCCGCCAAGTTTTAGTCCTCAAGGGCTATCGCTCAGACGATTTAGACGCACTCGCTAACCTTTGTGACGCTGTCAAGGCTGGTTACATTCAACGTGAAAGTCGGGGGAGAGTCTCGCTCTTTTTAGAGGAATCCCGCAAACTCTCACAAAGTTTTCTTTTTGCGAACACTTAGCGAGAAATCTTCACTTTAACGATTTCTATGAGGCGCTGGGAAAGTGGTTTCTCGGCGTTTTGTGTCGGTGAACGGCCCTAATCCCGCCCGCGACTTTAAGTAAAAAAATTATATTAAGTATATAATTTTTGAAAAAAGCGGTTGTTTCAGTGCCTTTTTAAGCATTCAAACAGTGGTAGGATTGGCGAAGTCGTTCATTACTTGGCTGAAATATTGCGATGGCAACTGCCACTTCCTATCCCAACGCACCTGATGTGTCTACCGAAGACTACCTGGTAGTAGGCTTAGCCACTTGCTTTATCAAAGAAGATGGCGAAGTCCATGAAGTTAAAATAATTGAGCCTATCCCTTCGGCAGCTTTAGAAGCAATTCTCAAAGGAATTCCCACTTCTTACCAAATGGCTGTTAGCACAACCGTGGGGGCAGTGTTAGATGGTGAAACCCCTCAAAAACCGGCCCAGTTTCCAGCAGATGCTCAATTCTGCGATGAGTTTTCCTTCCGGACGATCGCGGCGACTCGCACCTACAAAAGCCGTACCTCCGCTCAATCACACCTTCCTTTAGGAACCGTGCGCGATGACTTTAATTATTCCTTGGAACGCAAGCGGGTGCTAAATTCCCACCGGATTATTAAAGCAGAAGACAATGTGAAGCAGCACGAGTACACCCACAAGGTACTGTGACAAAAATCAGAATTCAGAAGGTTGACAAGGTTCTGAATTCTGATTTTTTATTAAGATTTTAAGAGATTGCCGGCCCTGTCTCACCTCAAAGGTCAGCCGGCAGCTTCTGGAATGCTAAAAATACGCCGGCTTGAGTGACAGACGCCTGAAGGCTCGTTTCCCCTTGAAATACGGCTTCCATTCCCCTGCCGGTTGGGGAAAAAAGATAATTCACGATTAAATTAATTTAACCTTAAAGATAGAGGAAATTTTTCTCTCTCTCGGATTTTAAAACACTTCAATAAAATTGAATGGAGTTATTTTGTATTCCTGCTTACTTTCTAAATTCACAGATAACTCTTTCTTGAGATATAAGTAACCCACAAGAAAAGCTGTTAATTTAAAAATAGGTAATAATTAACTCCAAAAACAAGCAAAAGTTGGAAAGCTTTGGGTGTTTCGCTTTGGCTTCATTGAAACTTCAAACAGTAAGGTATTCTCACTCTTAATTGGATAATTATGCACTGACTCCATGAAGCAAAATTAGGCAGGCAGTATTAAGTAGAGTTAGCAATAACAATTCTGTTTAGGGGAAGGAGTTCTAACAATAAATATAAAAACGCGAGCAATAAAGCCTGTTATTTGTTGGAAATTATATCTTGACAGCCAATTAACTTAGTCTTTGTCAAAAGTAAAGATGAAAAAATTAGGTTTTTAGCAATATAAAATTGATTAACTATAAAATGAAATATTTAACTTTGCAATAATATTTTATTAGTAAGTTTGAGGTATAGAAACCTATTACTTAATCAAACATTGATTAAAACCGCATTTAATTTTTCATGAATCATAATCAGAGGTTTTCAAATTTTTATAAAAATGAATATATTTCTCGTTAAAAATCCAAGAATAGGGGAGAATAATGATTCAGTTATTAGTTAATATCTTAGAAGTTACTTTGGGAACATTTTATGGAAAACGTTTTTACGCACGCTGCTTTGTGCTGGAAACAATCGCTCGTGTTCCTTACTTTGCTTATCTGTCAGTGCTTCACCTTTATGAAAGTCTCGGATTTTGGGATAAATCTGATTGGCTGAAAATTCACTTCGCTGAAACTTGGAATGAATTGCATCACCTGCGAATTATTGAAGCGCTGGGGGGAAATGAGCGTGCCATTGACCGTTTTATCGCTCGCATAGGGGTTCTTTTTTACTACTGGGTTCTGGTTTTTATCTATATGATTTCACCCCGAGCTGCTTACTACTTTAACGAGTTAGTGGAAGAAAAAGCCCACCACACCTATGATAAGTATTTAAACGAGTGTGAGGCGGAACTTAAAAGCCAGCCGGCACCGGCAGTGGCAATTGCTTATTACCGAGATGGCGATCTCTATATGTTTGATGAGTTTCAAACGTCTCATCTGCCGGCACAGCGCCGGCCAAAAATCGAAAATCTCTATGATGTGTTTGTGGCTATCCGTAATGACGAAATGGAACACGTTAACACGATGAAGGCTTGTCAGAGATCGGATGCGAAGGAGATTATAAATAGCCCTCATAGTGCTGAGGTTAAAGCTCAATCTCAAGAAGATTCAGAGGTGTCCGATAAACATTTAGTTTAATGGTTAGAGGATTTGGATTTTTTAACCGCAGATTAACGCAGATTAACGCAGATGAAGGCGATAGTCGGTTGTTGGGTATCAGATAAGCGCAGATGAAGGCGATAGCCGGCTATTAGGTATCGCCTATAAGTTTGATGGTGGGTGGATGGGTTTTATCTGGGGTTTTTAAGATTTCACCGGCAGTCTTAGGTAAATGAGCCGTCTGATTACTTTTCTGCGTCTTCAATTAGTTTTTTGAAGCGGAGATAGGCTTGTTCGGGTGTGAGGGGGGGAGATTCGTTTTCGTTGGGGATGTAGTATTGCCGGCTGTCTGGAAAATGACGCACGAGAAAACTTGGAATTAGCCCTAATTGCATTGCTTTTTCCCCAAGCTGATCTGCGGTTTCTGCGAGGGTGTATTCATCGTGAAAAGGCGCTTTACTCATTGATGTTTGTCTCCTTAATTCATAGTGTGTGCAATGTGTTCGGTTATAACCGGCCCTCTGCAATTTGAGGTGCCGGCAATACTTCTGGATCGTCGTCCAGCGATAGCAAGAATTAAATTAACTGATCTTGATCTTGGCTGGTGAAACCGGCTTTCTCCTCGACCCAATAGGAGTGTCCCCTACCTTCTGCATTCATTATTGCCGGCCATTGCGATCAGCAGGCCGGTGTTGAGGTCTGTATTGGGTGCGCCTTCTAGGATGCGACCCGTATCTTCTTTAACGGCTGCGTGATATAGGGCGCAGGTTACACCGGCTTTCACGCCACCCAAAGCAATTTTGGTGCGAATTCCCAACGGAATCAGGGAACTTGCGGGCACATCTAAGCCGGTGTTGAGGAGGGTGCCGGCTTTAAAGGTTTTTCCGCCAACCGTAATATCTTTATCTAGGGGCACTTGCAGGTTTTGTGTCGGTTTTCCTTGGAGTGCCAAAATTGCTTTTGTTAGACTGCCTACATTAATCGGGCCATCGAGAATGGCACTGACATCGGTGAAGAAAACCTCATTACCAAAGGTTTGCGTGTAAAAACTCTTGCGACCGAGTGCTAGTAAATCTTCTGTAACCTCAACTGCACCATTTTGGGGTGATAGAAACTCACGCCCCTCGTCGGTTTGCAGCAGGTTTGTGGCCTCTTCTGGGCTGACAGTGTGGCCCAACACATCGTATGAACCGATTTCCTTGGGTGCCGGTTTTGTGGAAGGGGTGTAGGTGAGGTATCCACTGGGCGGTCTTGCCGGCAATGCCAGTTCAAGGCGGTAAGCCAGAAAGCCAATCACGAGGAGAATCAGCGACAGTAAAATAGCTGTGCGCCATGATTTCCTTGTGGACTGTGTCTCACCCATCAGATCCCTCACTCAACACTTTTTTGGTTGTTCAAAGCCGGTTTTTCACCCACTCCAAGTACACGGAAACTGAAGACAATTTGTTACAAACTGTTGGGGCAAATGTTGAGCGTTTAAATTTATCCTATTCCGCTCAAGGCAGAGACATTTCTGCCTCAAACTTTGCCCCACTAAGAACTGAGAACTCAAGAGTTAGGACTCATTCTTACCTGCTTGCCGGTGCCGTGCAATTTCGGATCAGGTAGTGGTGCATCAGGACCCGGATCTGGGCCTAGCGGCTGAGGATCTTCCACATACTTGAACTCGCCTTTGCCATCCATCGATTCGCCTTTCGCCCAGCGACCTTCTGCGCTGTCCGTACCGTCGGAGTGGTTCCAGAATTGATAAGAAAACTCTGTTTTTTCCAAGTCTTGCGGGAAAGAACTTGGCACCGGCGTTGTTTCCAGTCCGGAAGATTCCAAATCTTCAATCGCTGCTAACCACAGGTTTTGGTGCATGGTGTCGCGGGCGATCATAAAACTGAGGGTATCTTTCACCCCTGGATCGTTTGACATTTCATACATCCGCACAGCCTGTAGCCGGCCTTGTGATTCCGCATGAAGATTTGAGCGGAAGTCTGCCAGTAAATTGCCGCTAGCGACGATGAAACGACCGTTCCACGGATAACCGACGCTGTCAGCGGCTGTGGCACCCCCACCGGAGACAATGGCGTGTTGGGGGTTCATGCTTCCCAGGATCACATCGCGGGGGTTGCTGCCTCCCATCACCGCACCCACGACGGCATCTTTGAAGCCTTCCTCTTGCTGGGCAACCGGGGCTTTATCCAGCAAGTGGGCGATCATTGTAGCGAGCATTTCAATATGCCCGATTTCTTCTGTTCCCACATCAAGCAGCATATCGCGGTACTTAGCCGGCCCTCTGCAGTTCCATCCTTGGAAAAGGTACTGCATCATCACCGTCATTTCGCCAAAGGTGCCGCCGATCAATTCTTGAATTTTCTTGGCGTAGACTGGATCGGGACTCTCAGGCCGCTTGTAATACTGCAGTTGCTTTTTGTGATAAAACATCACGAACTCCTAAATTGGTGTTTGCTTGATTGATCGCACCGCACATTCTGCAACACAATCCTCAAAAGACAGCAACACATTCACAAGTAATTGCTGTGTTGCTATTTAACTTTTAACGTTTTTGCGCGGCTAGAGTAATCGACCAATAGAAAGACAAAAACCTCAACAGGTGGTTCTATTGCTATAACTTTGGATTAGGTTTATTCATCACGTCCGTGAATTTGTGCCGGCGGACTGGTCGCTTCAACTGCTGTGAATGCTTCCAAAATTTTGTAGCTATGGCTAGCTCCTTTTGGCACGATCCAAGAATTACCAGGCTCAAGTAAAAGTGTCTGACCTTCTATGTGTAGTTCAGCACGTCCTGCGATTACATAACCAACCGTTTCATACTCACGTTGCGCTTCTGGCTTGGCTTCGCCCGGTTGCTCATCTTCCCAAAGGCGCATGGAAACTGTTGTGCCTGATGCGAGATATTTTTGCCCCATTTCCCCTTTTGGAGAATGAGCCGAGTCTACTTTCTTCACACTGGTATCAGCCATCATCATCTCCATGTTTTTAAAATGTGCCGGTTAACACTAAAGTTTGAAACATTTAGAGCCGGCAGTAGTCTGGCCGTCGGGCAAAGCATTCGGATAACCTTTAGTTTGTTCGCTTACTTAGCGCCCCAAATACTTTGCCCCTAGAGTTTATGTGGTTGTATAATCTGCATCCATCCAGCAGCGCGGCAGGTCTTCTCCGGAGGGGAAAATCAATTGACTCTTCTTAAATGAAGCCGTGTTTTGTTCTTCTTGTCCATCTTGATCGCGTCCTTCTATCTCCTGTTGAGTCGGCTTAAACAGCGCTTCAACATTTTCAATTTTAATTAAGCTGCCCGTTTCTTTGTCTTTCAAAAACATGATTTCTCCTTATTTTGTGAGTGAAAAAGATAAAATAAAGGCAAGTCAACCTTTATTTTTTTTGTGAGCCGGCACCCCATCCCCCTATTAAGAGAAACGTTAAATCTCTCTTAACAAGGAGGTTTGTTTGGTGGCACATCCATAATCCCTGACAGTTTAATGAGTGCCGGCAGCCGGTAATTTTGGCATCAGCCATCCAAAATTGAAACGCTGCATCTCTTAAGGCTTCAAAACGATTTTGATGCAGTTGTCTTTTTTATTGCAGAAAATATCATAGCCGTGCGGGGCTTGGTCTATTGGCAGACGATGGGTAATCACAAACGTTGGATCGATGTCGCCATTTTGAACGTGATCGAGTAACTTCTCCAAATAGCGATGGACGTGGGTTTGCCCGGTTTTCATGGTTAAGCCTTTGTTCATGAAGGCACCCATCGGCATCTTGTCTACAAAGCCGGTGTACACACCCGGAACCGATACAGTCCCGCCTTTGCGACAAGCCACAATCGCTTGACGTAATACATTAGGTCGATCAGTTTCTAAACGGACTGCTTGCTTCGCTTTGTCATAGAAGCCTTCTAAACCCAGTCCGTGCGCTTCCATGCCGACCGCATCCATCACTGAATCTGGCCCGCGCCCTCCAGTCATTTCTTTGAGGGCTTCCCCTACCTCAATTTCCTCATAGTTCAAGACTTCTGCCCCGCCGTCTTTGGCCATCTGGAGGCGTTCCGGAACGCGATCAATCGCAATCACTCGTCCCGCGCCTAGCATCAGGGCACTTCTAATCGCAAACTGCCCAACCGGCCCGCAACCCCAAATTGCAACGGTATCTCCAGGTTCGATGTTGCAGTTTTCTGCGGCCATGTAGCCGGTGGGGAAAATATCTGTGAAAAATAGGACTTGGTCATCTGTCAGTCCATCGGGAATCTTGAACAACCCGACATCTGCAAAGGGAACGCGGGCATACTCTGCCTGACCGCCGGCATACCCGCCGGTTAGGTGGGAGTAGCCAAACAGACCGGATGGGGAATGACCCAGCATTTTTTCCGCCATCCAAGCATTGGGGTTGGAATTGTCACATAATGACGATAAACTGCGGTTGCAAAAGAAGCAGTTACCGCAAGAAATGGTGAAGGGGACAACAACGCGATCACCAACAGCGAGGTGTTTGCCTTTGTCATGGATATTTCCATTCTTAAAAGCACTACCCAACTCAACAATTTCCCCCATGAATTCATGACCCAGGATGTCGCCTGGTTGCATGGTGGGATTGTAGCCGTTATACAGGTGCAAATCAGACCCGCAGATTGCAGTTGATGTGATTTTGATAATCGCATCACGCGGATTAATGAGTTTGGGATCGGGAACTGTTTCAACTTTTATATTGTTTGTGCCTTCCCAGCAAACTGCTTTCATGGAATTATTTCTCCTAAATATAAATGAGGTTGGCAAATCGTAAGTTCGCAACAAGCAAGCACAAGCGCGTTTTGTCAGAAAAAAGTCGCAGCTTGCGCTTTTTGTTCAGTTGAGCTTTTTAAACTTGCACGAGCCGATTTTATAAACGGTGCTTCCGTTTATTTGCGGCCCGAAGTTTGGCCTTCTGTGGTTGCTAGTTCGCCGGCTTCCATGAGTTGTTTGAATCGGCCCAAATCATCGGAAATTTGCTGTTTGGGTTCTTCTCCAAAAAGTTTGGCAAATGCGGCAGCTAGTCCGCCTCCAGGCGGGTTATATTCCAGCACAACTTTTACTTCTGTGCCCTGATTTGCCGGTGCCGGTTTAAAGCGTATAAACCCAGAATTTTCGATATCAGCACCTTCGACAGACGCCCAAGCAATCAATTCATTTTCTCGCTCGTCGATAATTTCTGCATCCCATTCGACGCTGTTACCTAAAGGCGCGTTAGCAATCCAGTGTGAGCGCTTGTCATCGCTAATGGTTACAGATTTGAGATGCTTCATGAAACGCGGCAGATTTTCAAAGTTGCGCCAGTAGCGATACAGTTCATCTGCCGGCTTATTAATCGTGACGGTTCTTTCTACTTTGATGCTTTGGTTCATCCCAATTGCTTCCTGTGCTTGCTGTACGGTGCTTTGTTTCGTGGCACCTTGATAAATCAAACCGCTTCCAGCTACAGCCATCAAAGCGCCTCTCAAAGAGCGTTCTTTTAAGCCCATGAGGACTAAAGCACCACCGCCAATTAAGGACGCCCAGCGTTCGGTTTCGCCGGCTTCTGTTTTATTTTGTTGCTGGCTGCTTTCGTTTGATATATTTTCCATCGATCTACTCCTTTCGCTTAAGTTCATCTAGATAAGTTGATTTAGCTTAATTTTTATGAAAATTAATACTTTCAATAAATCATCTATCCTAATTCGATCAAAACTGGTTTGAAGAAGTCCGGGATAAATGTTTATTGTTGTCAGTAATTTTTGAGAAATGAAGCCAAGATTAGGAACTTAGGGAGCGAACGCGGCTTTATTTAAAAAATTGAGGAATTTAGATAACCGCATCAGACCTCGCAAGCTGTCAGTTACTAAAGACATACTTTAAAGGTATAAGTAACTAGGCGTCGTCTATCTGAAGAAGTAAACTGGCTAATTTTAAGCTGCTTGGGGAAATTTTTGGAAAAAATGACTGCCTGTGATGTTGTTACCGATACACTCATTCTGCAAAACGAGTTGCAATCGCTACATCGGTCAAGGAATGCGATTGCTTTGCACCCTTTTATAGCTTTTAGTCATCCTCATGGGGACACAATTTCTTTGCCAGAAGTCTCAGTCTTTTGTAAGATAATTTTCTGGATTAATTTCCCAAAGTAGCCGTTTGAGATTTATTCTTGACTAAAACAGATAATTTGAAGGCGGATTGATGTCGATTCGCCTTTACTTCCTGCTATTTTTGAGTTTTTCAGGTAGACTGACCTTCTATTTCTTTAGATAGAGAAGAGAGTTTCATCCGGCGACTTTCACGAGAAATCGGTATTAAGGCTGGAGGTTTATTGATAACATTGCTATTTTGATAATTCTCAATTAATTTTGAAAATTCTGCAATGGTTGGCGCTTCAAATACACTACGCAAAGGCAATTCTATTTCCAAGGCATCGCGCACTCTGGAAATTAGCTGCGTTGCTAATAAAGAATGACCCCCTAATTCAAAGAAATTATCGTGAGTACCTAAGCGTTTGAGTCCCAGAATTTCAGCCCAAATTTTTACCAGCATTTCCTCAACCGGCGTGCGAGGTGCGACATAAGATCCAGACAGTTCTGGTTTCATCGGTTCAGGTGCCGGCAGTGCACGGCGATCTACTTTTCCATTAGGTGTGATCGGCAGGTACTCTAACACGACAAATGCTGAGGGAACCATGTATTCAGGCAATTTTTCGGTTAAATAACTCTGTAATTGGGGTACTAATTTACGCGCAGCTTTTGCTTGCAGAGGATTGTTTGCATAAGAATGCAAATTACCCTTCTTTGCCATAAAACCGGCATCCTTTGTCCTTCCTTGGCTACTAAGAGGAATTCTTTGATTGTTTATAGCTTCTTTTCGGACAAAAATCGCGTCATAGCACCCATTACCGCCGGCATCTGACCAGGTAATATTAAGCGTATAGGATAATTCCTCACTCATCCCATACAAATCTTCTGGTTCAACTCCAGAATCTTGAAATTCTTGCAAAGCTTTCTGCAATTGACTCGCTGTTTTAAATTTTCCGCTTTCTGACAGCCATTCTGCGGTTTTAACGGCTGCCACGACTCGCGCATTCGGTATTCTATTAATGCCTATTGCTTCGGGTTTAGTGGCAGTTAATAACTGGTGAATTGTAGAGAGTGTCAAATTATCTTCAATCCAGTCTAGACACTTTACTTCATCGCTAGTTCTGTTAATCGTTGATTTTTTTGCCTTAATATGGAGTATGACATTATAACGAAACTGCGTTAATTCATTATGATGCCGGCCTCGTACTAGCTGAATCTCTACGTCGCTAATTTCTGGCAAATGTTGCTTTAATGCACTAAAGAAACCTGGATCGATGACTAACTCTGTTTCTTGGAAAACTTGCATTTGCACTCGTTGCTGCAAGTGTTCGCAGGGAAGAGAAGGTTCTGCTTGATAAAGTTGTACCGAGGCGTGAAAAGCTTCCAGTAAGGGAAGGCTACGCACATCTCCGATGAAGATAAGTCCACCCGGTGCAGTTGCTTGCACTGCGCCTTTTAAAACTTGCGCTAAATAGTCAATATTGGGAAAATATTGCACAACTGAATTGAGAATGACTGTATCAAATGCTTCGGCTTCAATTCCCTCAAAATCCGTTGCTATTTTCTGAAGTAGCGTTACTTGGGGCATTTCTTGCTTTGCCACTTGCTGCTGAATATAGTGGAGTGCCGGCGCAGAGAAATCTGTTCCGCAATATTGTGTGCAATGCGGCGCAACTCTAAACAAAACTAAACCTGTACCGCAACCAATTTCTAATACTCGTTTCGGTTGCAAAGCGAGAATTTGTGCGACTTGATTATTTACCCACTCCCGTACCTGTTCTGCTGGGATCGGTTGGTCAGTGTAACTGCTATTCCATCCAATAATATTGAAGGTTGGATCTGCCTCGGCTGCCGGTTGTTTATAAGTCTCGTCGTAAAGCATTTGCCACTGCAAAACCTGTTCATCTTGCAATTGCACCGGCTGTATAGATGCCGGCTGTTCCTTGCCTTCAGAATTCAGTGTAAGATAAGCAACTAAACGTTTTTCGCCGGCAGCGTCCTCTCGCTCAACTGCCACGGTTTGCAATACGGCTGGATGCTGATTTAATACTGACTCAATTTCTCCTAATTCAATGCGAAAACCGCGAATCTTTATTTGATCATCACTTCGCCCTAAAAATTCAAGGTTTCCATCACCTCGATAGCGAACTAAATCACCCGTTTTATAAAGTCTTGATCCCTTTTTATCACTAAAAGGATTCGGAATAAATCTCTCAGCGGTTAAATCAGGTCGGTTAAAATATCCTCGCGCTAATCCATCACCACTAATATATAATTCCCCAGAAACTCCAATAGCTGCCGGCTGTAAATTCGCATCCAGAACGTAAAGTTGAGTATTGGCAATCGGACGACCAATAGGCGGCGCTACATCTGGGTGATTTTTAACAGTAATCTGACCGGAAGTTGTAACCACGGTATTCTCAGCCGGCCCGTAATTATTCACCACCTGAAAAGGATATGAGTTTAAAGGATACTCATGAAGTTTATCGCCGCCGGTGAGTAATAATCTTAATTCAGTATTTGTCGGCCATTCTATTTGCAAAACCTTCTCTGCTAAAGGCGTTGGTAAAAAGCTAATCGTAATCGCTTTTAAAACTAACCAATCTCGCAATTTTTCCGGCGATAGACGAGTTTCATCTTCTGGGAAATAAATACTCGCGCCGGCAGTTAAATACGGCCAAATTTCCCACACGCAAGCATCAAACGCAACACCGGCAATTTGTGTCACTCGATCAAGCGGTGAAACGCCAAAGGCTTGCTGATGCCAAAAGACGAGATTTAATAAGCTGCTGTGTTGAATTTGAACGCCTTTTGGCTTGCCGGTTGAGCCAGAAGTGTAAATCACATAAGCCAGGTTGCCGGCGGTGACGTTGCTAATAAGATTGTCTTCACTTTCTTGGGCAATTTTCTCCCAATCTTGATCCAAGCAAATGACACGGGATAACTCTATAGATGCAAACTTTTCTTTTTCTACCCAATCAGAAGAAGTCAAGACCACCGGCACTTGAGCATCCTTGAGGATAAAATTCAACCGATCAGAAGGATAAGTGGGATCTAAAGGCAGATAAGCCGCACCGGCTTTGAGAATGCCTAATATTCCCACCACCATTTCTATCGATCGCTCAACGCAAATTCCAATTAAATCTTCGGCTCCAAAACCCTGTTTTTTCAAGTAATGTGCTAATTGGTTGCTGAGTGTGTTGAGCTGCCGGTAAGTGAGTTGTTTATCTTCCAAAACAAGCGCAATAGCATCCGGTGTGCGTTCTACTTGCGCTTCAAATAACTGCTGCACGCACAAATTTTTAGGATAATCTGTTTCAGTCTTATTCCACTCCACTAATAGCTGATGTAACTCAGATTCACTTAAAATTGGTAAATCGGCTATTTTCTGTTCGGGCTTAGCAACGATGCCTTCTAAAAGTGTCTGAAAATGCCCTAACATCCGTTCGATTGTCGCGTGATCGAATAAATCGGTACTGTACACAACTAACCCGCTGATTCCTTCTGAGGGATTCACCCACAAATCATTACCGGCAGATTGTTGCCACAGATGAAACTCTAAATCAAACCGAGTTGTGCCGCTATCAAATTGCTGCGGACTTAATATTAATCCAGGCAGTTCTAATGCTTCTACAGGTGCGTTTTGCAACGCAAAAACTACTTGAAATAAGGGATTTTGGTTCAAATTGCGCTCTGGATGCAACTCCTCTACCAGCTTCTCAAAAGGCAAGTCTTGATGGGCATAAGCTCCTAGGGCAACCTCTCGAACTCGGCTCAACAATTCCCGAAAGGTTGGGTTTCCCGAAAGGTCAGCACGCAGCACTAAACTATTAACAAAAAAACCAATTAACGGTTCTATATCACTGCGGTTACGATTAGCAATGGGTGAACCGATTGCAATATCTTCAGTGCCGGTGTAGCGGTAGAGCAAAGTCTGAAATGCCGCTAGCAAAGTCATGAATAAAGTTGCCCCTTCCTGCTGACTCAAGGCTTCTAGCGCTTCACTCAAAGGCTTGGGTAAGCTAAGGGTTTGCGTTGCACCTCGATAAGTTTGAATAGCAGGTCTTGGTCTGTCTGCCGGCAAATTTAATATAGAAATATCGGCTAATTGTTTCTGCCAATAAGTTAACTGAGTTTCTAACACTTTCCCTGGCAACCATTCACGCTGCCAGAGAGCAAAATCTGCATATTGAATGGGTAGCGCCGGCAGCGGAGAAGGCTTGCCGGTGACAAACGCAGCATAAAGCGCCCCCACTTCCCGAATTAACACGCCAATTGACCAACCATCGGAGACAATATGGTGTAGATTCAACAATAAAACGTGTTCTGTCTCATCAAATTGCAACAATTTCACGCGCAGCAAAGGGCCATTTGTCAGATTAAAAGGACAGTGAGCTTCCTCAGTGGCAATGCGACGCGCTTCGGTTTCCCGTTTCTGTGCCGGCACTTCTCGCAAATTTATAACAGGTATCGATACCGTTAAAATGGGTGCGATTTTTTGCACCGGCTGCCCATCTACTAACTGAAATGTAGTGCGTAAAGCTTCATGCCGGCGTACAATTTCGTTAAAAGTTTGCTGTAGCGCTGTTAAATTTAGCGTGCCGGTTAATCGAAATGCCGTGGGAACATTATAGAAAGCACTCCCCGGAACCAATTGGTCAAGAAACCACAACCGTTGCTGAGCAAAAGAAAGTGGAAAAGTTTTGTCATCCCCTCTAGAGACAGGGCTTATAGAAGTCGCATTTATATTAATATTAGCTTGACGTAAAAATAAAATAATTTCTGCTTTGCGTTCAGCTAGCTGTGCCCGAATTTCTGGCGTTAGAGTTCCTTCCGGAGCATTACAGCGCAAACGATCTCCATCCACAAAAACCTGAATATCCAAGCTCCGAAGCTCTGATAGAAACTCAACAATATTCAAAATTACACCTCTGTTAGCCTATTCGTAAAAGCCATCGCTCATATCCTAACCTACTCCAAAAAAAGAGATAAGTCATCTGTGGTTAAAAAAACACCCTCCAATTTTACAGTTTCATGCCCAAACACAATTACCCTTAAACACTCATTGCCAATTGACCCAAACCCTTCAACACACTCAGAACATTATACAAATCATTCCCAGGATTGAAAATGTCCAATATCTTAGACAAAGCGTACTGTGGAGCCGGCCCTTTGACTAATTTAATAAATCGAAAACTTGCACCATTTGTGATCAGCCCAAAGGTAGATTTATCCGAGTTAGGATTTGCCTGCATATAACCAAGTAACTGCGCTCTCCCTGTATCCAGAGAGAAAGCTGCTTGCGTGGACTCGATGACCAGAATCCAAATCTGTTCAAATAGAGTTAATACATCCATCTGTCCTTTGTAGATAATTCCTTCATCTTCAAGAGAAATCTCCACAGACTTTTCTGACGTGATATGAAAGGGAGGTAGATAGAAGCCGGCTAAATCCAATAGCGGAGAGAGTACCACCATTTTGACAGTATTTTCCAGCAGCGGAGGGTACTTTAGCAAATTTGAATAACTTGCCTTAACTCGGTCAAGTTGTTGCTTTTCTAACTCGCTAATTTCTGGCAAGTTATCTTGCCACTCCCGGAAAAATTGGTCATTCTCAACGAGCTGCAGTCCAAATTTTGTTTCTAAATCATGCAGGGTAATATTTTTGATTGCAATTGTTTGAACCATAACTTTTGTGGGTAAAGGTGGGGAAACAGGAATTGAGAAAAGAAGATAACCGCTGCCTCATCCTTTAGAAAGACTTGTGGCGGCTAACACTTGCTATTGATTTAACTGTGATCTAATCTCATTATGACGTTGAAAGACAACGCTGTGAACATCCTATCGTAAGGTTTAAGCTCATGATATTTATGCCTCTCAATATCCCGTTAATATGGCTAGTTGGACTACTGTCCACCGGCATACTTGGCGGTGGGATCTACATTCTCTATGAGTGGTATGAAGGTGAACTTGAGGGAATGTCCTACTTATTGGGCGGACTAGCGATGGTTTTGTGGTCTTTTGGCGGTCGTTTTATCAGTTTGCCACTGTTGCGCCGGCCTGGAAATGATGAACCCAAGCGAATGCGTTCTGAGACTGTAAAACGTGTGCCGCGACCCGATGGTAGTGTGCTTCAAGTAGAGTTTTATGGCCCTGAAGATGGTCAACCAATTATCCTGTCACATGGTTGGGGTCCTAACAGTAACGTGTGGTACTATGCCAAGCGACAATTGAGCAAACACTTCCGAGTCATTGTTTGGGATATGCCGGGTTTAGGAAAATCAACTAGACCGAACAACAAGGACTATTCGGTAGAAAAATTTGCTAGAGATTTGGAAGCTGTTCTTGCCATTGCAGGGGATAAGCCGGCGATTTTACTTGGACACAGCATGGGTGGCATGGTTGCCTTAACATTTTGCCGGCTGTTTCCTGAACTGTTGGGAAAAAGAGTTGCCGGTTTAATTTTGGTTGATACTACTTACACCAATCCCGTTAAAACTTCTATTTTGAGCCGGTTGTTACGCAAATTGCAAAAGCCAGTTTTAGAACCGTTGCTCTACCTTGCTATTTTGATCTCGCCCATTTTTTGGTTGATGACTTGGCTGAGTTATCTCAACGGTTCGCTTTATATTAGTGTAGAAATATCTGGGTTCACCGGCACTGAAACACGCGGCCAACTCGATTTTTCTGCCCTATTATCTGCCTTCGCTTCGCCCGCTGTTCTCGCTCGTGGTACGTTGGGAATGTTCAACTACGATGAAAGCCAAACGCTGCCAACCGTTAACGTGCCGGTGTTGCTTATTTGCGGCGCATCAGATATCGCTACGACTCCTCCAGCCAGCGTCCGCATGAATGCGGAATTACCTCAATCCGAACTCGTCATTTTAAAGCCGGCTGGACACATGAGTTTGATGGAGCAAAATGCTCAGTTTTCTGAAGCGGTTAGCACCTTTTGCCAGACGCGCTTGTAACTCATGTTTTAAAATTCGATTTCTTCTCGCTCGTTTATCGCAGATTGGGTGGTATCTAAACCTTTTGCCGCCCAACAAATTGTTTCAATATATTTAGCAAGATGCGCCACAGTTGGTGCTTCAAATAGGTTGCGTAACGGCAATTCTACCCCAAAAGAGTCACGCACGCGGGAGACTAACTGGGTTGCGAGTAGAGAATGACCTCCTAATTCAAAGAAATTGTCGTGAATACTTACTTGTTTTAATCCCAAAATTTCAGCCCAAATGCCGGCTAACACTTCTTCAGCAGCAGTGCTAGGTGCAACATAATTTTCGTTTATGTTTTGAACGATATCTATCACCGGCAGCCGACGACGATCTATTTTGCCGTTGGGTGTGAGGGGTAAAGACTCCAGCACCACAAAAGCTGAAGGCACCATATATTCTGGCAACTTTTCTGCTAAAAATTGACGCAAAGTTGAGAGGAGGGATGAGGGATGAGAAATGAAAGATGAGTTAGAAGGAACAATGTAAGCCACGATGCGCTTATTAGCAGAGATATCTTCAATCGCAATTACAACTGTTTGTTGAATTGCTGGATGTTGACTGAGGATTGCTTCAATTTCTCCCAATTCAACGCGAAAACCGCGAATTTTTACTTGTTCATCAATCCGACCTAAGAATTCAATATTTCCGTCAGGCAAATAACGCGCTAAATCACCAGTTTTATAAAGCCGGCTTGAAGCATTAAGCGATGATTTCCCTCTCTCTCCCTCTTCAAAAAAAGGGTTCGGAATAAATCGATCAGCCGTTAAATCTGGCCGGTTGAGATAGCCTCGTGCTAATCTTTCACCACTGATATACAGTTCGCCGGCAATACCGATGGGTGCCGGTTGTAGTTGTTGATCTAGCAGATAAATTTGTGTATCCGTAACAGGGCGACCGATGGGAATAGATGTAGTAGATTCTGGAATATCTTGGACGCAGTAAAAAGATGAAAATGTTGTATTTTCTGTTGGGCCGTAAAGATGAATTAGTTGTTCGGGCGCACCTTTTTTTAGCACCTCTTGCACCCACTTCGGATCGGCACTTTCACCGCCAAAGAGCAAATATCTTAACTTATTGAAGGCTTGCGGAATCACGCTTGCCATCTGATTCACTAAAGCGGTGGTTAAAAACAAAACGCTGATGTTATCGGTTCGCAGTTGGGCTGTAAAATCTTCAGGTGAAAGGATAACATTTCTGTTAATGATAACAAGCTGAGCGCCGTGAAGTAATGCACCCCAAATCTCAAAAGCTGCGGCATCAAAGGAAGTATTGGAGACTTGAGCAATTTTATCTGCCGGTTCTATCTTGATATAATTTGGGTTTAAAAACGTCCTGACAACAGCTTTGTGAGGAATTGCCACTCCCTTCGGTTTTCCTGTAGAACCAGAGGTGTAGATGACATAAGCTAAATTTTCTTCGTTTGTACTGTTCTTAAGATTTTTCTCGCTTTCTCGGTTAATCACCTCCTCATCTTTATCTAAGCAAACAACTTTTGTTTTTCCATAATCAATATCTAATAATGAATGAGTGATTACCAAGGATACTTGAGCATCTTCTAACATAAAGCTCAAGCGTTCACGAGGATAACTGGGATCTAAAGGCAGATAAGCCCCACCGGCTTTCAAAATTCCCAGCATTGCCACGATGAGGCCGGCAGAAGGTTCTAGACAGATGCCGGTGACAACTTCTGAACCAACGCCCAATTTTTTCAAGTAGTGGGCTAGTTTGTTGCTGCGAATGTTTAATTCACGGTAGGTGAGTTTTTCTTCTTCAAAACTGAGGGCTATTTTATCTAGATTTTGCTCAACTTGTGCTTCAAACAATTGAGGAATAGTTCCCTTTATTTTAGAGGTAAAATTATGAACACTTAGAAAATTCGAGTTGAACTCTACCAAAATTTGATGTTGTTCTACTTCGCTCAAAATTGATAAATCACCAATACGCTGTTCTGGATTAGCAATAATTTTTTTTAACAGGATTTTAAAATGCTCCAACATTCGGGTAATGGTTGCGTGATCAAATAAATCAGTGTTATATACTACTATGCCCCTAAATCCTTCAGAATTTTGCCACTGCTCCCCATAAATGCTTCTAAAATCTGATGAGGATTTCCACAGATGCAGTTCTAAATCAAATCGCGTTGTTTGCGTTTCTATATTAACCGAACTTACCGCTAATTCGGGTAATTGTAGTCCCTCCATCGGAGAATTTTGGAGAGCAAACACGACTTGAAAGAGGGGATGCCGGCTCAAATTCCGCTCTGGCTGTAGTTCCTCAACTAGCTTTTCAAAAGGCAAATCTTGGTGGGCATAAGCTCCTAGCGTTACCTCTCGCACTCTGGCTAGTAATTCTCGAAATGTGGGATTTCCAGATAAATCAGTCCGCAACACCAAAGTATTGATAAAAAAACCAATGAGTTTTTCAATTTCGCTGCGATTGCGATTAGCGATGGGTGAACCAATGGCAATATCTTCTTGGTATGTGTGGCGGTAAATTAGCGTCTGAAATGCTGCTAGCAAAGTCATAAATAGGGTGACTTCTTCGCGCTGTGAAAGCTTCTCTAGTGCCTCACTCAGCTCTTGTGAAATCTCCAAATATTGAGTAGAGCCTCGGTAAGTTTGGGTAGCAGGTCTCGGTCGATCAACCGGCAGGTTTAATACCTCAATCCCGGCTAATTGCTGCCGCCAGTAAGCCAACTGGGTTTCTAACACCTCTCCTTGCAACCATTCGCGCTGCCATTCTGCAAAGTCGGCATACTGAAGCGGTAACGCCGGCATCAATGCAGGCCGGTTTTCAGCAAAGGCTGTGTAAAATATCCCTAATTCCCGAATCAGCACACCGATAGACCAATCATCGGCAACAATATGGTGCATATTCAGTAATAAAATATGTTCGCTCTCGTCTAGCCGCAGCAGTGTCACTCGCAATAATGGCCCTTGAGACAGATTGAAAGGACGCTCACATTCTGCTTTAATTAATCGCTTTGCTTCCGCCTCTCGTTCTGTTGCCGGCAACTGTTGCAAATCTAACACCGGCACAGATACGCTCAAACTCGGTGCAATTGCTTGAAAAGGTTGCCCTTCTACGATCACAAATGCCGTGCGTAAGACTTCATGCCGGCGCACAATTTCGTTCAATGTCCGCTCTAAAGCCGTTAAATTTAGCGTGCCGGTTAAGCGAATCACGGTCGGCACATTATAGGCAGCAGTGCCGGGAATTAACTGGTCAAAGAACCAAAGTCGCTGCTGCGCGAAAGAGGCTGGAAAAATAAAAACTTCCTCTTCAGGAAGATTGACTTTTGTTTCTACATCTGTATTAGAATTTTTAGAAATATCCGGCATTATTTTTATTTCGTTTCACTGCTTTTCTTGTCAAAAATTGTAGTGGTATAACCATAATTTTTCAAACCAATTATATTTAAATTCTCAAACAAGTGAAACAACGCCAAGCACAGCAGTTGAGACAATTTAATGCAAAAGGCGGTCAGTGAATTGCACTAACCGCCAATGACAGAATATTCAAAGCCGAGTGATCTGCATTTGGTCTGGCGTCAGGCCGGCAAAATGTCCTTCCCACGCAAGATTGATTTTTTGGGTTGAGGGAGTGGGAGATAAGCGTTACTTTGAAAAGAAATTTCTCTCGCCGGCATTTGTCGTAACTCTGCTTTGCCGGCACTGCAGTCTATGCTCTATATGAACTACCCTAAAATTACCCGGATTAATTTCTCTCCCCATCCATGCCTCAATTCCCATTAAAAATCATCAGCGAAACTTGATATTAGTGCGGTTTCTTGCTCAAAGCGTGCCAAGTGCGAGAACCTACAATGCCATCAGCAATTAAACCACTGTACTTTTGGAAAGCGCGTACAGCTTCTTCAGTTTTCGGCCCAAAGTTACCGTCAAGGTTTCCACCATAAAAACCGGCAATTTGAAGAACCCGTTGCACTGTGAGAACTGACTGACCTAGGCTGCCTCTTTGCAACACCAGCATATTGACAGGCGCACCGCTATAAAGCGCTTGCCAAGTCACCTCCCCAACGATGCCATCTTCTTTCAGGAAAACACGGTGCTGGAAAGCTTTTACTGCTGTTTCCACCGGCAGATCGAAAATTCCATCTAGGGTATCCGTATAAATTTCCCAATGTCCTAAGAGTTTTTGTAATTCTACGACTGCTGTTCCTTTAGAACCGCGCTGAAGAACCGGCTTGGTAGTTTTAGCTTGAGTTGTAGCGGTAGAGGTTGCTTTCGGATTAATTGGAGTTTGCATTTGAGTCAACTTGAATGTGTGTTCTTACCTTTTCAAGATACTCTGGCTTTCCCAGCGCCGACTTCACCGCATCGGCTCATCCAATAGGGTGAACTTGAGCGTAAATGCGTAGATTATTGAAATAAATTTAGTTACCCAATTTCCAATAAATTCAAATTGCTGTAGCAATCACTCTAATGGGTGAATCCATAGGATGAAGTACGTTTACGCTTGCGTATTGTACTTTTGTTAAAAGCCGAGATGATGAATAAATCCTATGTATTTACTATTTTTGTACGCGCTAGTTTCAGATTCCCTCACCTGTGGATGTGAACTGATTTTTTCCAACCCTAACAGAAAATTAGACCCAGAAGAACCTGACCACAGCCATCAAACTAAAATAGATAATGATTTGCGCCGGCTTCAACAAAACTATTCCCTAGAACGCCGGTTCTTGTTATAAGTTTTTAGTTGATTAAACGCAGATAAATGCCGCTAAGGTTAATTCCGATGCGCTAGATTTTTGCCTTTTAATTGTAATAGGTTTTATGTAATGTGGAGCGTTCCCAAGCAGAAGCCTGGGAACAGAAAAAAGTTAACCCTGATTTCAAACAATGCCGGCACGAAGCGCTACTACAGCCGCTTGAACTCGATCATCGACCGCTAATTTATTCATAATGCCACGGACGTGAGTTTTGACTGTGTTGGGACTAAGGTAAAGGTGAGCGGCAATTTCTGGATTGCTCAATCCTTCTACCATCAATTTCAGCACTTCTAACTCCCGTTGCGATAGTTGAGCGAAGTTGCCGGTGGGTGTCGGTGGTTTAAGATGATCGATGACTTTGCGAGCAATTTGGGGATCTAAATAGGTGGCTCCTTCATAAGCTGCTTCAATTGCCGTAAGCAGCCGGTCAACACTGGCTCCTTTAATACAATAAGCGTCTGCACCACTAGAAAGCGCTGCAATAATTTCTGTTTCAGTGGTGTGGGAAGTCAGCATAACCACTCGTACATTAGGAAGTGCTTCCTTAATTTTTTGAGTGGCAGCAATGCCATCAAGACGTGGCAAACCAATATCCATCACCACCACATCCGGCTTGAGTTCGAGTGCGGCTGCTACGCCTAAATAACCGTCTTCAGCCTGTCCTACGATAGTGAGTTGGGGGTAAGCGGCTAAGGATTGCTCCAAACCCAGTTGCATCATGGGATCGTCTTCTACAATCAAAACTCTTAAAACTAGAGTTTCAAGGGGAAGTTTCAGGGGAATTACAGTTTCGGGGGCCATAAGAATCGACAACAATTAGGGGTAAGACCGATAGCCAGATAAAAATTAGGACTCGATGCTAACACAAGGAATGCAAAAAGCAATAGTGAGATCCAAGCTATAACCAATTCTTCCGGAACATAGAAGCTTAATGTAACAAAAGTTATTGTGTAATTGCCAACAACAGCCATCGTAGAGGCAAAGTATTCAGATGATAAGTTATGGCTCGAACTACAGATTTATTAACCCAATCCTATGCCCTCTGGGCACGCTGCGCTACCGTCCCTACACCCCAGCAAAAATCTAATCCCCGGTTATCCTATCGGGATTATGTTGTATGCTTCAGGGAATTCTGCTACAATTCCTTTCAAAATAAAATTTATAGCAGTATATGACTGTTCAGCCTGGACATCTTCAAGCAATCCGGACACAACCTGTTAATCTCTCCTCACAACAGCCGGCCCAGAGCGAGCCAATGTTTTACTACTTTGCCTACGGTTCTTGTATGTGTCCTGTGGATTTGAAGCGTTCACTGGGCGAACACACTCATCCCTATGTCATCGGGCCTGCCACGCTTCAAGGCTACCGGCTGGGTTTTTACTGCCGGTCGCACCGGCGCAACTGTGGCGTCCTAGACGTGGTAAAAGACGCAGCAGCCTCAGTGGAAGGCGTCCTCTACCAATTGCCGTGGCGCTTGAGTGAACTACTAGATGAGCGGGAAGACGTTCCCCGTGGCGGCTACCGGCATGAAATGGTAGAGATTAACTGCCGTAACCAGGTATACGCCAACGTGCGTACCTATGTCGTGGTCGATAAATTAGCCGAAGAACTCGCCCCCAACGACTGGTACTTTAACGTTGTCCTGCGAGGCGCATTAACCTGCGGACTCCCCGAACAGTATTGCTGGCGCTTGTTCAATCATATGCACCAGCTACAGCAACGCGAATGGCAAACCCCCGTCCGCCGATCCGCCTAAGCCGGTTTTCAAATCCCCTAATCCCCATTTAGAAACACTTCAGCTAAGCGCTGCTGTAACATTTGGGGAAATTTCGCGTAGTATTTCTGATTCAGCGGTGAAGGGTGCGGCAGCGGTTGCAGCGTCACTTCCCGTTGGCTATCCCCCGATTTCAGGTTAATTTGAATGCTGCCGGTGTAGCGATCGCTTTGCTCAAAAAACTCCTTCATCGCTCCTTTTTCGCCATAAGGCAAAAACCATTTTAAAGCTTCATTTCCTAATGTAATTATCCGATTTCCTTGCCAATGAAAAATAAGAAATTGTTCTAGGAACGGACGAAATCGCTTTTTGACGGCTTCTGAATAAGCTTTATTTCCAGGTGGTTTGTAAGGAACTGTGTTAGTAAATACAACCTTATCTAGTACAGAGTTCAAATCGGTTGTTTTGTCTGGTTCTTGATGATAGATCGCCCGATATAACCCTTTGCGAACATGAGTGCCGGCAGCCCCACGAAGCGGTTGTTTGGCGTGAACTTCATCGGTTCCTAAGTCACGGGCAAAGAAACATAAATTGCTATTAAGATTGCCGGCATATAAAATTGGCTGGGTTGGTTCGATGCTGGCAGCTTGATAAACCGGCTCATCGATGGGAAATGTTTCCCGTTGCGCTTCTTGCTGAATTTGGGCAATTAATTCTTGAATGTCTGACATAGTTGTTGATGTTTATTGCAATCGCTGACAGCCGGTGTGTCAAAAGCTAGAGTAGCTTTGTGCCAGAATAACGGCAAGAGTGCGGGAGGCATGAAAGATGGTTTTGAGTAGGTATTGGTGAAATCATTGAAGGCTAGGCTTAAATTCGATAACTCTTTCTTCTCGGAATCGGCTCAATGATTAGCTGCTTTTACCATTATTAGAGTTTCTTTTAATTAGGAAGTCAGAAGCCAGTAGTAAGCCTGTAAGACTAAGTGCTAGCTCCTGAACAAGATTTGCAAGAGAGTCAAGTCATCTGTTTTCTAGTAATTTGATAACTCACTTCAGTATTGTAGAAAAATTTATTATGTATTTGCTATCCTGTAACCATGCATACATATATACAGGCTTACACTTTTCCTTTTCGGTTAACACCTTCCTGATTAAGCAACGAGTCAGGAAATACAGTGTTAGCTACAAAAATTAGATGATATTCCAAAGCTGTCAAAGGAGTGGAACCACACTCTTGCAAGATTCCCAGTGCGCCACTTGCCCAAGCGTGAATCCAGAAGTATGTGGCGCGTCGTAATGTAGGATAGGGCGTGGGATAAGACTCAAATAAGCGATTTGCCCAATTTTTATATTTTGGATGCATCTTTAAAATTGAATGATTAGGACAGACTACAGCACTTAAATCACCAATATGGTAGGCATAATTATCTCCCCATCGACAAAAAAAGCATTTGTTTCTAGAAATATTTTGGATGTTTCTAGACAAATTGTCACCCTGCCTTCCATACTTCTCAGATTTTCCTATATACAAAGGAATAACCTGCTGCTCCTCAAGCCAATACATCATGTAAATTAATCCTTCATATACATTTTTCCCCTGTTTGAAATCTGTCAATACTTTGCTAACTTCTTCAATTACCAGAGCTTGCATTTGGTCAGAGCGTTTCAGTATAATGCGATTATCATTACCATAATTTATTGTATCAACAACTTTTCCATTTGTACTAAATAACGGTACAGCAAATTTATTTTGAAAATACTGCTTACAAAACTCATTCCAGCGATTGAGTGGTGGCTCCATATTTTTTTAGTGCTTAGCAGGCTGAGTGAGGGCTTTCTTTTAAAATTCCCTGAAATCCTCCAAAGGTAACTGTCCTGACTCAACGATCAAGAACACAATCAACCTGGAAAGCTGATGAGACGGAAGCTTGAGGCGTTTTCTCACTCAAGTAAATGCCTATGTTATCTTGGAGCAAGGCTTCATACTGCTTATAAAATACACATTATGGAAGCCAGGTCTACGATTGCGATCATTGTTTCCCGCTCTGATACACTAGCTTCCAGCAATCCCTTAAATTGATATTACTTCCCGCACTCATTTAAATAACTATGAAGCTTTGGGCGTGCCTGAATTGTGGCGATATAATGGAAGCCGGCTGCAAATCAATGTATTGCAAGCGGGAAAATATATTGAATCTGACATTAGTTTTAACTTCCCCGAAATCCCGCAGTTAAAATCAGTGATTCCCCAGTATGTTGAGCAAAGTAAAACGGCTGGAAGAAACGCGAGTGTAAAAGCATTCCGAACTTGGGTGCGGGAGCAATTATAATTATGTTGAATTAATTTTGTGAAACCGGCAAGAAAGATGCCGGCCCCATCATTTTTCCTACTTGCCGCCGTAATAAAAAGCGATTTCTTTCTCTTTAAGCGGTGCGAAATCGGCATCGGCGAGCATTTTGTTGAGTTCTTCCTGAGAAATGTGCTTTGCGCCAATCCGCACAATTCTCGAACGCATGGTATTTGACACACCACTGCGTTGCCGGCCGGCTTCCAGCCCCATGACTTTGTGATACAGTTCTAGTTTGGCAGCAGGAATCGGAGATCCATCAAAATCAGTTCCCTTTGCGATCGCTACATCAATCGCATCAGCGCCGGTGGTTGTTTGAGTTTCTGGATTGGTTTCGGGGGACATAGCAAAAAGGTAAACGGTAAAAGCAAATACATATTACCCGTTTACTTGCCCCTTTAAAAACTGCCGGCTATCTCGGCTTGACGACGAGAACCGAACAGGGTGCATCCGCAACAACCTGGCTGCTGACTGATCCTTGCAAAATCCGATTCATGCCGGTTAACCCCCGGCTACCGAGTACAATCAGGTCGGCTTGGTAAATATTTGCCAAACGGATAATTTCTTCGGCTGGATCGCCGGTAACAATTTCCAATTCACTCTGACAAGGTAAATCAGCTTGGTACGCTTGCAGCTGTTTTTCAATTTGTCGGTAGGGTTCCTCGACAAGTCCTGGCCGATCTGCCTCTATTTCCAGATCAGGACTTCGCGGAGGTATCACATTGCTGAGGATGATTTTGGTTGCCGGCTGGAGTTGGAGTTCGCGTAGCGTCTGAATAACTTCCTCTGATAAGTCTGAACTATCAAGGGCCACCAAAATTGTCTTGAGCACTGCTCAAATCTCCTGAAAAGTGAAATGATTGCAGCCTAAATTTTACCCAAACCTCGTTTCAGATCCAGCGCAGCCATGTTAGCTTTGCTCGTTCATCTGAGTAGAGGATATTGAGACACTTGTTACCACAATCAGTTTAGCGGCATTTTGGTGTTAAATTTTTTGCGCCGGCAGATCCAACATCTCCCCGCATTTTCTCACCCATGTGAGATTTTAACAATCAAAGTGAGAAAAGAAACCAGACATCTTGCACCCTTCTCACTCAGCCCCTCTCATCGCAAAAGCCAATTGTAATCGGCTAAATTTCCGATCCCTGAAGGATTGAGTCCTTTTAAGGAGGACTTTCGCTATTCGCCAAAGATTGGAATCCCTGACAGTTAGTGAGAGGGGTGCAAGATGTGAGGAGAAAAAGTGCTGATTGCTTTTCCCCTCTAATTTCCCATCCTACTCGTCATGCTTCATTCTTCATCCTGCGTCCGATCCCCGTCCCCTAACTCCCAGGTTCCATCCTTGTTTTGGGTTCTCAGTCGCACCGAGTCGGCGTGAGAGGGAAGCCCTTCAGCAGTGGCTAATAGCTGGATCGCACTCGCTACCTTTTGCAAGGCTGCCGGTGAATACTGAATCAGGCTGGAATGTTTCATAAACGTTTCCACCCCCAGCGCTGAGGCATAACGCGCCGTCCCGGAGGTCGGCAATGTATGGTTAGGGCCGGCCAGATAATCTCCCACCGCTTCCGGCGTGGAATTACCCAAGAAAATCGCCCCAGCATGGCGAATTGATTCTAGCAGTGCCCAAGGATCAGCAACTTCTAGCTCTAAGTGTTCGGGAGCAAACTCGTTAGAGAGTTCTGCCGCCACGGTTAGCGACTCCACAATCACCACCAAGCCGTAATGGGCGATCGCTTTTTCCGTCAGGGTGCGACGAGGGTGTTCTGCCAGTTGTCGCTCGACTTCCGCCACAACTTGCCTTGCCAGTTGAGAATCGGTTGTCAGTAAGATCGCCGCCGCCATTGGGTCATGTTCTGCTTGGGCCAATAAGTCTGCCGCGACGTGTACCGGATTTGCCGCCCCATCAGCAATGACCAGCACTTCTGATGGCCCAGCTAAGGAGTCAATTCCCACGGTGCCGTAAACCAGCTTTTTGGCCAAAGTCACGTAGATGTTACCAGGGCCGGTGATCACATCTACATTCGGAATAGTTTCGGTGCCATAAGCCAAGGCAGCAATTGCCTGAGCGCCGCCCACCCGATAAATTTCGTGGACGCCGGCTTCCTGGGCCGCGACTAGCACCGCTGAGTTGATCGTTTTCTCTGAACCTGGTGGCGTACACATAATAATGCGCGGCACACCGGCCACTTTTGCTGGGATGGCATTCATCAACACCGTACTGGGGTAGGCGGCCCTGCCCCCAGGAATATAAAGCCCAGCTTTATCGACGGGCGTATATCGCTTGCCGAGGACGATTTCATCGTCGCCAAACTTCACCCAAGATTTAGGGACGCGCTGCCGGTGAAACGCTTCGATCTGTCTTGCGGCTAACCGTATTGCTTGTAATAACTCTTTAGAGACTTGTTGATAGGCTGCATCTAATTCTGAGCCGCTGACACGCAGCTGCTCGGCATTGAGCGTTTGCCCATCAAATTCTTCTGTGTAATGCAGGATAGCTCGATCGCCTTGGCGCTTCACGGCTTGGAGCACCTCCCGAACCGTTGCCTCTTTATGAACGACAGCGTCGTCATGGGTGCGATCGCAGATCCGCCGCAGTTCAGCCTCTGCCTCAGCCCGCTGAGTAATGATTCGCAGCATGGAGTAGGAATGCCAATCTAGGACTTACCCGTGAGAACGATTGGTCTAACATCGTGAATGAACTTTCAGCTAGCTGCCAGATGTTCGGCGGTCAGTTGTTTGCCCAAAGACCGCTGTAGGGGTGGTTTGCGTCCCAATAAGTTAGTGAAGCTTACCGCCCTTACTGACCCCCGCCCGAAGTTGAGGGCCAAACATAACTGATGCCGGCTAAGTGTCCTTCCGATCCCAGACGAACCTTTGCTCGTTGTTTCTATAAGCTTAACTCGGATTTTCCGCCTGGTGCGCGATCTTGTCCGAGTTGATGTTATAGTAGTTTGTCCAGAGTTAAAATGTTCGTGCACTAATAGAGCTGTTTCAGGATCGACTGTGGCCAATATTAAGTCTGCCGTTAAACGCGTCAAAATTGCCGAACGCAATCGGCTACGCAACAAATCGTACACATCAGCGGTCAAAACGCTGATCAAGAAGTATTTTGCATCTGTGGATGAGTACGCTGCCAATCCGACTCCAGAGTTGATGCAACAAGTGCAAACTCGCATGGCAGATACTTACAGCAAAATTGACAAAGCGGTGAAAAAAGGTGTTTTGCATCCCAATAATGGGGCGCGGAAAAAATCCCGCTTGGCGAGAATACTCAAGCAACACACGCAAAGCCAGTCTGCCGGCACCTCGACAGAGGCAGCCCAAGCCTCCTAGGCTACCCCAAAATCATTGCTGAAAGTGAGAAGTGAGACGCGGGAAGTGAGAATTCTTCCCCGGTCTCTCGCTTCTCAATTTTGTCTTTTTCCCCATTTCGTCTTTTCGCTCATGCAGTTGATCGATACCCACGTCCATATCAACTTTGACCTCTTTCAACCCGATCTGGAGGCCGCAGCTGGACGGTGGCGGGAGGCAGGCGTTGTCCGCCTGATCCATTCCTGTGTCGAGCCGGCTGAGTTTGCCGGCATTCAAGAACTGGCCAACCGTTTCCCGGAACTGGCCTTTGCCGTTGGCCTTCATCCCCTCGACGCCCATAAGTGGACGCCGGCAACCCAAACCGAAATTCTGGAGTTGGCAAGTTCCGATCCCAGAGTCGTGGCCATTGGGGAAACCGGCTTAGACTTTTATAAAGCAGACAATCACGATCTGCAACAAACCGCGTTTGAGGCGCAGCTAACCATCGCCCAGCAGTTGCAGTTGCCGGTGATTATTCACTGTCGGGACGCGGCAGAAGCGATGGCGAAGTTGCTGCAAGATTTCACAGATCGTCAAGGTTCGGTACGTGGAGTGATGCACTGCTGGGGCGGAACCCCTGAAGAAACCCAATGGTTTCTCGATTTGGGCTTCTATATCAGTTTTAGCGGCATTGTCACCTTTAAAAATGCCACTCAAATCCACGCATCCGCTGCGATGGTTCCGGGCGATCGCCTGTTAATTGAAACCGATTGCCCGTTCCTCGCCCCAGTTCCCAAACGGGGCAAACGCAACGAACCGGCTTACGTGCGCTATGTCGCCGAACAAGTTGCCCAAATCAGGAATGTTTCCCTAGAAACCCTAGCGGCACAAACCACTGAGAATGCGTGCAATTTATTTGGGCTTTCAGTAGCATTGCCGGTGCCGGCATAAAAGGCAAAACGTCGGGCGGAAAAGTCCCGTATCCTTTCTCTGTTGCAACAGACGTAGATCGGTTATTTTGCCCCACCAATGCCGCAAGCTTGCGCCATAATGTATAGGAGGGAGAAATGGAATGAATAAATTGGTACGCTCAGTCTGCACGGTCAATACTTGGAAACGTCGAACTCCCCCACATCATAAAGCGTGAAAAGTGAGTCAGGGGGAGGCAGCGAGTCAACCCTATACAAAAGTGCCAAGCACATCTATTTCGGCTTGTGCGATTGATTTATCCTGGTTCGACTTTTCACCTTGAAGCTTTCTAATAAACGTCGTTAAAGCCAAATAATCAGCCTCCAGAGATTGAAAAATCCCAGAAATCCCTGCCAAAACCATCTCTGTCTAGACGCACTAGGGCGCGTCTGGAATCTGCTATTAGGCACTTTTCAACTCGGACTCCCATCTGGGAGTTAGTTGACATAATTGTGTAAATAATGTAAATTACGGGGTTCGCGATCTCGCTAACCCGATCCTAGGAGACGCATGACTACTCAGACTCCCACCGCACCAGCCTTTATCCTGCCAGACCTCGTAGAAATCCAGCGCTCTAGCTTTCGCTGGTTTCTGGAAGAGGGACTTATTGAAGAACTCAACAGCTTCTCGCCAATCACAGACTACACCGGCAAGCTAGAACTGCATTTCCTGGGCAAAGACTACAAACTCAAGCGCCCTAAATACGACGTTGACGAAGCCAAACGCAGGGACAGCACCTACGCCGTTCAGATGTATGTGCCCACCCGCCTGATCAACAAAGAAACCGGCGAAATCAAAGAACAAGAAGTCTTCATCGGCGACCTGCCCCTGATGACAGACCGAGGCACCTTCATCATCAACGGTGCCGAACGCGTCATCGTTAACCAGATCGTCCGCTCTCCCGGAGTCTACTACAAATCCGACACCGACAAAAACGGACGCCGTACCTACAACGCCAGCCTCATACCCAACCGGGGCGCGTGGCTGAAATTTGAAACCGACAAAAACGACCTCGTTTGGGTGCGGATTGACAAAACCCGCAAACTGAGCGCCCAAGTGCTGCTAAAAGCTTTGGGACTCAGCGACAACGAAATCTACGACGCCCTGCGCCACCCGGAATACTTCCAAAAAACCATCGAAAAAGAAGGGCAGTTCAGCGAAGAAGAAGCCCTGATGGAGCTTTACCGCAAACTGCGTCCGGGTGAACCTCCCACCGTTTCAGGGGGCCAGCAGTTGCTCGACTCTCGCTTCTTTGATCCCAAACGCTATGACCTCGGTCGCGTGGGCCGGTACAAGCTCAACAAAAAGCTGCGGCTCAACGTGCCAGATACCATGCGGGTGCTCACCCCCCAAGACATTTTGGCGGCGGTTGACTACCTGATTAACTTAGAATTCGACATCGGCCAAACAGACGACATCGATCACTTGGGCAACCGGCGCGTCCGCAGTGTGGGTGAGTTGCTGCAAAACCAAGTGCGGGTTGGATTAAACCGGCTCGAACGCATTATCCGGGAACGGATGACCGTATCAGACGCCGACGCCCTCACCCCAGCTTCCCTTGTCAACCCCAAACCCCTAGTCGCGGCGATCAAAGAATTCTTCGGGTCGTCCCAGTTGTCCCAGTTCATGGATCAAACCAATCCCCTGGCAGAACTGACCCACAAGCGCCGGCTATCCGCCCTTGGCCCAGGCGGTCTGACACGGGAACGCGCCGGCTTTGCGGTGCGCGACATTCACCCCTCCCACTACGGGCGCATCTGCCCTATCGAAACGCCTGAAGGCCCGAATGCCGGTTTAATCGGCTCCTTAGCCACTCACGCACGGGTGAACGCCTACGGGTTTATCGCCACGCCCTTCTACCCAGTCGAAAATGGCCGGGTGTTGCGAGATCGGCCTCCCCAGTTCATGACGGCAGATGAGGAAGATGACCTCAGAGTCGCACCGGGGGATATTACGGTCGATGAAAATGGCTACATCCAGGGTGAAACGGTGCCAGTGCGCTACCGGCAAGACTTTACCACCACCACACCCGACCAAGTAGACTACGTCGCCGTGTCGCCGGTGCAGATTATCTCAGTGGCGACCTCCCTGATTCCTTTCTTGGAACATGACGATGCTAACCGCGCCCTGATGGGTTCTAATATGCAGCGGCAAGCGGTGCCTTTGCTGCAACCAGAGCGGCCCCTAGTGGGAACCGGCCTGGAAGCGCAAGCAGCGCGGGACTCCGGGATGGTGATCGTGTCGCGCACGGATGGAGTAGTCACCTATGTGGATGCAGAGCGCATCCGGGTGAAACCAACGCCAGCGAACGGGCACAGCAATCAGTCAGACGGGGCGACAAGCCGGCCCTCCCCTGAGCCGAAAGAACTTGAATACCAGCTTCAGAAGTACCAGCGTTCCAACCAGGATACCTGTCTCAATCAGCGCCCGCTGGTGTTTGAAGGCGATGAGGTCGTTGCCGGCCAAGTGCTAGCAGATGGTTCGGCAACGGAAGGCGGAGAAATCGCCCTGGGCCAAAACATCCTAGTGGCTTATATGCCTTGGGAAGGCTACAACTATGAAGACGCGATCCTGATTAGCGAACGCCTCGTCATCGACGATGTCTACACCTCAATTCACATTGAAAAATATGAAATTGAGGCACGGCAAACCAAACTCGGTCCAGAGGAAATCACGCGGGAAATTCCCAACGTTGGGGAAGATGCACTGCGCCAACTAGATGAGGGCGGCATCATCCGGATCGGGGCGTGGGTCGAGTCGGGCGATATTCTGGTGGGTAAGGTGACGCCGAAGGGTGAATCTGACCAACCGCCTGAAGAGAAACTGCTGCGGGCGATTTTCGGGGAAAAAGCTCGCGACGTGCGCGACAATTCCCTGCGAGTGCCCAATGGAGAAAAAGGCCGCGTCGTTGATGTACGGGTGTTCACCCGCGAACAAGGCGATGAGCTGCCTCCCGGCGCAAATATGGTGGTGCGCGTATATGTGGCCCAAAAACGGAAGATTCAAGTGGGCGACAAGATGGCAGGCCGGCACGGCAATAAGGGGATTATTTCCCGAATTCTGCCGGCAGAGGATATGCCGTATCTGCCCGATGGCAGGCCGGTTGATATCGTCCTCAACCCCCTGGGTGTGCCGTCACGGATGAACGTGGGCCAGATTTTCGAGTGCCTGCTCGGTTGGGCCGGCGAAAATTTGAACGCGCGGTTTAAAATCGTGCCGTTTGATGAAATGCACGGATCGGAAAAATCGCGGGAAACCGTGCATTACAAGTTGCAGCAAGCGCGTGAGAAAACCGGCAAAGATTGGTTATTTAACCCGGACAATGCCGGTAAGATTACCGTCATGGACGGACGCACCGGCGAACCCTTTGACAGGCCGATCACGGTGGGCAAAGCCTATATGCTGAAGCTGGTTCACTTGGTGGATGACAAGATCCACGCCCGTTCCACCGGCCCTTATTCTCTGGTGACGCAACAGCCTCTTGGTGGCAAGGCGCAGCAAGGCGGCCAGCGTTTTGGAGAAATGGAAGTGTGGGCACTGGAGGCGTTTGGCGCAGCCTACACCTTGCAAGAATTGCTGACGGTGAAGTCAGACGATATGCAAGGTCGGAACGAAGCGCTCAATGCGATCGTTAAAGGCAAGGCTATCCCCCGTCCGGGAACGCCAGAATCTTTCAAAGTGCTGATGCGCGAGTTGCAATCGCTGTGCTTGGATATTGCAGTCCACAAGGTGGAAACCAAGGAAGACGGCACCTCACGCGATGTGGAAGTCGATCTGATGGCGGATGTGTCCACCCGCCGCGCCCCTTCAAGACCGACTTACGAGTCAGTTTCACGGGAAGCGTTTGACGAAGCAGACGAATAGTTGTCAGCAGCCATCTGTCAGCAGTCCGTTGTTTTTGACGGCTGACTGCTGACAGAAGAAGCGCTAACCAATGAGACAATGAATTATCTCGCCGGTGCGATTAACACCGCGAGATTCAAACCAACGTCATCTGTTTCAATCTCACGTTGATCATGTCTCATTTTGTTACAGTTCCCCCCGGACTTGCAGGTTTAATGACGGCAGCCGGTTGTATAGAATGGCAAGGTAATAAGCTGAGAAACGGTTACGGGCGCAAATGGATTAATGGCAAATCGGTATTCGTTCACCGATTAGTTCTCGAATCTAAAATCCCAGGATTCTTAGAATCGGGTTATTTAGCTTGCCACGCTTGGGATAACCAAAGCTGTATTAACCTAGACCATTTAGTACCGGGAACCGCCGCTGAAAATAGCCGGCAAATGATCCAGCGAGACCGCAAAACCTCTCGCAGTCAAATTATTGCCGGTAGCAGCAAATTGAGTATTGGCCAACTTCGAGAAATTGATCTCAAATATTCCAACAGGTTCAAGCTGTGCGGAGTCGCCGAATGAATGGCTGCATTCCCGATATTGCTCGCGATTTTGGAGTGTCTAGAAGTGTCATTTACGACATTAAAAACGGAGTCACCTATAAAGAAGTTTAACTTTATTAAGAATACCGTCAGCCCCCCTTTTGTTAGCAACCAGCTAAGAAAGCTGATAACTGAAGCGAGACTGATGATACCTGGTAAAACTTGGAAGCACATTGAAGGGAGATAAAGATAAATGGCAAAGCTTGAACAAAGATTTGACTACGTCAAAATTGGCTTAGCGTCCCCAGAAAGAATTCGGCAGTGGGGCGAAAGAACCCTACCGAATGGTCAAGTCGTGGGCGAAGTGACGAAGCCAGAGACCATCAATTACAGGACATTAAAGCCTGAAATGGATGGCTTATTTTGCGAGCGAATTTTCGGGCCGGCAAAAGATTGGGAATGCCATTGCGGGAAATACAAACGGGTTCGTCACAGAGGTATTGTTTGTGAGAGATGTGGCGTAGAAGTTACCGAATCAAGAGTGCGCCGGCATCGCATGGGCTATATCAAGTTAGCCGCACCCGTCGCCCACGTTTGGTATCTCAAAGGCATCCCCAGCTACATGGCCATCCTTTTGGATATGCCCCTGCGGGATGTCGAACAAATCGTCTACTTCAACGCCTACGTCGTTCTCTCCCCCGGCAACGCCGACAACCTCCAATACAAACAGCTACTGACAGAAGATCAGTGGATGGAAATTGAGGATCAGCTTTACAGCGAAGATTCTCAACTCGCCAACATCGAAGTCGGGATTGGCGCGGAAGCACTGCAACGCCTGCTGCAAGACATTGAGCTGGAAAAAGAAGCGGAACAACTGCGCGAAGAAATTGCCAACGCCAAAGGCCAAAAACGAGCCAAACTGATCAAGCGCCTGCGCGTGATTGACAACTTTATCGCCACCGGCTCCCAACCCGATTGGATGGTGCTGTCCGTAATTCCAGTAATTCCGCCGGATCTGCGCCCGATGGTGCAGCTTGATGGTGGACGTTTTGCCACCTCTGACCTTAACGACCTCTACCGGCGTGTCATCAACCGCAACAACCGGCTGGCCCGACTGCAAGAAATCCTCGCGCCAGAAATCATCATCCGTAACGAAAAACGGATGCTGCAAGAAGCCGTTGACGCCCTCATCGACAATGGACGCCGGGGACGGACAGTCGTAGGAGCTAACAACCGGCCCCTTAAATCCCTCTCAGACATCATTGAAGGTAAACAAGGCCGGTTCCGCCAAAACTTGTTAGGTAAGCGCGTTGACTACTCCGGACGTTCCGTTATCGTCGTCGGGCCAAAACTCAAAATCCACCAGTGCGGCTTACCGCGTGAAATGGCCATCGAGCTATTCCAACCCTTCGTAATTCACCGGCTGATTCGTCAGGGACTGGTCAACAACATTAAAGCCGCCAAAAAACTCATCCAGCGCAACGATCCCAGCGTATGGGACGTGCTAGAAGAAGTCATCGAAGGGCACCCAGTCATGCTAAACCGGGCACCCACCTTGCACCGGCTAGGGATTCAAGCCTTTGAACCGATCTTGGTGGAAGGACGCGCCATCCAGTTGCATCCCCTCGTTTGTCCCGCCTTCAACGCCGACTTTGACGGTGACCAAATGGCCGTTCACGTCCCCTTATCCTTAGAATCTCAGGCAGAAGCACGGTTACTGATGCTGGCATCCAACAATATCATGTCACCGGCAACCGGACGGCCCATCGTGACGCCCAGCCAAGACATGGTGTTAGGCTGCTACTACCTAACCGCCGAAAGCCACGATCAGCAAAAAGGAGCCGGTCGCTACTTTGCGAACTTAGACGACGCGATCATCGCCTACGAACAAAAACAAATCGACCTCCACGCCTATATTTGGGTGCGCTTTGATGGAACCGTAGAAACAGATGAGCCGGATAACAGCCCCAAGGTCGAAAAATCCCCAGACGGTATCGTAACGAAACTCTATAAATACCGTCGAACTCGGGAAGACGCAACCGGCAACATCGTCAGCCAATACATCAAAACAACCCCAGGACGAATCATCTTAAACAAGACGATTCAAGAAGCGCTCAAATAGTCATTTGTCATTTGTCACTTATCAATTGTTAATTGTCAGCCGGTAAAAACCCAAAACAAAAGACAAAAGATAAGTGACAAAGCATCAACAACCAAGGGCAAAAAACGACCGGACAAAGGACACAGGACAAAAAAACATGGCAGATCAAAAGTCAATGGTTTTTCGCAATCGAGTTGTTGACAAAGGTGTCTTAAAAAAACTCATTGCCTGGGCCTTCACCAACTACGGGACAGCGCGGACAGCCCAAGTCGCCGACCTTCTTAAAGATTTGGGATTCCGCTACGCTACAAAAGCCGGCGTCTCCATCTCGGTAGACGACCTCAAAATTCCCCCCGGCAAACGTCAGCTGCTCGCAAAAGCCGAAGACGAAATTCGTGATACAGAAGCCCGCTACACGCGTGGAGAAATCACCGAAGTCGAGCGCTTCCAGAAAGTTATCGACACCTGGAACGGCACCAGCGAAGAACTCAAAGACGAAGTCGTGCGTCACTTCAAAGCCGCCGATCCCCTGAACAGCGTCTACATGATGGCCTTCAGTGGAGCGCGGGGGAATATTTCCCAAGTCCGGCAGTTGGTGGGAATGCGGGGACTGATGGCAGATCCTCAAGGGGAAATTATCGACTTGCCCATCAAAACCAACTTCCGCGAAGGCTTAACCGTAACCGAATATATTATTTCCTCTTACGGCGCACGTAAGGGCTTAGTTGATACCGCCCTGAGAACAGCCGACTCTGGCTATCTCACCCGCCGGCTCGTAGACGTATCCCAAGACGTGATCGTGCGGGAAATTGACTGCGGCACTAACCGAGGAATTCCAGTACGGGCAATGACCGATGGGGATCGGGTGTTGATCCCGCTGAAAAACCGCTTGCTCGGTCGCGTATTAGCATTAGATGCGCCCCACCCCAAAACCGGCAAAATTATTGTCACCCGTAACCAACCGATATCGGAAGAACTCGCCCAAGAAATTGGCGATGCCAAAGTAGAAGAGGTGTTCGTCCGCTCTCCCCTTACCTGCGAAGCCACCCGCAGTTGCTGCCAGCATTGCTACGGCTGGAGCCTTGCCCACGCTCACTTAGTAGACATGGGTGAAGCCGTGGGGATCATCGCCGCCCAGTCCATCGGCGAACCGGGGACTCAGCTAACGATGCGTACCTTCCACACCGGGGGCGTCTTCACCGGCGAAATCGCCCGTCAAGTTCGCGCACCCTTTGAAGGCACGATTCGCTATATTGGCCAACTACGAACTCGGCCCTTCCGTACCCGCCACGGGGAAGAAGCACTGGTTGTAGAAAGTGCTAACGCCGAATTAGCCGTAGAGCGAGATGGACGGCGCGAAGTTTTTGCCATCACCCAAGGTTCCACCCTGTTGGTGCAAGATGGCGGCCAGGTCAAACCTGACGCGATTATCGCCGAAGTGCCGATTGCCGGTCGTACCGCCCGCAAAACCACGGAAAAAGCTACCAAAGACGTGGCTTCCGACTTGGCCGGCGAAGCGCTGTTTGCCGACCTGGTGCCCGAAGAAAAAACAGATCGGCAGGGCAACACCACCCGCATCGCCCAGCGCGGCGGCTTAATCTGGATTCTGGCCGGCGAAGTTTACAACTTGCCACCAGGGGCCGAACCCATCGTCAAAAACGGCGACCGGATTCAGCCAGGGAGCGTTTTGGCAGAAACCAAACTGATTAGCGAACACGGCGGCGTTGTGCGCTTGGGTGGGGAAGACACTTCCGGCGAACATCCGCGCGAAGTGGAAATTATCACCGCTTCTGTCCTGCTCGACCGGGCCACTGTCCGGGAGGAAAGCTATCAGGGCCGGGAACACTATGTTATTGAAACCACCAATAACCAGCAGTTTTCGCTGAAAGCCACCCCAGGCACAAAGGTGCAAAATAATCAAGTGGTCGCTGAGTTGATGGACGGTCGCTATCACACCCAAACCGGCGGGATCATCAAATATGCCGGCGTGGAAGTGGCCAAGCGTGGTAAAGCCAAGCAAGGTTACGAAGTCGTTAAAGGCGGCACCCTGTTGTGGATTCCCGAAGAATGTCATGAAGTGAACAAAGACATTTCTTTGCTGCTGGTTGAAGATGGCCAGTATGTAGAAGCCGGCACAGAAGTTGTCAAAGATATCTTCTGCCAAAACAACGGGGTCGTGGAAGTTACCCAGAAAAACGATATCCTGCGGGAAATTGTCGTCAAGCCCGGTGAACTCCACATGGTAGATGATCCGGAAGAAGTGCTCAGTGCCGATGCCACTTTGGCGAATCCAGGCCAAGAAGTTATAAAAGGTCTGACGGTGCCAGAGTTACGCTACATCGAGTATGTGGAAACCCCAGAAGGCCCAGCCCTCCTGCTGCGTCCGGTGACTGAGTTCCACGTGCCCGATGAGCCGGCTGTTCCTTCCCAAGAATCGCGCAAAGACCAAGACGGTTCCGCAATTGAGTTGCGTGCCGTACAGCGTCTGCCTTATAAGGATGGGGAGCGGGTTAAATCCGTTGAAGGTTTGGAGTTGCTGCGAACCCAGCTTGTGCTGGAAATTGGCAAAGACGCCCCTCAACTGGCAGCCGATATTGAGCTGGTGCCAGATGCGAATGACCCGTCTGTGATGCGGCTGCAATTGGTGATTTTAGAATCGCTGATCATTCGCCGGGATATGGCGGCAGACGCCCTGCAAGGCAGTACCCACACTCGGCTCTTGGTGGAAGATGGCCAGCGCATTGCCCCGGGTGCCGTTGTAGCCCGAACTGAAATTCAGTGTAAAGAAGCTGGTTTGGTTCGCGGGATTCGCGAGGGTGCGGAAGCAATTCGCCGGATTCTGGTGGTGCGGGATGCTGATTTGCTCACCCTAGAAGTCCCAGAACTCTCACCCACTGTTAAAGTCGGCACTTTGCTCGTTGCCGGTAAGGATGAGATCGCGCCCGGAGTCGGACTTGAAGAGTCTGGCCAAGTGCTGTCGATCATCAAAGATCAATCTTCACCGGCAGAGGGAGATGCCGAATCCAAGCTGCAAAAACCAACCAGCAAAGTCGTGATGCGGATCGCCCGCCCCTATCGCGTTTCTTCGGGTGCAGTGCTGCACGTTGAGGATGGCAGTTTGGTGCAACGGGGTGACTTGTTGGTGCTGCTGGTGTTTGAGCGTACAAAGACGGGGGACATTATCCAAGGTTTGCCCCGGATTGAGGAACTGCTGGAAGCCCGGAAGCCCAAGGAAGCTTGTGTTCTGGCTAAACGACCGGGGACAGCTCAGGTTGAGTATGGTGACGATGACTCGGTTGAAGTCAAGGTCATTGAGTCCGATGGGGTGATTACAGAGTACGTGATGGGTCCGGGACAGAATGTGATGGTGTCTGATGGCCAGGAAGTCAAAGCCGGCGAACCACTTTCAGATGGGCCTTCAAATCCCCATGAAATTCTGGAGGTTTTCTTTAATATCAACCGGGAAACGATGGGCGCGTATGATGCGGCGTTGAGTAGTTTCCAAGCCTGCCAGACATTTTTGGTGAATGAGGTGCAGTCTGTATATCAATCTCAAGGGATTGATATTTCTGACAAGCACATTGAGGTGATCGTTCGTCAGATGACTTCTAAGGTTCGGATGGATGACGGCGGCGATACAACGATGCTGCCCGGTGAACTGGTGGAGTTGCGTCAGGTTGAGCAGGTGAATGAGGCAATGTCCATCACCGGCGGTGCACCGGCTCAGTACACGCCGGTGTTGCTGGGGATTACGAAGGCATCGCTGAATACGGATAGCTTTATCTCGGCGGCTTCTTTCCAAGAAACCACACGGGTGCTTACAGAAGCGGCGATTGAAGGTAAGTCTGACTGGTTGCGTGGACTCAAGGAAAACGTGATCATCGGGCGTCTGATTCCTGCCGGCACCGGCTTCAATGCCTACGAGGACTTGATGAACAGTCAAGCCGATATGGATATGGGTTATGACTCTGCCGGTGTTCTGGATGAGGATGACGATCTTAAGGATGTCGTTCTCGATGACCGCAGCGCCCGTACCTTTAGCAGTAATGGCATCTTTGGCGACCGGACTGAGGAATTGCCTGAACGTCCCCCTCGTGCTGCCGGTATCGGCTTTGACTTGGCCGGCGCTGACGCTTTCTCTCCCATCCTCGAAGATGATGTCTTGATAGATGATGAGGAAGAAGAAGACGATGACGACGACGACGACGACTTTTAAATAAGTCAAGGGTGAAGGGCAAGAAATTGCTCTTCGCTTTTTCATTTAAAAAGTGAACAGTAAAGAGGCAAAGATTAACCTTCTTTACTGTTCACTTTTTTTTATTTACAGTTGTATAGTAAAGGGATGAATTGCGCCAGGTAAGTTCGCTAGAGAATGGCGCTTGCAAGATCCGTTGGTTTAAAACTTATCTGCATCTCAATAATAAACTGGGTTCCCTGCTCTGGCGTAGAAATACAATGCAATTGAGCGCCATGTTTTTCTAACAAAATTTTTCGGCTAATTGACAACCCCATGCCTGTCCCTTTTCCAATCGGCTTGGTTGTAAAGAAGGGGGTAAAAAGTTTAGCGCGAACTTCCTCAGTCATGCCAATGCCATTATCAGCAATTGTGATGCGAATGCGTGAGCCGGCAGCTATCCCGTCAGACAAATTATGCGAGATGACTTCAGTGCGAATCAAAATCAGGGGTTGAAAAATTTGATTCTTCTCTTGGTTTACCCGTTCTTCTAAGGCATCTATAGCATTGGCGATCAAGTTCATAAACACCTGATTAAGCTGGCCGGCATAACAAGACACCAGCGGCAAGGCACCATAGTCTTTGATGACGTTAATAGCCGGACGATCTGACTTAGCTTTAAGCCGGTGTTGCAATATCATCAAGGTGCTATTAATACCTTCGTGGATATCGACCGTCTTGCTTTCAGTTTCATCCAAGCGCGAAAAATTTCGCAGAGACTGCACAATATTGCAGATCCGTTCGATCCCTAACTGCATAGAAGAAAGCAGTTTAGGTAAATCATCTATAACAAATGGCAAGTCTGCATCTTCCATCTCATGGAGAATTTCTGGTTCGGGTTGCGGATAATGCCGGTGGTAGAGATTCAACAGATGGATGAGTTCCTTACTATAATCATTGGCGTGGGCGAGATTGCCGTAAATAAAGTTCAACGGATTGTTAATTTCATGCGCTACACCGGCAATGAGTTGACCCAAACTAGACATTTTTTCACTTTGCACAAGCTGAAGTTGCGCTTCTTGCAGCTCTTTTAAAGAATGCTCTAAGGCAATCGTTTTTTCGCGTTCTTTTTCCTGGCTGCTTCGCAGTGCTATTTCTACTTGCTCACGTCGCTCTATTTCAGACTGTAACTTTTGACTCAAAGAAAAACTTCTTAACGCAGTCAACACGGTCGTATATAGCTTTGATGTCGTTAATTCAGTCTTGGTTTTATAGTCGTTGATATCATAGTTAATAATTATGTTTTTTTCAGGTACTTGTCCCGGTTGACCTGTGCGTAAAATAATTCGCACTAATTGATTATTAAGGACTTCCCGGATATATTGAACCAACTCTAAGCCCGCATCATCAGTTTCCATAATGACATCAAGCAGAATAATGGCAACATCCGGATGTTCTTGAAGTAATTGTTTAGCTTCCCGAGCGGAGTAAGCACTAATAAAATTCAAATGCTTGCTTTCAAAAGCAAACTTTTTCAATGCAATGGTCGTAGCCGTGTGAACTTGAATTTCATCATCTATAATTAAAACTTTCCAACTTTCTTTTGGTTGTTTTTCCTCCTCTTCATCTGCAAAAAATAATTCATAATTTGATTCGTCTTCAAAAGTTAATAAATCTTGATCAGGAGATTGTTTAATTATAAAATTGCCAGTTACGTTTGCCATTGCTTTTCTCCCTTAAAATTCAATGCTCACTTTGAGTAACCAAACGCTTCTTTTGGATCTATCTGCATGGGCAACTTAATCACAAATTGCGTGCCTTTACCCACCTCACTTTGACACTCAATTTCACCTTTAAGTTTTTGTGTCACTAAATTGTAAACAAGATGTAATCCCAATCCGCTCCCTCCTTGAGAGCGTTTAGTTGTAAAGAATGGCTCATAAACTTTGCTTAAATTTTCAGCAGGAATCCCTTGACCATCGTCAGAGTATTTTAGGATTAAGTGCTCGTCTTCTTGCTGAAAATGAATCTGAATTTTGCCCTCACTATCTCCTTTATACGCATGAGTCAAAGAGTTGATCAGCAAGTTAGTCACGATTTGCGAAAACGCACCTGGATAAGAATCTAGACTAATATTAGTGTCACCTAAAACCTCTATCAGATGTTTGGTATGTCGCAATTTTGGCTTTAATTGCAACAAAATTTCATCTAGATAATCTTTGACATGAAAAATTCGCCGTTCTTCGCTTGACTGATCGACTGCCACCTGTTTGAAACTTTGAATCAATGCCGCCGCCCGCTGTAAATTAATCAGCAGGGTGTTGCTACTTTGGATCGCTATATCCAAGAATTCTTCTAGCTCAGAGCGCTTCATTTTGCCGCTCTTATAAATAGAACAGAATTCTGTGGTATGTTCTGCCAAAGCTGAAGCAACGGTGACTCCTACGCCAACAGGTGTATTAATTTCATGGGCAACGCCGGCGACTAATCCTCCTAGCGAGGCCATTTTTTCCGCTTCCACCAGTTTACTTTGAGCCGCTTTTAAGTTATCTAGGGCATCCGATAATTCTTGAGTGCGATCGCCAACTAATTGCTCTAAGTTTTGATTAAACTCCTGTAAGTTTTTGTACAGTTGGGCATTTTCAATGGAAATTGCAATTTGGGCAGATAAGAGTTTTAACAACTCTAACCTATTGGTGGTGAAAGCCCCTTCTGTCAGGTTATTCTCTAGGTAAAGAATGCCGGTGAGCTTGCCTTGGTGCAGTAGAGGCGTGCAGAGAATTGATTTCGGTTGAGTCGCAACCACATAAGGATCGCGAGTAAATTGTCCCTCTTGAGTCGCGTTATTTAAAACAACGTTTTCCTGGGTACGGATGACATAGTTGGCGATCGCACCGACAAGTTTAGAAGTGTTCCCAGAAGCCGCTGTTGCATTGAGAGGAAGTGATCGCAGCACACTTACCTCCTCTTCTTTAACCGAACCTTCCGCCTCGATAACCCAGCTTCCAGCTTTTTGCAAAATCAAAAAGCCTTTTTCAGCTCCAGCATTTTCGATGGCAATTTTCATCAACCGTGTTAGCAACTTGCTCAAAACAATTTCACCTGAAATTGCTTGTGCTGCTTTCATTACTGTTGTCAAATCTAGTGTAGCTTCTAAGTTAGTAGTAGTGGTCGTAGGCTGAGCAGTTGTTTGAGTAACTTTTGTTTTATTCGCACTTTGGTTTGAAGTCCTCATGATTAATTGGGGATATTTCTTTTCTAAATTCTCTACTTTGCGTTTAGCCCCCCAAAGTTGATACCCATAGTGAGCCTTGGTGAGGTAGAGTTGGGCAAACTCCTCTTTGCCTTTCACTAACCAGAATTTAGCTGCGAGTTCTGCCCCCAGGGCTTCATTCTGAGTAAAATTGTGTTCTCTAGCTGAAGCAATCGCCCGATCATACATATCCATTGCTTCTAAATCTTGGCCTGAAATTCGGGCGATCTCTGCCGCCACCAGCCAAAATTTGTGTGCAAAATTTTCTGGGCAGTTATCTGCCCAAGTTTTCATTTGTTTCTGATTTGCTTCTAGTTGCTTTAAGTAATCTTTTTGCTCCGATTCAGAGCCGGCTGAAAAGAGAGCTGTTAAGATAAGCGAACGATAAAAATTATGGTGAGCGCTTGAAATGTGCCCCATTAGATAATCAATGATTTCCGACGCTTGCTCAGAGGCTTGCTTTGCCTCAATGTACTGTTCATCAAGATAAAAAATCTGCGCTTTTAAAACATAAAACTCGCAGAGAGCGGCCATGCTCTTCCGGTTGTTAAAATTTTCTAAATACTGTTCTTCACTAACTTCATCTTGTAAATCCATCAAATTTAAAATGGCTAATTTATTGGCATTAATGATATCAATTGACCACAAATTTTGGGTTTGATGACAGAAATGAAGCGAGTTAGAAATATCTTCCAATAAGCTGTTTAAATTTATTCCTTGGAAGAAATAAGTAATGGTTTGAAACATTCTGTTGTAGCCCGTCCATTGCAAATTGCCAGATTGCAAGCCAATTTTATACCCTTCGTTATTAATCTCGGCAGTCGTTTTGATTGGTTTAATCCAGCAGTTTAAGTAATTGGCAAAGATAACGCTATCTTGGCAGTTTTGCGACAGGTTATTTGAATTTTCGCTGAGGGTGAGAGCGAGCCGGCCAAACTCATAAGCCGAGTGGTAATCTCCTAAAATTGAATTCAGAATAATTCCATAACATGAGTAGCAGTAAGACCCTCCCGCTACAAATCCATATTTTAGAGAAATGTTAATGGCTTTGATCACAGTCAGTTTCCATAGTTCTTGAGACGAAAAAAATGTCAATGGACCCATGTTGCCTAATAGCTTCAAGGCCATCTTTTTTGACGGATCTTTCATCTTTTCGGCATTAATTAATGAAGAAATTTCTCTACTTTCTAAATTAGCCTTAGCTTCAGCAAGTTCGGCATTTACCGCCCCTGCTAAGTTGTCTTCAGCTAAGTCTATTTCTAGCAAACGAAGTGCTTGTAACCCCGTTTGAATTGCTTCTTCATATTTAGTCAGTAAGGTGTACTGTACGATCAGAATGTTGTAAACTTCGGCTTTTTCTAGATTTGATTTGGACTGAGCCAAAGCAACTTCGATTAAAATCTTAGAATCTGCAAAATTTCCGTTTAAATACTCCACATCGGCCAGTTCCTTGTGCAAGGTAAAAGCCAGTTCGTAGTAGTCCTGCCAAATATTGCCCGGTAAAATTTCCAGCCCGGTTCTTAAGTAGTTTCTGGCAGCGGCATAAGCCGTTGCATCTTTGGCTTTCCTCGCGGCAGTTACATTTAAAAGAGTCAGCTCAACTTTTTCTCGATCATCAGCAATTAACTTCCGCCCGGAATTTAAATGATCAACGATTTCAAAAATTCTTTCTGCTTGTCGATCTGGAGAAATATTTGCTAATAATAACCGGCCTATTTTGAGGTGAACGGCTGTTTGTAGGTTTGAATCAATCAAAGCATAACCCGACTGCTGCACCCGGTCATGCAAAAACTTATAAGTTGTAATTACAAGTTGTGAATCAATGATCTCTTCTTCTGTTACACCCAATTCAGAAGTTGCAAGAATTAATCCATCTTGGATTGCCGGCAATAGCTCTTCAAAAGTTTGACCCGGAGACTTTTCATTAATAATTGCGAGAGTATTTAAATCAAAACTATTGCCAACGCAAGCGGCTAAGCGTAAAACTTGTTGAGTTGCTTTTGGCATTTTTCTCAATTTGCCGATCATCAATTCGACGACATTATCGGTAATATCTAATGCTTCAATTTCTGAAAGGTTCCATTCCCAGGTTCTTTTTGCAAAATTGAAATTAAGAAGATTTTCTTGATAAAGCGTTTTAAGAAATTGATTAACAAAAAAAGGATTACCTTGGGTTTTACTGACGACTAACTCGGCTAAGGGCATCACTGAGTCTCTGTCTTTGTGTACGGTATCCGCAATCAAGTTACCGATTTGCTGAAGGTGCAAGGGAGTTAAGATAATTTGGTCGATCTTTGCACCTTGCTTTTGCAGTTCATCCAGAGTCATGGTTAACGGATGAGCGGGGTTAACTTCGTTATCTCGATAAGCACCCATTAGAAATAGATATTTTGTTTCCTCATCTGTCATCATGACTTGGAGCAGTTTTAGAGTGGCGGAGTCAGCCCATTGCAAATCGTCTAGAAAAATGACTAAGGGATGCTCAACAGAGCAAAACACGCGAATAAATTTTTGAAAAACTAAGTTAAAACGGTTTTGTGATTCTGTCGCTCCTAATTCTTGTACAGATGGCTGCTTGCCAACGATGAGTTCTACTTCGGGAATAACATCGATAATGATTTTACCGTTTGCTCCAAAAGCAGCTAGAAGCTTTTCTTTCCAGGCATTGAGTTGGGTTTCATTTTCTGTGAGGAGTTGCTTGACGAGTGACTTGAATGCTTTGACAACAGCCGCATAAGGAATATTGCGTTGAAATTGGTCGAATTTGCCGGCAATGAAATAACCCTTTGCTTTAGTAATTGGTTTATAAACTTCTTGTACTAAAGCGGATTTGCCTATGCCAGAGTAACCTGACACTAACATCATTTCTGTTGTGCCATTGCTAACGCGATCAAAGGCGACTAATAAAGCTTCAACTTCTTGCTCCCTTCCATAGAGTTTTTGCGGAATATGAAACTTATCTGTAATATCTTTTTTGGCGATCTCAAACTCTGCAATTCTTCCCTCAGTTTGTAATTGCTGTAAGCATTCTTCTAAGTCAGCAATGATTCCCCAGGCACTTTGATATCTTGCTTCTGCCGTTTTAGCTAACAGCTTCATCACAATATGAGAAACCGCTAGGGGAATTGTGCGGTTAATTTCATGGGGCGGTACTGCTTGTTTAGCAATGTGACAGTGGATTAATTCCATTGGATCGCTGCAATCGAAGGGCAGTTGTCCAGTCAGTAGTTCGTAAAAAGTGACTCCTAATGAGTAAAAGTCTGTGCGGTAATCGATTTCGCGGTTCATTCTGCCGGTTTGTTCCGGTGAGATATAGGCCAGGGTGCCTTCCAAAACATTGGGGTTTTTAATAGTTGGATTCTCGCGGGTTAAGACCGTAGAGATGCCAAAATCTATAATTTGAATCAGACCGATAACTGGGTTAATAATAATATTGCTGGGATTAATGTCTTTATGGATAATATTATGTTGATGAATTTTACCTAATGCTTTGGTTATTTCAATGGCTGTCGATAAAAAAATCTTTAAAGGAAGGTTTTTATGGTCTATCCATTTTTTCAAAGATTCTCCATTGCAATCCTCGAAAACGATTACTAAAGTGTTTTGATATTTTTCTAAGCTGTAGGCTTTCGGAACGCTGTCTACGTTGAGGTTGCAGGTAATTTCGTATTCTTGTTTATATCTGACTAGGGAAGCCGGTGTTGGATAATCTTGCTTGAGAAACTTAAGAATAATCGGTTGATTGTCTAACTTTCTCAAGCCCCGATAAACCAAAGAATTATTACTCTCATGAACAGTATTAAGAATTTCGTAGCCGGCTAAATTAATCATTGTTCAAGTCTTCCTTCAGTATTAATACTGAATTTTTATCTGAGATTGTTACCACTAAAACAATTTATTCCAATCATTAGATTACTCTACTTTTTTATCAAAATTTATTATTGTTAAGATAAATTTACCTATAGTTAACATTTCGTTAAAATTAGTTGTAATAATTTTTAATGAAGACTAAGTGTAAGTACAGGTTCTAGAGAAAAATTCCAGGATGTCAAGGAAGCTACCACTGATTTATGATAAAAAAATGCCTCTTGTTGTTAAGAAGCTTTCTCCAATGAATTCAAATTTTATGGGTTATAGCGCTTCTGGGTCGCATTTATGCCTGATGTTGGGACGCCAAGTCAGGGATCTAAGCATTGCGCCCCAACTTTGCGCCCCAAAAGATGTATTGCCTCGAATTGAAAATCGCTCAGTTATTAACAAGAGATTTTCTACCAAAGGCGAAAAGTCAGAAGCATTTCATAACTTTAGGGATGGGAAACCGGCAATTATCTAGCATTGCTTTCCAGTTGTGCTGTCCGCACCGCTAAGGGGGGCAGGGTTTGGTTGCCACGCCGCACTTCAAACTGCAATTGCTGGCCCACCTTGCTATTTTCAACAATATTCTGCAACTCTTCTGCACTAGAGACCGTTTGGTTATTAACCTCAGTAATTACATCCCCGATGCGAATATCGGCAGCCGCAGCCGGCGTATTTGGCAGCACTCCCATCACTAAAACGCCATTAATTTCTGGCACAGTGAATGGAGAATTTGGAGCCTGATTATTTTCTCTGGCAATTTGTGGGGTTAGCGTCACCATTTGAACGCCCACATAAGGATGGGCGACTTTTTCACCTTTTACCAATTGGGCGGAAACTGTTTTGGCTTTATCAATAGGAATGGCAAAGCCAATTCCATTGGCACCGGCACGAATGGCGGTATTAATCCCAATAACTTCTCCTCGCTCGTTGAGAAGTGGCCCACCAGAGTTTCCGGGGTTAATCGCAGCATCGGTTTGAATGAAGTCCAGGCGCTTATCCGGAATGCCGGCCTGAGCGCTAGAGCGTTTCAGGGTGCTGACAATTCCCAAGGTGACGGTGTTATCCAATCCCAAGGGGTTGCCGAGTGCGATCGCCCAATCTCCCACCTGCACCTGAGTAGAATCTCCCAAGGGGGCAACCGGCAAATTGCCTCCATTGACTTTAACCACTGCCAAATCCGTGACTTCATCGGTACCGCGCACTTGCCCTTCTAAGGTGCGCCCATCCTTGAGTGTTACGGTTACTTTATCGGCATTGTCAACCACATGGGCATTCGTCAAAATCACGCCACTACTATCAATGATGAAGCCCGATCCCTGTCCACGCAGATGCTGTTCGCGGGGCAGTTGTTGCGCTAAGTCGTCGCCAAAAAACCGGCGGAAGAAGGGATCATCAAACAAGGGATCGACGTTACGGGTGACGGTGCGTTCTGTATCGATTCTCACCACAGCAGGACCCACCAAATTAACTGCGGCGGTAACAAAGCTACCACCCTTGGTTGCAGGAGCGTTTGAACCCTGAAGGGCGACGGGTGATCCCTGCAAGGGAGCCGGTGCCGCCACAGATGGCAGCACTTGTAGCGTACTCACGGTTAAAATGGCTCCTAACAAGAGGGCCACCACTGGGCTGAGGGTGTGCCCCAAAGCGCGAAAAAACTTGAAAAATCCCATAGTCTTAATTGCCATCGGCCTAAATTTGTTGCAAATTTTCGTGATAATTTTTTCATCACGAAAAGTATTGCTACAGCTATTCTGACAATTCTGTGACCCCCAAGGCTGACGGATTTCAACCCCAATGCAGGATCGGGGAAAGTCGCACAGGGATATCACCCAGTTCGCAGTAACGCTTTAACTTTTTCTCTAACTCAGAACTTGGTTTTGCCCCTAGGCTAGAATCTTATTTACTATGCAGCTCAAAACG